>NZ_JBXXYC010000006.1:0-108297 GCF_057222035.1 Fenollaria sp. | reverse complement strand
ATATGTTGTTTGACACCTTCTGGCGTTTCCATCCACTTTCCTTGTTTGTATAGTTCTACGCATTCTTTTTTGAATTCATAACTATATCGCATAAAAATACCCTCCTTACTGGTTTGTCCAGTAAAGAGGGTACATATCATTTCATCTCAGTCCGCTTTTATTTTTTTTACGCTAAATATTTTTTCACATCAGGACCCACAGCCACGAAAGAGCCATCATCCTTGATAAGTATTGGTCTTTTCACAAGCATGCCATTAGTCGATAGAAGTTTGTATTTTTCATCGTCACTCATATCGCCCAGTTTATCCTTAAGATTCATGTCCCTATATACAAGACCTGAAGTGTTGAAGAAACGCTTAATGTCAAGACCCGATGCCTTGTGCCATTCTTTAAGCTCCTTCACCGTAGGAATGTCCTTGTCAATCTCCCTGTAAGTGTATTTTATGCCCTTTTCGTCAAGCATCTTTTCAATGCCCTTGCATGTAGTGCATTTTTTGTATCCAATAAGAATCATATAATCAACTCCTTGATTGATATATACCCAAAATTAATTATATATAAGCGACTTATGCTTTTTATAGATTTTCCTAACACTATACATTATTCGCTAAATCATAGTAGCTTAGACATTAAATGTAATTTACAATAGCTGTCTTCAAATATTATTCCTTCATCTACATAACTGTTCTTCAAGAAAAAATCTAAGTTGCCATTAGGAAAAACTCCAAATTCATCAGATATTACTAAAACTTTTTTATAATTAATTCCTAAATAGTTTTCCAACGCCTTAAGTGGGGCGGATTTATAATCATATTCTTTATTTGATAAATACACACATGTAATAAACGCTATATCTTCATCCTTTGGAATATCATATGGAACATATTTAGATGGAACAAATTCAGCTCCGCCCAACAATTCATTTCCCAAAACATTAATAAAACCATAAATTTCTTCATTCATTGAATTATACATATCAATTTTACTTCCGCATCCTAAGCAATTTTTTCTAGATGTATACTTTGAAGCGAATATATAATTATCTTTTCTTATAGGTTTAATAGTTTCGGATATAATTTTAGTTCCTAATTTAGGAATAAATGGCTTTTCTTTAGGAATATTACCCACAGCAATTTCTTCCATAAATTTTCTGCTTATAGGCGAGTAAAATCTATTGACTTCATTTAGTACAGTTAAAAATGGAAAAAATATTTTATTAATTTTACACGATTCACTATCATTAGAAATGTCATGCAAGTAAATATCCACTTTATCTTCATATTCGCTCATTAACTTTAAAATTCCTGTAGTTATAGGGCAGATATTCCCCCAATAGTAAAAATCTATTTTCATTTGTACACCTCAATAAAACCATTCACTTCTTTACCTAAATTTTCTAAAAATGCTCATTCTTTTTTTAATTTATATAAAAACGCAATATTAAACCTAATATATTTGCTCTAATGTATCAACGATTTTACAAACAACCCTATCATACTATAATTGTCTACAAGTATATCAATCAAAAAACAAAGTCCAATACTAATGAAATTAGTTCCTATATTTTCTAACATTTATATCCCTACACTTTCATTATTACTCCCACTTAATTTCTTCATTGACTTTTCGATGAATATCAACTCTATTATCAACATCAATTACATTTACTAACCAACCATTTAATGTACAACTTTTAATGAACTCATCAATTCTATTCACACCATTTATTTCTTTTAGTGTTACTACTACACCAAATCTAAGTCCTACATCGTCTCTAGGATCTAAGCGATTATTTGTCTTTACTTCCATCCCCCATTTTTTATTTCGATAAGAATCTTTTGCTATCATTCTTTTTGTAGAACTCTCCGCAATATACTTTACATTGTCCCATTTTCTAAACTGCTTTCTAGCTTCATCCTCCAAAAGGTAGTTTCTTTCTCCTCCTAATGATTCCTCTGTATTTTGTTTATCACCTTTAATATCCTTAATTTTGTCATCATTTCCTATACGACCAAAATGTAAATTCAATTCAGTGCTTGTGTAATCAACACCTTGCGTTCTATTACACAACGGGAAATAACACATAGTAGCTTTTGCGATATACGGATACTTATTATCTTTTAGAGGAACGGGAAAATGATAGTTATAGGTATTCCATTTTTCACTAATATCAGATACAATAAATTTTATTTCGTCATCTTTCGTTTGGATAATATCATTAATATGAATTGGTACAATACCATGACCATATAACGCAACTTCTTCAGGAGTTGGTTTTTCCTTCCAACCTCTTGCAGCATCAATTATCATAGCTTTTGCAACCTCTCTATTAAGTCCTAAAACATCAATTAAATAGGATAACTTCCTTGCAATCCAAGGTGCGGCATAAGATGTTCCCGCAACGCTTGCAGCTCCTAAAGGTTCACAGACTCTAATGTATTGCTCCTCACTTCCTCCATAATAGCTCACATCAGGTTTTGCAAAAAAAGACAATACCAAACCCTTTCGTGCGTATTTCGTTGACAAACCACTTTTCGTAACGGCATTCACAACCATGCTATTAACAGAATCTGCGGGCGAGCCTATTTTTATCACATCTTCACTTGGCTTATTGGTTCCAGCCACAACAAAAATTACATTATTCTCAGACTGAATTTGATCTAAGATTGAAGCTTCAGCAGAGATAAAATTGTCATTTATTTCCTGATTACTGCCAAGCGAAATATTCCACACTTTAATATCTGGATTACTAATCACAATATTTTTTATTTGCTTAATAATCGAAAAGGAAGAAAATCCAGCACCAACAGCAACTCCAAAATGTCTAACCTTAAACCGCCCACAACCATCATCTAACCAAGGATTTAATTTTGCTCCATCAACAATAATTGAAGATACTGCTGTTCCATGATTATAATCCTTTGAACTTTTAGGTATATCATCTGACACCATATCGTGATACTCAACCCATTCATTAAAATAAACAGCCTCATCAAATAAAGTATCTATCACTCCAATTGTCGGTTCAATAGTTGGAGATGGTATACTTACTATTTTTGTTTGGTATTCATTGATAGAATCATCTGGTGCTAATTCTGATAAATCAACCGTTGCCATTGAAACAAGATAAGGTGCTTTTTCCAAAAGCTGTTTTACTTGGTTTTCATCTAAATAAACCGTTTGATTATCTAAAATCCTAGTACTTAATAAATCTATCCCCAAACTTTCAAATAATAACCTTGTATCTTTTTTTACATCATAAAGCGTTATAATGCTTTGTTTAAGCTCGATTGTTGGTAATTCTACTTGAAATGAATCTATATAAGATGCATCTGCAATCACTTGCTTGAATGTAGACATACTTATAGAATAATCTTTAAACATAATTGAATTAATTATGTTTTTATCTTTAAATAAGCTTTTATCTATTTTCCCTGAAAGATTTTCAGATAATATATTTTCTGTGCTTGCAATCAATTCAATACTTTTAACCAAATCATTTTCACCAAGAAAATATGTTATTATATGTTTGTTTTTATCTACATTAAATTTTGCTCCTACAATCGCATCATTGGAATCCATACCTTTAAAAAGACCAGCAATACGGTTACTTTTTGCAACAATTTTATTATAATAAACGCTAACTAAAATTCCTTTAAATGGTTTTGTTTCATTATCCCAGAACTCTTTGATTTGATTTAACTGAAATTTCAATCTTGATAAATGTTCTGAAGTTACTTCTACTTTACCATTCATAGATACCCCGCCACCATTACTATTTTTGCTGGCTTGTACAAAACGTTTTCCTTTTAACTCCAAGATATTATTCACTATCTATCTCCTCCATCTTTAATTTTCTTGATACAGTACTCTTAGACTCTCCTTTTAGTTTTTCTATTTCTCTTACCGTAAATCCTTCCTCATAAAGCTGACTGATATCTTTTTGATCTAAATTTCCTATCAAACTGTTATATAATCTTTTCAAATAATCATACTCAGACTCAGCATCACTAAATGCGAGTGATGTTTTTATAATGTTTTTTAACTCTCCAGGATAAGGTAGTTTCTCTGCCGTCTTTAATATTTTTTTTAATAATCTGGTATCCTTTGATATTCCTTTAAAATTTTTTATAAATGAAGAAAAATAATACTCAGCAACTTCTATTAAATCTTCCTGACTATACCTATTAAAATTAATAACTGCATCAAATCTTCTAACTAATGCTTTATCAAAATTTGAATATAAATTAGTAGTTGCAATAATTACTATTTCTTTATTAAGATCTGTTAATCTATCTAATTCTCTTAAAATAGTAGACGTAGCTCTTCCCATTTCTCTAACATCATTAGAATTAATTCTATCTAACGCAATCACATCTATTTCATCAAATAAAATCACTATCTTGTTTGCGTTTGGTATCATATTTATTTCTTTAAATACATTTGAAATATTTTTATTAGTCTGACCGAGTTTACTATCAATAAGATTTTCAAAATTAACTAAAAAAAGTGATCTATCTAATAATCTTGCAATATTTTTTGCAGCCTCAGTTTTTCCGCTTCCTGGCATACCCTCAAACAAAAATTTATTAATCCCCACATTATGGTTTACAGCATTTATTATTCCTTTAATATCCTCTGATATTTCTAACGGTAAATTCAATGAGTCTAAATTTCTTGTTTCTACTTGTCTTAAAAATTCACTTTCAAAATCACTACCTTGTGGTGCATATAAGTTTGATTCAGATATTAACCCCATAATATATTCAGCTATTTCATAATCACCAATACTATCAAAGTATCTTGCGATTTCTATTGATTCATTTCTAAATGAATTCTCATTTCTTTCAACGTGATATTTTATTAAATTTAAGACATTTTGTTTTTTCATTTCAGTATACCTCCTATTTTTTATATTATACCATAATTTGGGACAGAAATCAATATTTGTAGGACAAAATTAAATATTTATTTTCTTAATTGTCAAGACATATGTTACACTTAGAAAAGTATTCTTTTACAACTTGGTTTGGCGTCTTAAAATTCAATGATATTTTAGCTGTATTGTTATATCTATTTTGATGCTTATTTATTTGCTTGAATAGATCTTTTTCTCTTGTAAATGTTTTTCTGTTATACACTATTTTACTATCTTCTCTATAGCTTCTTTCTACTTTTCCATTTTGCCATGGTGAATATAGCCTTATTCTTTTAATATTTATTCCTAGTTTTTGTGCAACTTTTTCAAATGTGCTTGTTTTGTCTGTCTTATCTCCATCGTTTACAAATTCATATCCGTTATCTACTTGTATTGTCTTTATTTTGAATTATAATTTGTTTTCTAGTTCTTTTAAAAATTTACTTGTTTCGTATGTACTTTTTTCTTTAACTATTTTTAGCTGCTTGTTAACGAATTGAAGGTTTGCATGGTATTGTCTTTCGGCTTTATTACTCAATATTTTAAAGCGCAATCACATAAGCTCTTGCGCAAACACATTTCTTCTATTTAATTGTCATGATAGAAGCTCCTTTCCGGTTTTTTGTTTTTGTAACATATCTTATACCACATGACATACTTTTTAGTTCCAAGTCTATTTCAAGCTTTTATTATTTGCGACACAGTCTTCAAGATATAAATTGATTAAAGTTTGATATTGTATTCTTGCCTCATTTTATACCACATTAAAACGCTCATTGTCATAATAAGTATTAATCCAAAAGACCATATTAGTAAAACTAATAAATACAAGTCAAGTAATATTATAATTATTTTATGAAAATATAATCGCTATCTTGGTACTAAATACAGTAATTAAGAAGAAAAAAACAAAATTAATAAGTTAAAGTACATATTAATAAATTGTAATATTTTCTTTACTCTTTATTAACAATTCTATGATAAAATAAATTCATAGGAGTGATGCTATATGAATAAAAATTCAAAGTACAAAATTTTACTAATTCTAGCCTTAGTTGTTTTAGTTTTACTAGCTTATTACTTAATGAATTCTAAACATGAAGAACTTATTACACTTACAATTAAAAATGAAAGTACAGAAAAGGTAAATGATTTAAATTTATATTTATCAAATGAAGAGTCATTTTATAAAGTTAGTTTAGAAGCTAATGAAAAGAAAACTATAAAGATAAGTTATAATGATACATTTTATGAGGGAAGTTTAATGATGAAATACACTGACTTTGATGGCAATGAACATAAGGAAACAATTATTGGATATGTAGAAAAACGTCAAAGTATTAAGACTGAAGTAATTATTAAAGCCGTTGATGCTCAAGGCGTCATTGAATTTGAAGTAAAGTAAATAAAGCAATAAAAAAGTTTTAGCCTAGGGTCAATTGATCCACAGCTAAAACTTTTTCTTTTATGTAAATGTATTGTATGTATATTTCTATCTAAATCTTACCCAAAAAACAGAAGTAGAGTCTCCCCCTACTTCTTTCTATAATTTAATATTTACTTCCAAGTCATTTTTAAGCTTTTATTGTTTGCTACACAATCTTCAAGATATAAATTGATTAAAGTTTGATATGGTATGCCTGTGCTTTTCGCTTGATCTTTAAAATAACTTATAACTGTTTCGTTAAGATTTATCGTTATTTGCTTTTTCGCAATTTGTTCAGCATAAATGTTTTCTCTTGGATTTAATTTTTTTATATCGTATTCTTCTCTCATTTTATACCTCCTAAATACCATTGATATATATCATTCGTTCATTCTTTGTAGCTTTTCTTGCGGATATAATTATATTATAATTGTTTGATATTTATTTATCAAGCCCACTGCCATAAAAATGGGCTCTGCATCGCGCAAAGCCCATAATCATTTTCCTATTCAATTATTTAAATTTATCTAATCTCTTGAATATCTTTTCCTTACCTAATAAATAAAGTATCCTATCCATTTCTGGTCCGTGTACTGAGAAGGAAATCATCGCTCTAACTGGCATATAAAGGTTTTTGCCTTTGATGCCTGTCTTCTTTTGTATGCTCTTCATGAATGTCTTGGCGTAATCAAGTGTGATTTCGTCTACTGATGAAAGCTCTTCTTCAATTGCGTTTGCAAGTACTTTAGCGTTCTCTGCATTGTCGCCTTCTAAGAACTCTTTTGTTTCATCTGCAAGTGGAAGCTCTTCAAATATGAATTTTGCCTTTTCTGGCAATTCTGTCATTAGTGAGATGGAGTCCTTAAGTGTATCGATTAAAACTTCCATATACTCTTTATTATTTTTTGCAAAATCTTCTGTAATTAATCCTGCCTTGATTAGTTCTTCGCTTGCTTCTTCTCTTAATACATCTATATCTTGATTTCTTAAGAATTGTGCGTTAACCCAATCTAGTTTGTCTTTGTCAAAGATACCGCCTGTCTTGGAAACTCTTTCGAATGAGAACTCTTTGATTAGCTCATCCATGGTAAATATTTCTTTATTATCTTCTGGTGACCAGCCAACTAGTGCTAAGTAGTTATTTAATGCTTCTGGCAAATAGCCTTTATCCTTGAAGTCTTCTACTGATACGTCGCCTTGTCTCTTTGATAATTTCTTTCTGTCTTTGTTAAGTACTGTTGGTAAGTGAACGTACTCTGGTTTTTCCCAGCCAAGTGCCTCGTATAAAAATACGTGCTTTGGTGTAGATGGTAGCCACTCTTCTCCTCTAACGATGTGTGTTATGCCCATTAGGTGGTCGTCGACTACAACTGCCATGTGATATGTTGGGAAACCGTCTGATTTTAATAGTACTTGATCATCTATATCTTCAGTGTTAATGGTGATGTCGCCTCTAACTACGTCGTGGAAAGTTATGTCTGTATCTTTTGGTAATTTTAGTCTAACTACGTATGGCTCGCCATTTGCGACTCTTTTCTTTGCTTCATCAAGAGGAATATTTCTACAGAAGCCATCATACTTTGGTATTAGACCCTTGATTTGTCTTTCTTCTCTGATTCTGTCAAGTCTTTCCTTATCGCAGAAGCAGTAGTATGCCTTGCCTTCTTCGATTAGCTGATCAACATATTTCTTATATATATCAAGTCTTTCTGATTGTATATATGGACCGTAGTCACCTTTTTGAACTACCTTGCCATCTTCAATAAAAACGCCTTCGCTGTAATGTATGCCAGCCCAGTGAAGTGAGTTTATCAAGTTTTCTATAGCGCCTTCTACATAACGTGTTCTGTCTGTGTCTTCGATTCTTAAGATGAAGTCGCCACCCATCTTTTCAGCGAATAAGTAGTTATATAGCGCTGTTCTTAATGAGCCTATGTGCACAAAACCTGTTGGCGATGGTGCAAATCTTACTCTAACTTTTTTATCCACGATTATTCTTCCTTTCCTTTATATATGCAATGATCTTGTTAATAGCTTCGCTAGCATCTATCTCTTCATTTTCCATCTCACGACGAGTTGAATACTCAACCTTGCCTTCGCTAGCAAGCTTACCTACTGTAATTCTAAGCGGTATACCGATTAGGTCTCTGTCGTTAAACTTAACGCCGGCTCTTTCTGATCTGTCATCAAGAAGCACTTCGACTTTCTCTGCCAATAGTTTTTGATAAATATCTTCAGCAAGTTTATTTTGCTCTTCGTCTTTTACATTAACTATGGTAATGATGGCTTCGTATGGACATGATGATATCGGCCAAATGATACCCTTTTCGTCGTTGTTTTGCTCAACTATGGCAGATACTGTTCTTGAAATACCAACGCCGTAGCAACCCATCCAGAAGTATTCGTCCTTGCCATTCTCATCTAAGAATGTTGCCTTCATCGATTTTGAATACTTTTGACCAAGTTGGAAGATGTTTCCGACCTCGATGCCTCTCTTGAATTCAAGTTTGCCACCGCACTTAGGACATAGGTCTCCCTCAGCTATCATTAGTAAATCGTCTACGAATTCAAATTTTTCATTGTCACTAATATTATAGTTCATATAGTGATAATTTTCTTCGTTAGCGCCTATAATAGCATTTTTGATATTTTTAACTCTCTCATCGGCTATAAGTCTATCTGCTTTTAGACCGATAGGACCAGTGTAGCCTGGGAAAGAGCCCATGGACTTGATGTCTTCATCGCCCATCATCTCAATCTCATGCTCTGCACAGCCAAGATGCTTTATTAATTTTGTTAGGTTTAGCTCTCTTGATCCTGGTATGAATACAACGATTCTTTCCCCCTTAACCATTAGGTCAACTGCCTTAAGGCATCTATCTTTATCAACTTTTAGTAGTTTTGCTAAATCGTCAATAGTTTTACAGCCCTTTGTCTCAACTTTTTCAAGCTCTTTTATATCTTCACTGCTATTGTCATATTTATAAGCTACTTCGGCTTTTTCATCAGTCGCTGAAAAATCGCAGCTATCGCAATATGTGATCACGCCTTCACCAACATCTGATAAAGCAGTGAACTCGTGTGACTCGTTACCACCGATGGCGCCTGAGTCGCCTCTAACTATCCTATAATCAAGTTCAAGTCTGTCGTAGATGTTTTCGTACGCTTCCCACATGTTCTTGTAGCTAGCGACCATGTCCTCTTGAGTCTTGTCAAAGGAGTAAGCGTCCTTCATCAAAAACTCTCTCGCTCTGTTGATACCAAATCTCGGTCTCTTCTCGTCTCTATACTTAGTTTTGATTTGGTAGATATTTATTGGCAGCTTTTTATATGAGTTCACATCGCTTCTTATAAGGTCTGTGAAAAACTCCTCTGCTGTTGGCGCAAGACAGAATTCTCTGTCGTTTCTGTCCTTTAGCTTAAACATCTCTGGTCCGAAGGTATCCCATCTACCTGACTCTTCCCAAAGCTCTCTTGGCTGAACAGCACTCATGTTGATCTCTTGAGCGTCGTGTGAGTCCATCTCTTCTCTAACTATCTGTTCGATCTTTCTGATTACTCTGTAGCCAAGGTTCATGTATGAATAAATTCCTGAGGCGCTCTTCTTGATAAAGCCGCCTCTTAATAGTAGTTTATGTGATGCAATCTCTGCTTCGCTAGGATCCTCTCTCAATGTTTTAAAAAACATTTTACTCATTCTCATAGCTTTTTTCCTCCTCTTGGTACTCGTAGTTTTCTTTTTGTGCGTTGAACATCTTGTAGTAAAGGCTGTCCGTCTTTTGCATTAGATTGTGATGCGTGTCAAAGTCCTCTACAGTACCGTTATTTATTAATAAAATTCTATCGCAGAATATCGACGAACTCATTCTGTGTGAGATATATATCGATGTCTTCTCCTTAACAAGGTAGTTGAAGTTTTCGTAAATCTCCGCCTCGCTCTTCGGGTCAAGTGCCGATGTTGGCTCGTCAAGTATAACAAGCTCGCTGTCCTTGTACAAGCTCCTTGCAATTGCTAGCTTTTGGAACTGTCCTTGCGATAGTTTTTCTCCCGTTTCAGAGTAGCCCATGGAGACTTTAGTGTCCATACCGCTACTTAACGAATTTATTTTATCATATATATCAATATCTTTCAATACTTTAGTAACTTTTTCTCTGTCGTAGTCAGTCTTTGATGCAACAGTCTCTGCCACAGGGAAATTGTATATGTTATAGTCTTGGAACACAACTGAGATAAGTTTTTGGTACTCATCCATCTTTATCTTAGATATCTCAAGGCCATTAAGAAGTATCTCGCCCTTTGTTGGCTCGTATAGCCTAGTCATTAACTTGATGATGGTAGTCTTACCAGCACCATTAAGACCTACTATAGAAATCTTTTCGCCCTTATTAATCTTAAAGGATAAATTCTTTAAAACGTAGTCTTCAGAGCTTGGGTACTTGAACCATACGTCTTTAAACTCAATCGTATCAATGGACTTAGGCATATCATATTCGTATGCTTTTGCTTTTTCTTCTGGCAAATTCATAAATCTATAATAAGGCTCTGTCATGTTTCTCATCATAATCATGTTGACATAGTTTTGTGAGATGATTCTAACTCTTTGGTTAAAATTAACAAAGGCCGATGTGTATAAAGCGAAGGAACCGATTGAGATTTGCGGGCCAAAAACATTCGATACGGCTCTTACTGATATATAGATGTAGCTTAAAGCTCTCGATACGCCGTCTAAGATACCACTAAAAAAGAATGAAAGTGAGTTTATGGTATACATATTCGCTATACCTGCGCTTATGTCCTTCATCAGCTTATATATAGAGCCATTGACCAAGTTATGCATGGAAAATAGCTTTACATCCATCATCTTGCTATTGTCATAAATAATATTCATATAAGCAGAAAATTTTCTGTTTATATCTTCAAGTGAAGCTAAGAAGTCTCCCATCTTCTTGTTCGCCCAAGCGCCTATGACAAAGTTTAGGCATGCTACTAGAAGAAGCACAAGGCCTAAAACCCAGGAGAAGCTAAAGGCGATTACCGCTAAGAAGATTACAACAACGAATGAAACAAAGACTTCCGCCGCTACTTGAGTGAAGTTTGCTAGAGGTGATTGAGTGCTCATGATGAAGTCCGCTTGGTCCTTAAGATTCATGTAGTCTTTGTTCTCAAGCATCGAGTAATCAAGCTTCATAGTCTTTTCGCATATATTGTAACGAATTCTTTGTTGCACGCCAGGAAGGTCTACGTTGTTGATGTAGTTGTTGACATAGCCTGGTATTTTAGCTAAGACAACGTTTGCAAGCACCATAAGTACTACATAAGTCACTATCTCGAAACCTCCGCCATTCATTATTGAGTCAATAACTAGTTTTGGCAAGAATACATTTATTAGTAAAAGTCCTGCTGATGACAGTGAGGCTAGTAAGATTAAAAATACTGTTTTTTTGGAGTATTCCCAAATTGATTTGATCATGAAGCCATATATCTTCATGTGTTCTTTAAAGTTCTTCATATTTAGGCCTCCTTAGTATAGTACTTACCTTGTATAGTGAACATTTCGTAATATTCACCCTTCTTCTTCATAAGATCATCGTGAGTACCCTCTTCAAAGATCTTTCCGCCCTTTAATAAGATGATTCTATCGCAGAACTTTGTCGATGAAAGTCTATGTGAGATGTATATCGAGGTTCTGTCCTCTCTTAAGTCATTTAGCTTTGAATAAATTTCGTGCTCAGCAAGTGCATCGAGGTTTGCTGTTGGCTCATCAAGTATAAGTATAGGTGAGTCCTTGTACACAGCTCTCGAGATGGCAAGTTTTTGCTCTTGTCCGCCCGATAATTCAAGAGCGTCCTTAGCAACTTCATGAGACATGTTTCTTTCGTAAGCGTTTTTCTCTTCTTCGATACGCTCTTTAAGACCAACGTCCTCAATTGCTCTCCTGGCTCTTTCTAAATCATAAGTTTCATGCATCGATATATTATTACCAAGTGTATATGGATAGATATTTACTTGTTGGAATATGCAGGCAAACATCTTATATAGCTCTTCTTCTTTAAACTCGTTGATGTTTACGCCATTAAGAAGTATCTCGCCTTCGTCCGGTCTATATAATCTTACTAATAAATTGATTATGGTTGACTTACCCTCACCATTGTTACCAACTAGGGCTATAGTCTCGTTCTTAGCTATCTTAAAGCTTAGATTATCAAGCACTTTCTTGTCTGTATTTGGATAAGCAAAAGTAACATTTCTAAACTCAATATCAACAGCGCCACTAAGTCTATCTCTAGTTCCGTGGTCTGAGTTTAACTTATCTGTTTCAAGTAAGTCATATAGATTTTCTACGTAAATAGTTTGATTAACAACAAAAAACTCGTAGTCTTCTATGGCTCTGTCGGCCAATAATACAAATTGTAGCATAAGTGTTAGATACATCAAAAAGCTACCAGTATCAACTGAGCCGTTTTTAAAGTTAAGTATAAGTGTATAAGCAAAAATGCCCTGCGCAAGAATTAAAATTAAAACTGATAAAAGGCTCTTTCTAAATGTTTTACGCACGCCACTTAGGCTAAAACCCTTTCTCTTATTGATAACGTTTTTGTAAGCATTAAGTATCATATCTTTTAAGTTAAAAAGCCTTATTTCTTTACCAGATTTAAAGTCGCCAGCAGTTTTATTGTAATATCTAATCTCATCAGTTATTTTATTAATCTCAGCATCATTATCTCTTACTTCTTTGTTTGCTTGTCTTTGTGCGTAGGCATAAGTAATTGCATATAAAAGTAATAATAAACCTGTTAATGGTGATAAAGCCGTAATCACTCCGCCAATAAGTATAAGCGAGAGAATTATAGGTGCGGTTCTTGCAAACTCTCTAAGTGTACCCACAACGCCGCCCCAGTCACCGCTTGTTGCTTCAAAGGCCATGCCATACATCTTAAAGATGGATCTATCACTTATGTACTTAAAGTCGGCAGCCGCCATCTTTTTATTTTGCTCATTCATTAGCTCGAACCTTGTTTTATTGGCAACTGTTAGTACTTGATTTGAGCAGTAAAGGCTCACGCCTTCAACTAAGAACTCCAAGATAAAAAAGCCAAGCGAGATTAGTAAAATCCTTCTAATCGCGTCTATGCCAGGATTTTCTACTACTCCAACTATTAGCTTAGGCATTAAAGATAATACTAGTGGAGCAAAGGCCCCTAAGATGCAGGCGAATAAGATGTATAAAATCATCTTCCTGTCTGTTCTGATCGCGTCCCCAAGCAGGCGCTTCAGTGTTTTTGTGTACTTCATTTTTCTCCTCCTACGAGTTAAGCTCCTTATTGACGTTAACTAAGACAAGCTCTGCCTCGTCAAGTGCGTCCTTAAGCTTTTTACTCTTCTTTAAATTTTCCTTCGTATATAATTTATTTGAGCTTTTAACTATGTTTGAGAAAGCGGCTAATAGATTGTCAAAGCTCTTCTTAAGATCTTCTTCATCAGCGAGCTTGTTCTTATGAACGTCGATCCTTGCGCTTTCACCAGTAGCTAGGTCAATTGTTTCGCCAAGCTTTGGTGCGTATACCTCAAGGCCTTCGTCTCTAATTATCTTTTGCTTTAAAATTTCTTGTGCATCGCTCTCGCCATGAACCAAGAATACTTTCTTAGGCTTATTATCAAAGGCATCTAGCCACTTTAGTAGCATATTTTGATCGGCATGTGCAGAAAAGCCTTGTAAGTCATAAACTTCTAGACCTACGTCCACCATTTGACCAAAGAGCTTAACTCTTCTCACGCCACTGAGAATGATGCGACCTAAAGAGCCTTCTGCTTGGTAACCAACTATAACAAGCGAGTTTCTCTTATCCCACAGACAGTTCTTTAAGTGATGCCTTATTCTGCCTGCTGTCATCATGCCTGATGATGCGATGATAACCTTTGGTCCTTCGTCCACATTAAGCGCCTTCGAGTCCTCTGTCTCGCGGATGTACTTTAAGTGCTTAAACATAAGTGGATCGTCGCCCGACTTAAGCAGCTTTTGTGTATCCTCGTCCAAAACATCGTAGTTACGCATAAAAACTTCTGTCGCATCGACCGCCATTGGCGAATCAAGAAAAACTCTTATATTATTATTTTTTCTCTTCTCGAACTCTTTGTTTAATAAGTATATAAGCTCTTGACTCCTACCAACTGCAAAGCTTGGTATTAGAACAGTTCCCCCTCTAGCAACAGTTTTATCTATGATCTCAATCAGCTTTTGAGTGCTATCCGTAAGTTCTTCGTGATTGCGATTACCATAAGTTGACTCCATTATGACGTAGTCCGCGTCCTTGATAAATGTCGGATCCTTTAGTAGAGGCCTGTCTGGCATACCAAGGTCACCAGAAAAAACAAGTTTCGTCTCTTTGCCATCTTCATTTATATAAATTTCTATAATGGCTGAGCCAAGTATATGACCTGCATCTCTGAAAATAATTTTGATGCCATCAAAGAGTTCTATCTCTTCACCATAAGCGTAGCCCCTAAGTAGTTTAAGAGTCTCATCAACGTCTACATCTGTGTAAAGAGGTTCAACTGGGTCAAGGCCTTGACGAAGGTTCTTCTTAGTCTCAGTCTCTGCGTCTTGCATACCAATCTTGGCTGAGTCGTAGAGCATGACTGGAGCTAGGTCCATAGTCGCCTTAGTCATGATAACTTCGCCGTCGTAGCCGTCCTTAACCATCTTAGGAAGCCTTCCTATGTGGTCTATGTGTGCGTGAGTGATCAAGACTTTGTCAATGTCCCCTACATTGTAGTCAAATGGCCTTTTGTTCAGCTCTTCAAGGTCCTTACTGCCTTGAAACATGCCACAGTCTATGACTATCTTCTTGCCACAGGCTTCAAGCAAATAGTTGGAGCCAGTTACTTCTTGTGCTGCGCCTAAAAAACTTAGTTTCATAGTAATTCTCCTTTTTTATAAATATCTTCTACTATTGCGTCTATATCTACTTTTTCTTCTTCTCTTTTAACGTCAGCTATAAGTGGTCTCGTTTGTGGATGGTCTGGCGAAAATACTGAGCAGCAGTCATCGAAAGGCTCTATCGATTTTTCATAGGTACCAATTTTTTTCGCTATGTCAATGATGTCAAGCTTATCAAAGGCTATGAGCGGTCTAAAGATAACCATGTCTGTCGCGTCCTCTATCGCTTTAATACCATACATTGTCTGAGATGCGACTTGACCAATATTTTCCCCTGTAATGATGGCGTCGTAGCCCTTGTCGTGAGCGAGCTTCTTCGCAACGCGCATCATTATCCTTCTTGAAACGACTGTTGTGTACGAAACATTCATATTTTGATTGATGGCTGTGTAAGCGTCAAGCATATTATATGAATATAATTTTATGTCGCCAGTGTAGGCAGCGACTATGTCTCTAAGGCCTTTAACCTTCTCAAGTGCTTGAAGCGAGGTGAATGGATATGAGTGAAAATGTATCGCGTCGACCTTAACGCCGCGCTTAGCCATCATATATAGAGCTACTGGACTGTCTATGCCGCCTGATAGTAGGCAAAGCGCCTTGCCGTTAGTAGCCTTTGGCATGCCGCCTAGCGCCTTATGCTTCTCTACTGAAACGTAAGCAAATTTCCTTATGTCGACGTAAACTTCATGTTCGGGCGTATGCACGTCAACTTTTAGTCCGTCCATATTTGTAAGTATGGCGGCGCCTATATCCCTTGCTAGCTCCATCGAGTTAAGCGGGAATTTCTTGTCCGCTCTTGTAGATGACGCTTTGAAAGTGCCTTTTAAATTTTTTTCTTTAACTAGGTCTATAGCAAGGCGCCTAATCACTTCAATATCTTTTTCGCATCTATAAGCTTTTCTGATCCAAACTATGCCAAAAACTTTTTTTAGTGCTTCAATCGCTTTTTCAGATTTTGCATCGTCCACTTCTATAATAATTTTGCCAATATCATTATAAAGGCTATCGTAACCGATATCTTTTAAGTTTTTGTCGATGTTTGAGATAAGTTTTTGCTCGAAGTACCTTCTGTTGCCGCCCTTTAGGTGCATCTCGCCCTCACTTATGATTAAATACACTTTATCCATCATCATTTTTTAACACTCCTAATAAATTTAACCGCTTTTTTAATAAGTTCCGCCGCTTTTAAAACCTCTTCTTCAGTATTCATCTCAGAAAATGAAATTCTAACCGTCTCTTCAGCTTCTTTTTCGCTGTAGCCATAGCCCTCAAGTACGCGCATGTGCTTTTTTTGCTTCGATGAGCAAGCAGAAGACGTTGAAATGTAGACCTCATCTTGCTCCAAGATATGAACTAGTACCTCTGCCTTGATATTGTCAAAAGCAATTGACAAGACATATGGCGAATAGCCCTCACCCTCTGAGTGAACGTTAACGCCGTCAAGCTCTTTTAGGCTCACTATCATTTTATTTTTTAAATTATTTACATATTTATAATTATCTTCAAGATTTTTATCCAAAATTTTAACCGCTTCAGCAAGAGCTAAAACGCCCGGAACATTCTCAGTTCCTGCTCTTAGAGAAAATTCTTGCTCGCCGCCATAGATAAGCGGCTTAACTAAATGGGTATCGCGTGCGTATAGACAGCCAATGCCCTTAGGCGCGTGAACCTTGTGACCTGACATCGACAGAAAATCAATGTTTCCTTCGATTAAATCTATACGAAGCTTGCCAAAGGCTTGAACCGCATCAGTCGCGAAAATTATATCTGGATAAAGCTTTTTTACTTCACGAGCAATGCCTTCTACGCGGGTGATGCTGCCCACTTCGTTATTAACATGCATTAGTGAAACAAATCCAAAACTATCATCAAGCTTAGTTAAAACGTCATCTAAAGTAATTTGTCCGTCATGCGGATGAATTTTAATAACTTCAAAGCCACCCGCAACTAGATTGTCAATAGGCTTGTTCATCGCTTGATGCTCGACCGCCGTTGTCAAAATTTTCTTCTTCTTTATATCCTTAATCGAATTTACAATAATGTTGTTCGCCTCACTCGCGCAAGACGTAAAAATTATCTCGCCAGACTTGATATTAAGAAATTTTTTGATACATTCCCTTGCCTCTTCAAAATCATTTCTTAGTAAAAAGCCTGCCTTATGTATGCTCGATGGATTCGCATAAGTCACTTCAAAGGCATTTATCGCCGCCTCCATCGCCTCTTTATATACTTTTGTTGTTGCACAATTATCTAAATAAATCATAATCCTCACCAATTCTATTATATTATAAAGCTGAGTAAATAGCAATAAAAAAGTGACTAAGACTTGCTTAATCACTTATATAAATTAATTAAAATATTTTGCTTGTGCACTCCACATTTCCTTGTACTTTTCATTTCGTTTTAATAATTCTTCATGTGGTGCGCTATCTATAATCTTGCCGTCGTGGAATAAAATAACTCTGTCTGCAAATTTACAAGCACTCATCCTGTGAGAAATGAATATGACCGTCTTGCCCTTAGCTGCCTCATTGAAGCTCTCGAAAATTTTCATCTCAGACTTTGGATCAAGCTTTGATGTCGGCTCGTCAAATATCAAGATATCCTTATCATTGTAAAGAGCTCTTGCTAGTGCAATTTTTTGGCTTTCACCGCCAGAGATATCCACACCATCTTCGTCAATATCTGTGTATATATATTGTTCTAAGTCATAAGCTTTTTCAAAATTAGCAAGCTTTAAAACTCTTTCGCACTCATCAGCATTATAATTTTCACTTGTGGCAATATTTTCTCCAAGCTTAAATGAAAATAGATAAAAGTCTTGACTCACTACTCCAATATTTTTCGCAGTAAAATCAAGTGAAGATACATCGCCATCAATAAGAAGGCTGCCTTCATTTGCTTTGTATAAACCTGTTAGCAAATTTACAAAAGTCGTTTTACCTGAACCATTTTCTCCAACTATTGCAATTTTTTCGCCTCGCCTTATTTCAAGATTAAGATTTTTTAGCTGAGTAATTTTTGAATCTGGATAGGAAAAGCTTAAATCCTTTACACTAATCAAAGTCTCTGTAAAATCTTTTTTCTTTACTTCAAAATTTTTATCAGATTTCAAATTAAGTATATCATACAAAATCGCTATTTTAGGCTCAAGTGCTTTTTCTTCGCCAATAGTTTTGATAAGCTCCTTTGCTGCTTCGCATAATGCTTTAAAAGCACCATAGTATATTATAATCTTGTCTACGCCAAAGAGACCACCTTTTGCCTTAATGGCAAGCATAATTAAGAACAAGATTCCAAGCGTCGATAGCAAAAAATCATCTATGCCTTCGCTAAAACCTGTTCTTCTTGCAATTTTCTTTCTTAATCCAAGACCACTCTTTACAAAATTCTCGTTTATATCGTCAAGTATAAAAGTCTTCTCATCATAAATTTTAATCTGCTTTAACGACTCATAATCAGAGAGTAACCTCATGTAATAATCGTAAATCTTATATTTTTTCGCATAGGTCTCTCTATCGATTTCGTTCTTTTCTTCTGCCCTCTTCCTAAAATTGATTAATGCATAAGTAATTACTAGCATTAAAAATATTATTAGCAAAGGAAAATATTTTGAGCCAAAAACTTTAATATCCACAGATTTTGATAGTGCTGGATAAAAGCTAATTAATGATACTATTGCTATAATAATGCTAATTATATTAACAGTAAAATTATAAAATTGATACATCGCTTCCATGTAAATGGTGCTCATTCCATCACTTTCTTCTTTGTGTCTTAAAATTTTGTCCTTTGTATCTTTAGCTTCAAGATCCTTAAAATCTAGCGAAAACAATTTTTTAATAAGAATATTTTTTTCATTAGTATTTAAATAGTCGCCGTACTCTAACTTATAGTTTTCAGTGATATTTTTAATATAGTGAAGTGCAAAGGATATTGCCGCTGCTGCCACAGAAAATTTTATTATAAAGCTAATTTCTCTAGCTTCGATTATAAATTTTAGTAAGTAGCCAGATATGTAGACAAAGATAAAAGGCTCAGCCGCACACAATAAAGCATTTATAAAAACTATTGGCAATATACTTTTTTTAATTTTGTAGATGTCTTTATAAACTTGCTTCTTCATTTTCAATCTCCTTATAATACTTAGCTTGCATATCAAACATAGCCTTGTATTTTCCACCTAAGTTCATAAGCTCATCATAAGTTCCAAGTTCTGCAATACTTTTATCATCTAAGTAAATAATTCTGTCGCAGAACCTCGTTGAAGTAATTCTGTGTGAGATAAATATTGCCATCTTGTCCTTAGTAAAGTCTTTGTACTTTAGATAAAGTTTTTCTTCAGCAATCGGATCTAAGGCTGATGTTGGCTCATCAAGTATCAATAAGTCGCTATCTTTCATAAGAGATTTGATGAATAAAAGCTTTTGTGTTTCGCCGCCAGAAAAACCTTCTAACTTATTATCTTCGATATTTATTAGCTCAGTATCCAAGCCGTTCTCTAGTGAAGTAACTCTATTACTTAAACCCATCTCATCAATAAACTTTTCTGCCTGAACCCTATCTTGCTGCTTATCGTCCAAATTATTAATAAGCGTAGTCGGCATCAAAAAGTAATCTTGGAAGAGAGCGCTTATTCTCTTGTAAATGGACTTTTTATCGTAAAGATCAATATCGATGCCATTGATTAAAATCCTACCGCTGCTAGCATCAAAAAGCTTTGTAATAAGCTTAATAAGAGTTGTTTTGCCAGCGCCATTCTCCCCAACTATGGCGATTGACTCACCTTTTTTGATAGTAAGATTAATATTCTTTAAAATTTCGTTATCTTCATCATACGCAAAAGAAACATCTTCTAGTTTTATCTCATCTATTGACTTTAAAATAATTTTTTCAGTATTAAGATCTGCCTTGTCTTGAACAAAAGTCCTGTACTTATCGCAAACAAGAGAAATTCTCCTAAGCGACCTTATATGACCCGAGAAATTATTTAGCCACTCTGAAAAACCAACTACTAAGCTTAGATAAAAGATAAAATTCGCTGCACTTATCTCTCCATTAAGAACGCTCTTTGTAAGTAAAACGTAGGTAAATAAGTCTCTGATGAAGCCAAAGATGCCTTCGACTAAAGAGACTCGATTAGCTTTTTTAGTCCATCCGCGAAGAAGCGTGTAATATGCTTTTGATATCTTATCTAGGTGATAGACTAACCATGTAAGAGCATTGTTTAAGCGAATCTCTTTTTGTGCACCATCGTCTAAAGAAACTTTATACATATAGTAGTGCCTTGACTCTTCCTTAGCCATCTCATCAGTGATTGCGTCTCCATAAAGCATAAGCCTATCTTGGAAATAGGCTGTAATAAGTGCTGAAATTAAGATAATTAAAACTAATTTATAGCTAAGAAAAGAAAAAATAATTGCATAAGCAAAAAAACCTAAAAAAGATGTGATAAGCTTAGAAAGTCTAATCGCAGACCAAGCGCCATCAGCTTGTTCTCCTTCAAAAGCAAAGGACTTCGATCTTTCGAATAAAGATTTTTGCTCTGCTGTTTTAAAATCAAGTAGATCCTTATCCATAAGAGCAGAGATAAGGTCTACACCATAGAGCATACTAACCTTAGTTTGAAAAAAATCATTTCTAGTATCCATCCAGGTGTTTAAAATTTTTAATAAAATGTAAAAAATAAATAGACTGATTAAACTTAAGATAAATTGTTCAGCGTCAAGACCTTCGATAATCGCTGCTGTTATCGTTTTAAGTATATATGCATCAAAAAGCGGTATTATTATTGTAAGAATAGCCGACAAAAATACAAGGATAGTCCCAAAACTATCTTTCTTAAACCAATTTTTAATTAAAAATTTGATATTGCTAGAAAAACTATGCTTCATTTACGTCCTCTTATATATTTATCCAATAAATTTTATTCTTCAAAGATATTTTAAAACATAATTGTTCTTACGTCAAGTTTTGCATAAATATCATTTGAAAAATCGTAATATTTATATATTTAGCTTGAAAAAAATCTATACTTGTGATAAAATATCTTTATATATAAGGAGGGAAGAATATGGACATAAGACAAATAGAAACTTTTGTTGAAGTCGTTAGACTTGAAAGTTTCTCCAAAGCTGCAGAAAAGCTGTTTATCACGCAACCAACAGTCTCCAATCACATAACTGCTCTTGAAAAAGAAGTCGGTAGCGAGCTTATTGACAGAAGCGGCAGACTCTTTAGAGTTACGCCAACTGGACGAATTTTGTACGAGCATGCGGAGAAGATTATTGACCAGATTAATAACGCTAAGTATGAGATTGACGCTTACGACCAAGGTCTTCAGGGCAAGATAAGCATTTTGTCAAGTTCCATCCCAAGAGAGTACATACTTCCCGATCTTATAAAATCATTTTTAAATGAACATCCAAAGATTAGTTTTTCGCTTCAAGGAAGTGACTCAAAGGAAGCGATTAAGAGAATCATATCTTATGAAAATGACTTTGCAATCGTCGGAAAGATGACTGGCAACCCAAAACTTGACTTTGTTAAGCTTGTTAAAGATACCAGCGTACTTATAGTTCCAAATGAAAAATTTGAAAATCTTAAGAATGGCGATTCAGTTAAATTTGAAGATATTCTTGATGAAGATTTTATTTTAAGAGAATATGGTTCTGCCTCGCTTGAAACAATAATCAACGCTATTTACCAAAGTTCTAAAGATGCTAGAAAACTTAGGATAGTTGGCACTTGTGATGACAATGAATCGATCAAGTCTTTGGTAAGTAAGGGTGTTGGTCTAAGTTTTATGAACAAGATTGCAATTGAAAGAGATATTAAAGAAAATAGATTTAAGTACTTAAATATAAAGGGGGTAGACTTCTCAAGAGACTTTTATTTCTTGTATCACAGAGAAAAGCCACTTAGCCCACTTGGCAAGAGATTTAAGGATTTTGTTTTGGATTATGTAAAGAAACATAAATAAATTATTTTTTAAATCTATAAAATCCATAGAATTTGATTTAGATAAAATTAAAAATTTTAAATATATTTAACAATTTATTTTGGAGTTACGCTTATGTAACTCCATTTTTTTATAGACAAGTAAAAGCAGATGCACGTATTATGCATCTGCTTTTGTAGTCACTAATTTATTTAAATTAGATCTTAAATTTTAATTTTTTAGATAAAATAATGTGATTATGCAAAATCAATTTATCTTTATTTGTAAATTTTGAAGAGAAAAGAAGAACCTCGTCCGTGTACGTCCGAGAACCTTTGCGCCAGCATGGATTAGGCGATATTTAGTCAAGGCATAATCTTAATTCTCTTTATGCGTATTTTTTTAGATAAAACAAGATGATTATGCGAAGTAAATCAACCTTCAGAACCAAATTGTTTTTTACTAATTTTGAAGAGAAAATGCATGGATTAGGCGAAGTGGAGCTTTGAGACAAACGGAACGTACTAATGGTACGTGAGTATTGCCGAAAAGCGAACGAGCCTAGGCCGGCATTTTAATTCAAAATTTTTTATTTTACTAAATGACAGGCAACATAGTGTCCCGGCTCCACTTCCTTTAGCGTAGGATGTGTACCATTGCAAATGCCTTCGTCTCTCATAGGGCATCTACCATAGAAAACGCATCTATCTGGTGGATCGATTGGGCTTGGAACGTCGCCTTTAAGTATAATTCTTTCTTGTTTGTAGTCATATTCAGGTACTGGAATTGCTGAAAGAAGTGCTTTTGTGTATGGATGCAATGTGTTTTCAAATATTTGCTTGTAGTCTGCTAGTTCAACCATACGACCAAGATACATTACTGCAACTCTGTCTGAAAGGTGACGAACAACTGAAAGGTCATGTGATATAAATAAGTATGTTAGTCCTTTTTCCTTTTGTATGTCTTGAAGAAGGTTTAGTACTTGAGCTTGTATTGATACGTCAAGTGCTGATACTGGCTCATCAAGTACTATGAACTCAGGTCTCATTACTAGGGCTCTAGCTATACCAATTCTTTGTCTTCTTCCTCCGTCTAGTTCATGTGGGTAGGAGTTCATAAGTCTTTTTTCAAGACCTACTGTTTCCATCATTTCAAGAACTACTTTTTCTATTTCTTTCTTACTATCGTAAATTTTGTTTACATAAAGTGCGTCTGCAATTAAATCAAATGTGTTTAATCTTGGGTTAAGTGATGAATATGGGTCTTGGAAAACAATTTGCATTTCGCGTCTTAATTGATGCATTTCCTTTTTAGTGTGACGATTCATGATGTTTTCACCATTAAACCATATTTCTCCACTAGTTGGCTCATGTAATCTAATTATTGCACGACCAGCAGTTGACTTACCACAGCCTGACTCGCCTACAAGGCCAAGTGTTTCGCCTTTCTTTATTTCAAAGTTAAGGTCTTCAACTGCATGTAGAACGCCCTTCTTAGTCGGAAAGTACTTACATAAATGTTTTACTTCAATGAAATTATCGCTCATAACTTTCCTCCTCTACTTTTCTTCTGACTCATTCTCTGTATGAGCTTCGCCTTCTACACCCATGGCTGCGTCTTTATATAAGAAGCATTTAACATAGTGACCTGGGCTTACTTCGTATACTGGTGGATTTTCAGTTTTGCACATTTCCATGCACTTAGTGCATCTTGGGTGGAACTTACAGCCACATGGTAAATCTGTTGGGTCTGGTGTCATACCAGGAATAACTTGAAGTCTTTCAACATCTCCAGTTAATTTTGGTATTGACGAGAAAAGTCCAACTGTATATGGATGCTTCTTGTCTGTATATATATCCTTAGTAGTACCGCTTTCAACAACTTCTCCAGCATAAACAACCGCTACTTTATCGGCTATTTCAGCGATAACACCTAAGTCGTGAGTAATCATGATGATGGATGTATCAAACTTGCTCTTAAGTTCCTTCATTAGCTCCATAACTTGAGCTTGTATAGTAACGTCTAGAGCAGTTGTTGGCTCGTCCGCAATGATTATCTCTGGGTTACAAGCAAGAGCCATGGCGATAACTATTCTTTGTTTCATACCACCAGAAAGTTGATGAGGATAGTCATTAACTCTTTCACGTCTGATACCAACTAGATCAAGCATTTCAAGGGTCTTTTCTCTTCTTCCGTTCTTGTCAAGTTTAGTGTGAAGAGCAAGAACTTCTTCGATTTGCTTACCTATAGTCATAACAGGGTTAAGACTTGTCATTGGGTCTTGGAAGATCATGGAGATCTTTTCCCCTCTAATCTTTCTCATGTCTTTTTCTTTAGTTTGTAATATGTCATTACCTTCGAACTCAATCTCTCCTGAAGTAATAATTCCAGGTGGATCAGGAACTAAGTTAAGTATTGCAAGAGCAGTAGTAGTCTTGCCGGCACCTGTTTCTCCAACAAGGCCAAGTGTCTCTTTCTTATTTAGAGACAAGTTCATGCCATTAACGGCTTTAACAACACCTGAATCTGTATTGAACTCAACAGATAGGTCTCTTATATTAAGTAAATTTCCTTTTTCCATAGTAACCTCCTACCTCTTAAGCTTAGGGTCAAGTGCATCTCTAAGACCATCGCCCATAACATTAAGAGCAAAGATGGTAATAACGATGGCTAAACCTGGGAACAATGTAATGTGTGGGAAGTCCATGATATATGAACGACCATCCGAAAGCATAGCGCCCCACTCTGGTGTAGGTGGTTCAAGTCCTAATCCTATGAAGGATAGACCTGCCGCGTTAATAATTGCATAGGCAACACCAAGAGTTGCTTGAACTATGATAGGTGCCATACAGTTTGGAATTATGTGTTTGAAGATGATTCTAAGGTCACTTGAACCATTGGCCTTAGCTGCTTCAACAAATTCATTATCTTTTATTGTTAAAACCGAGCTTCTAACGATTCTGGCGTATGCTGGAACCGAAGCTATACCAACGGCAATCATAAGGTTTGCAAGGCCTGTGCCTAGCGCACTCATGATGGCGATAGCTAAAAGTATATCTGGTATAGCTTGAAGCACATCTATAAATCTCATAACTAGTGTGTCGACTTTACCGCCGTAGTAACCAGTAACAGCTCCTAGTGTTACACCTAGTACTAAGGCGATGGATACTGATATGAATCCAACCTTTAAACTGATTCTAGATCCGTAAACAACACGAGAGAATATATCACGGCCCAAGTGGTCTGTACCGAAAATGAATTGTGAGTTAGGTGTTTGGTATGTTGGACCAACCATATCATTGAATGTATATGGAGCAACTACGTCTGCGAATATCGCAACCAAAACAAGTATGATAAGTATAAGTAGACCTACCATAGCAAGTTTGTTTCTCTTCATTCTCTTTAAAACTTCACTAAGACCTGTTTGTCTTTTTGATTTTTTAACTGATTGTTCTTTATTCATATTTTTTTCTGCCATATCATCACCTACATATATTGACTCTTAACTCTTGGATCTATGAATGTATATAGTATGTCGACAATTAGATTTACAAGGGCAAATGTAACTGCAACGAACAATACGCATCCCATAACAAGAGGTATGTCTCTCATCTTGATTGAATCTACCATAAGTCTGCCTATGCCAGGAATACTAAATATAACTTCAGTCATTAGCGCTCCACCCATAAGTTGTCCGAATTGTGTACCGATAACTGTTGTGATAGGGATAAGGGCATTTGCAAGAGCATGCTTTCTGATGATAACTTTTTGATCTTGACCTTTTGCCTTAGCAGTTCTGATGTAGTCTTGTCTAATTACTTCAAGCATAGAGCTTCTTGTTTGTCTTGTGATAACAGAAACAGATTGAGCTCCTAAAGCTATCGCTGGTAGAACCCATTGATTAGGCATATCAAAGCCTGATGCAGGTAGCCAGCCTAGTTGCACACTAAATAGCATGATTAGTAGTAAACCTAACCAGAATACTGGCATCGAGATACCAATTAGGGCAAATATCATTGTCAAGTTATCAAATATACTATATTGTTTTACTGCTGATATGATACCTATAGGTATACCTAGTAAAACTGCGAAAGTTATAGCTAAAAACGCAAGTCTGATTGTTGCGCCTGCTCTGTTGCCAATTTCTTGCACAACAGGCATTCTTGTTCTGTAACTACGACCTAAATCTCCTTTAAATACTAGGTTAGATATGTATCTACCGAATTGTGTGAAGAATGGATCGTTTAAGCCAAGTTCTTCTCTAAGTTCTGTTACTTGCTCTTCTGTGGCTGATGGGCCTAAGATGTTACGAGCAGGATCTCCAGGTGTTATGTATAATAACCAGAAAACGAAGAGACTTACAAGCAAGATAACAGGTATTAAATAGAGGATTCTCTTAATAACGTATTTTATCATAATGCCTCCGATATAATTGAACTATGTTAGGGGGGGAAGATATCCTCCTCCCCCTTCACTATTTGTAATATTCTAATATTTTACTACTTTGTCTTAACTTCTACTTTGTTTAATTTGTAGTAACCAAAGCAGTTCATTTCAAAACCTTCAACATTCTTAGATGTTGCTACAGTTAATTCTGACCAGTATTCAGGGATCCAAATTTGATTGTCAAGAATGTACTCTTGAGCTTTTCTGTAGATTTCGCCTCTCTTTGTTTCGTCAAGTTCTTGTCTAGCGTCATCAAGTAGTTTATCCATTTCTGGGTCTTCTAACCAGCAGTAGTTACCGCCTTCGCCCTTTGCACTTGAGTGGAAGCAAGGGAATAAGAATGCGTCTGGGTCTGGTGTATCAGAATTCCAAGCGATTTCAAACATATCTTGTTTAGCATTCTTTAATACATCGTTGAATGCAGACCATTCCATAACGTTGATAGTTACGTTGATACCAACTTCTTTAAGTTGTTCTTTGATGATAGTTGCCATGTCAACACGTTGTTTTCTTTCGTTAGTAGAGATAGTTGTATCAAAGCCGTTAGGATATCCTGCTTCAGCAAGAAGTGCCTTAGCCTTTTCAACATCTCTTGCTCTAGCCTTAGTTTCTCCACCGATAGAATATTTTAATGATGGTGGCATTGAGTTAGATGCAGTTTTTCCTAGACCTAACCAAACCTTTGGAATTAAGTCGTCCATATCGATAGCGTATGCTACAGCTTGACGAACCTTTGGATTGTCGAAAGGTGCCTTTTGAGTGTTGAATCCTAGGTAAGTTGTACCATAGTCAGCTGATTTTAACATAACAAGATTTTCATCTTTTTCAACTTTTTCAACATCAAGTGGTTGTAGTTCATAAATGATATCTGCTCCACCAGTTTGAAGTTCAACTAGTCTGTTAGTTGGTTCAGGGATGATCTTGTATTCAACCTTAGCCATCTTAGCTTTTTCTCCGTAATAGTCTTCGTTTCTGCTTAACTTAATAGCGTTAGCTTTAGACCACTCGTCAAGTTTGAATGGACCTGTACCGCAAACCTTATCAGTAGAAGTACCGTAGCTGTCTCCAGCTGCTTCAACTTCTTTTTGGCAAAGGATTGCTCCACCTGGATGCATTAAAGATGCAATGATACCAGGATAAGGGAACTTAAGATTGAATCTTACAGTGTAATCATCGTCAGCCTTGATAGAGTCTTCATCGATAGTGTTAAACAAGTGTTTAACGTTAGGTGCTTCGCACGCACGCTTCAATGAGAATACAACGTCTGAAGCCTTCATTTCGTCTCCGTTGTGGAATTTAACTCCTTTTCTTAAATGGAAAACATATTCAGTTTCAGAAACCTTATCATAGCTTTCAGCTAGTAAAGGAACTTCTTCTGCCTTATCATTTAGTTCGAATAGACCTTCATAAATTTGAACTAATACTTTTGATGATGCGTTATCATTAGTTCCCATTGGATCTAGAGATATAGCATCTGAGTCGTTAGCGATTACAAGTGTGTCCTTGTCGCCTTTCTTTTCTCCAGTTGATTTGTTGCCACCACCGCAGCCAGTAAGTACTGTCATAACAAGCGCTAGTGCCAAGATAAGTGAAATAAACTTCTTCATAAAAACCTCCTTGCATTTCTGCGTGTGCTTAAGACCTAAGTGGTCCTAGCTATAGTCTAAGAGCCCCGTATGTATGGTATAAATGCTATGTTCTTGCTAATCGGAATCGGTCTACTAATTCTTCATGAGCTCGTGTTAACATCGATATGCTCTACCTAATTAAAGCTCTTTTATATATTATACCACTACTTATTTAAGATTACAAGTATTTTGATCAAAATACTACTTTACACGTAAAACTTTTTTCGGAAATAGAAATAATTAATACTTATGAATCATATTAATATTATAAATGTAAGCCTAATTATACTTAATAAAAAAATACAAAAAAGATGCACCCAATATTTAGGCGCATCAAAAAGGATTTGAAATGACTTTACGCAAAGCTCTTTCCGATCATATATTGCCTTGCGTAAATTAATTAAGATTTTTTGTTTTTTATTTTCAAGTGTAATGATTGTATGAAGTAATTTTCAGTCTGCATAGCAATTTTTTTCGATTAAATTATTAGATGAAATTATCTTTATTTATAAATTTAGTAAAAAAATTATCTTTTTTCTCTAATTTAATAAATGAAATCATTTGTTTCGTAAATTTTTTAGATGAAATAATCTTTATCACAAATTTATCAGATAAAATTATCTTTATCACAAATTTATCAGATAAAATTATCTTTATTCACTAGTTTTGCAGAGCAAGCGAGATGATTGAGCGATGTGGACCGACGAAGCAAGCGCAGCGTACTAATGGTACGTGAGCATTGCTGAGGAAGGAACGAGCTCAAGGGCTCGCTTGAATGCAAAACTAATTTAAAAAGTTGATAGCTTGAGAGCGCGACTTAACCCCCAACTTCTTATACAATCTATAGATGTGTGTTTTGGATGTAGATAGTGTGATGAAAAATCTGTTGGCTATTTCTTGATTACTTAGGCCTTCTTTTATACTTAGTAGGATTTGCTTTTCTCGTGAACTTAGTGTGTCGTAAATCTTCTTACGGTCCAAAAAATCCCCCAATTTTTGTTCCGTCTGTATACTGAAGTTTTTTTCTTTAGACACAACTACTACCCCTTTTCTCATATCGAGAAGCGCTTGTCTGAGACTTGCTCCACTAAGTTCTTTGTCTATGATGCCATCGAGATAAAAGTCTTTTGGCGAAATTATCATTTCTGTGTTTGGCTTGTTAGTCATAAAGAGTATTCTATAGCGCCTATCTTTAACGGCTATCATTTGTAGCTCGGGTATCTTTTTTCTTTCATTTAGTTCATCATCTACATAGATGAGAAAATCTACGCTCTTTATTGTTAAATATTCTTGAGCATCTGAAGCATCTCTAAAGCTTTCAACGACGTGCATATCGTTAAAAGCTGAAAGAGCTGCTCTTATGCCTAGGGCGTATATTTCTGAACCGCCAACTATTAATACTCTAAATGATTTAAGCGCCATAAACTATTGTTCCGTTCTTAATTACTTTATATGTGTGGTTTATACCGAAGTGATATATGAAGTAATCGATATTTTCACAGTTAAAGATGGCGATGTCGGCCTTCTTACCTACTTCAAGCGAACCTATTGATTGTGTTCTAAGTACGCTTGCTGCTGCGTTTATGGTAGCAGCATTAAATACTTCTTCTGGTGTCATTCTCATTTTGATTGAAGCTATTTGCATTGCTAATTGAATATTTTCAGATGGGCATGAGCCTGGATTGTAGTCTGTAGAGATACTTACTGGGCAGCCCTCTTCTATCATCTTTCTAGCTCTTGCGTATTTGCCTGTGTTTAGGTTAAATGCTGTCGCTGGAAGTACATTTGCTATAACCCCATTAGCTGCCATGGCCTTTATGCCTTCATCTGATGCGCCTATCAAGTGATCTGCTGAAACGCATTTTAGCTCAGCACTTAGCTCTGCTCCGCCAAAGCTAATTAGCTCATCTGCATGTATTTTAAGCTTAAATCCAGTTTTTCTCGATGCTTCAAGCACTCTTCTTGACTCGTCTATGCTGTAAACACCATCTTCACAGAAGATGTCGGCAAATTCTGCAAGACCTTTTTCCATAACTTTTGGATTATATTCATTGATAACCTTATTTATAAAGGCTTCTCTGTCGTTTTTGTACTCATCTGGCATAGCATGACATGGCATGAATGTTGATACTAAATCGATTGGATGATCTTCGTTTAATTTTTTAGCTACTTCTAATTGTTTAAGCTCTGTATCGAAGTCTTCTATACCATAGCCTGACTTTGCTTCAACAGTTGTAACACCATAGCTTAGCATTATGTCAAGCGATTTTTTTGCCTTTTCATAAAGCTCTTCGAAGCTTGCCTCTTTGGTATGTCTTTGTGTTGCGTGTATACCGCCACCTGCGTTCATTATGTCCATGTATGTTTTGCCATGAAGTTTCATGGAGAGCTCATTTTCTCTTGAGCCCCCATGAACAAGGTGTGTATGTGAGTCTACAAGGCCCGATGTAACTAGTTTGCCTGTAGCATCGATTACTGTAGATTTACTCTCATCTACTCCCATATCCTTATACTCATCCATAGTACCTAGTGCTTTTATTTTATCGTCTTCTGTTATTAAATATGCGTTTTTGATTATTTCTACTTCGCCTTGTGCTTTGCCTGCTCTAACTTTACCATGGGCCTTTGTTGCTAAAAGCGAAGAAATATTTTTAATTATGACGCTTTGCTTCATATTCATCCACCTTTGCCATTTCTTTTTCTATAATTTTGTCGTCTACTAGATAAGGAATAGTAATGTGGTCAGTGTCTTTGTGATCCTTGTTATATTGTATTGCTGTTTCGATTGAGTGGTCGTTTCTAGCCCAGCTTCTTCTAGCTACACCGCTCATAACGTCCCAAGGCATAGCTGCCTTAAGTATTGTATCTACTCTGTCTGATCCGTCTAGAACCATACCGAAGCCGCCGTTGATTGATTTACCTATACCAACGCCGCCGCCGTTATGAAGAGCTACCATGGACATACCTCTAGCGCAGTTACCTGCAAAGCATTGTGTAGCCATGTCTGCCATGATGTTTGATCCGTCTTTGATGTTTGATGTTTCTCTAAATGGTGAGTCAGTTCCTGATACGTCGTGATGGTCACGGCCTAGCATGATTGGGCCTACTTCTCCCTTTCTTACCATGTCGTTGAACTTAAGAGCAATTTTTAATCTACCGATTTCATCTTGGTAAAGTATTCTTGCTTGTGAGCCAACTACTAATTTATTCTTTTCAGCATCTCTGATCCAGATGTAGTTATCAAGGTCTTGGCCTCTTCTGTCCTTGTCAATGCATTCCATAGCTGCGTGGTCAGTCTTGATTAGGTCTTCTTCCTTATTTGATAAGCAAACCCATCTGAATGGTCCGTAACCATAGTCAAATAGCATTGGTCCCATGATATCTTCAACATAGCTTGGGAAGATGAATCCTTCTGATTCGTCAACGCCGTTCTTAGCTATCTCTTTAACGCCTGCATCGAAAACTGATTTCATGAAGGAGTTACCATAGTCAAAGAAATATGTTCCTCTATCTACTAATGTTTTGATTAATTCAAAGTGATGCTTTAATGTTTTGTCAACTAATTTACAGAAGCATTCTTTGTCTTCAGCAAGCATCTTAGTTCTTTCTTCAAATGTTAAGCCTTGTGGGCAATAGCCTCCGTCGTATTGAGCGTGGCATGATGTTTGGTCAGAAAGAAGTTCTACGTGAACGTTATTTTTAACGCAGTATTCTAGTAGGTCTACGATGTTACCATGATAAGCGATTGCTCTAGGAGTCTTAGAGTCTCTTGCTTCGTTGGCCCATTTGAATACTTGATCAAGGTCATCTGAACATTCGTCTATCCAGCCTTGTTCAAGTCTTGTATTGATTCTTGAAATATCAACTTCTGCGATGATACCAACGCCGTTGGCAATTTTAGCTGCCTTACCTTGAGCGCCACTCATTCCGCCTAAACCAGATGAAATGAAGATGTGTCCTCTTAGGTCGCCATCGTGTGGAACGCCTAATTTTAGACGAGCTGCGTTAAGAACTGTATTGTATGTGCCGTGAACTATACCTTGTGGTCCAATGTACATCCAGCCACCAGCAGTCATTTGTCCATAGTTTGCAACGCCCATAGCAACTGCTTTGTGCCAATGTTTTTGATTATCAAACTCACCTATCATTAATGAGTTTGTGATTATAACTCTTGGTGAAGTCTTATGGCTTCTGAATAAGCCTAGTGGGTGACCCGATTCCATTACAAGTGTTTGTTCATCAGTTAAATTTTCTAGATATTTTTTAACTAATCTGTATTGCATCCAGTTTTGCATAACTTGTCCTGTTTCACCGTAAGTAACAAGTTCATAAGGATATAGTGCTACGTCAAAGTCTAGGTTATTGTCAATCATTAACTGTATTGCCTTGCCTTCGATGCATTTACCCTTGTATTCATCTATAGGTTTAGCCTTGATATTGCCCTCAGGTCTGAATCTATAGCCATAAATTCTTCCTCTAGTCATAAGCTCTTCCATAAATTCAGGAGCTAGTTCAGCGTGAAGCTCTTCTGGAATATATCTAAGTGCATTCCTTAAAGCTAGCTCTATCTCATGCTTTGAAAGAGTTAAGTCTCTGACAGGTGCTCTTCTAACCTTTGGATCAATCTTGTGCATCGGTGGTAAAACCGGATCAAGTTTGATTGTCATAGCGTCTTTAAGATCAAATTTCATAATTAACCTCCCTACTTAATAACTATTTAAGTGCGCCTACAGCTTTTTCAACAGCGTTAAGAACCTTGTCATCAGCTAATAATTCTTCAGCTTTATTGATTTCAAAGTACATAACCCTATCTTTGTCAATGTAGTCTATTACTTTTCTTACTTCGTCATAAGCAGCCTTAGTTCCCTTACCAAGACCTTTATCTCCTCTTATGTCAATAGCTTGGCATGCAGCAAACATTTCCATAGCTATAACTTTTCTTGCGTTTAAATAAATTTCTCTAGCTTTTCTAGCAGCTATAGTACCCATAGATACTAAGTCTTCTTGGTTGGCAGATGATGGTATTGAGTCAACACTTGCTGGATGAGCTAGTACTTTGTTTTCGCTAACAAGAGCTGCAGCTGCGTATTGAACTATCATGTAGCCAGAGTTTACTCCGCCTTCCTTAACTAAGAAAGCTGGAAGTCCTTCTGATAATGCTGGATTTACTAGTCTTTCTAGTCTTCTTTCAGATACGTTAGCTAGTTCGCTGATACCAATGCCTAAAAAGTCAAATGGTAGAGCCATTGGTTCGCCGTGGAAATTACCAGCACTGATAACTGCTTCGTCATCTGGGAAGATGATTGGGTTGTCAGTAACAGAGTTGATTTCGATATCAACTTTGCTCTTAACATAATTTAGTGTATCCTTTGGTGCGCAGTGAATTTGCGGAACGCATCTTAGTGAGTATGCGTCTTGTACCCTTAATTCACCTTGGCGAGTAATATTTTTTGATCCTTCAAGAATCGCTCTAACATTATATGAAGTATCATACATGCCTTGGTGACGTCTAACATCAGCGATTCTTTCATCGAATGCATCGATAATTCCGCCCATAGCTTCCATTGTAAGAGATGTAGCAACATCAGCTAATTTTGAAAGCTTAATAGCATCGTATAAAGTTAATGTGCCAACAGCAGTTAAAACTTGAGTACCATTGATAAGAGCTAGACCTTCCTTGCTAGTTAATTCGATACATTCTATGCCAGCCTTGTCCATAGCTTCCTTACCAGTCATTTTCTTGCCTTCATAGAAAGCTTCGCCTAGACCAAGCATAGGTAGAACCATGTGAGCAAGAGGAGCTAAGTCACCTGATGCACCTAGTGAACCCTTTTCAGGAATACATGGTGTAACGCCTTTGTTAAGCATAGCAACAAGTGTTTCTATAGTTTCAAGTCTTGCGCCAGAATAACCCTTAGATAACGAATTAGCTCTCAATAGGATGATGGCTCTAACGATGTCTTCGTCAAAAAGCTCGCCAACGCCACATGAGTGAGACATAATTAAATTCTTTTGTAAATTTTTAGTCATATCCTTTGAGATATGTACTTCAGAGAATTTTCCAAAACCAGTTGTGATTCCGTAGATAACCCTTTCTTCTTCAACAAACTTGTCAACAAGTTTTCTTGACGCAATGATTTTTTCCTTTGCATCCTTTGAAATTTCAACCTCTGCGTGGCATCTTGCTACCTTTGCCACATCTTCAATTGTTAGATCTTTGCCATTGATTACGATCTTTTCCATAATGTCCTCCTTTTACTAAGTTAGTACTCTGATAAAGTAAAAAGGAACGCACATGGCGTTCCTTAAATCTATTTTTTATTAAAATTGTGAGTAAATAAATAATTATGTATGAATATCATACCTTTCACCTCATCCATAGATATTATACCATAGAAAATATTTATAGTCAAGGATTAAAATTTCAAATCCGAAATATTGGGTATGAATAAATAGGTGATATTATGGAATATGTAAATTTATATACAAGACAGCATGAGAATAGCCTCTACGAATTAAAAAATAAAGGCATTATACAAAATAAAAGGCTCTATGTGAGCTTACATATGAGAGACATTTCAGACTTTTTCTTAGAAAAATATGATTATTTCGTTAAGATGGCATCTAAAAGAGTTCCTAAGCCAAATGATATAAGCTACCCAATTTGGTGCAGCGTCTCAAAGAGAAACTGCTTAAAGCCAATCGAGAAAGAAGTCGTTTATGCAATCACAGTACCAAAGGACGAAGTTATTTACTTCGATGGAGCAAAGTGGGATCTAGTTTTAAACAATCAATACGTGCCACTTGATGAAGATGATGCGAAACGCTTCGAAAATTCTCTAAAAAAATGCAGCGCAGATAAAGTGTATAACTTGTTCGAGAAAAAATACAACGGTATTTTTGATGATCTAAGAGAAGAAATTGTCGCTAGCTGGGAAAGAATCTTTGAAATTACAGATAGAAGCGAATTTGTCGTTCAAGCAAATCTTTGGCAAATTAAGGAAGAATGGATTAAGCATATAATTTATCCAGGCGATGAGTTTTTTGAAATAGTAAAGGATATGAAAGAGACTTGGAAAAACTAATTTTGCGTCTATTTGGCAAATACTATAAACATGAAAAGGGTCAAGCAATAATTGCTTGACCCTTTCTTTATCTGTGAACTGTTTATTAGCTTTAATTACACTAATGCAAATACATATTCTAATATTGATCAGTATATAAGAACATAGTTCCTAAGCCTTCAATTGCTTCAGGATATATATCGAATCTGAAAGCCATTCCGTTGTTGTATCTAAACACTACAAGCACGTAATCTGCTCCATTTAAATCCTTTGTTTCAACGCTTACTTTGTAATCCTTTGAGAAAATCTCTCTACCAAATCTCTTTGCATCAGCTCTTTTTAATTCTACAAGCTCTTTTACTTTATCTTCATTAGCATCATAGTTAAGCTCTCTTAATAACTCTGCAGCCTTCTTGTAATCATTAGCGCCAAAAGCATCATGTACCTTAGTAAACTTTTCTTTTAATTCATCTTTTGATAATTTACGTATATCTTTGCTTTTATCAATAAGACCGATTATTGGAGAATAAGAAAGGCTTTCAGTTATTACTGCACCTTCTTTGCCTTCTTCTATAGCAGCTTTGATAGTATTTTTTCCACCACTAGGATAAGTGAATTCAACAACATAGCACTTTTTACCTTCTTCCATAGTGATCTTCTTTTCTATACGTGCTCCATCCATATAAAGTCTTCTTCCGTGTAATATAGACATGTTAATTAATTGAGCTTGAAAATCATCTTCCTCGTTTCCTGTAAAAGGCACATTAGCAAAATTTTTAAATTTCTCAATCCTTTGATTTATCATTGATATTAGAAAGTTAAATACTTTATTTTCTTCTTCAGAATACTTTTTATCATCAGATTTCTCATTTTTAGTTTTTTCTTCCTTCTTTTCATCTTTTTTATCATCAGTTTTTTCGTCTTTCTTTTCTTCTTTCTTTTCTTCTTCTTTTGCTTCTGCATCACTCTTTAGCATGATAACTTTGTTCTTTGCGTCATATTTAACATCAAGTCCTACTAGCGAAGCAATGTCTCTTAATTGCATATAGTTATACTCATTAATAAGAGCTGTCTTTATTTCTTTTTCTTCGCCATTAACAAGGATCTTTTTAACTGATACTATTGCTTTTGCTTTTTCATCTTTAATTTCAGCTAGGTCGCCTTCAACTTTTTCATAAGCCTTTGCTAGTTCTACTGAGATTAATTTTGTTGGCTCATCGTAGCCAACGCTGAATTGACATTTTTTAGCATTTAAAATTGCTGCTACGTCTCTTAGTTTTAAGTAGTTGAAGCCTTCTACGTCGTATGCGCCGACCATGACTTCTTCTCCGTCAAGTGTCACCTTTTTAGTGTTTTTAACTGCATCTACTGTTTTTGACTCAGCAAATGCTGTTGGGATTAATGTTACAAGCATTAATATAGCAAGTAACAATGAAATTTTCTTCTTCATAATATAATTCCTCCTTAATAGATATTATTAACTTTATTATACTACTAAAGAAATATAAAAGCAAGGCAAAAAAAGGGAGCCTTCGCTCCCAATTTTTTGATTAATTGATTAATTAATTAATTTATTTGCGTGTTGCTGCTAAAATACCAGTAGAGTTTGTTCCGATATATGCTAATTCAAAAACAGTGTTGTCGCTATATTGGAAAAATACATGTGGGTCGCCATTTTCGTCTGTCTTAAATACTGTTGTATACTCTTTTCTAAATATTTCTACTCCATTAGCATATTCTTTCATTCTTTCTTCAAATAACTTAACGCTTTCAACAGTCGCATTTATCTTAAGTTCTTTTATTTCTTTAACAGCCTTTTCATAATCTTTATTAACTATAGCATCGTAAAATTTAACTATTTGTTCACAAGCAGCATTTTTATCGTTCATATACTTTTCAGGTAATTTGTCTGCAATAGTTAGTATTACTGTATTATAAAAATAAGTATTCCAGAATTCATTTTCTTGTCCAATGTTTTGTCCTTCATATACCACAGTTGCTCCACTTTCGTAGATTAAAGTAGCTATAGCATATCTAATGCCATCTCTAATCTCAACCCTATTACTTTGGCTTGTTATTGAGCCTTGAAAAAGCTTTCTTCCTCCAAGAACACTTAATCCTAGGTTGTCCAAGTATTTTTGTTTTATTTGTTCAATATTAGGGCTATCTGCACTTGCAAAACCGAATATAACTAGAACCATATTGCTTAAGTAAGTTTTTCTACCATTGAACCATTCTTTTTCAGCTTCAGTCCACTCAGATTCAGAAACTTTATTCTTATCATCATCTACATAGTTTTCGTTGTTCTTTACAGTATTTATTAAAATAGTTTTGTTTTTAGCATCATAAGCTACTTCAAATCCAATAAGCTTTGCTAAATCTCTTAGCTGAACATAGTTGAAGCCATCAATTAAAGCTGTTTTAAGGTCCTCTGGGTCTTTTCTAACGCTAACTTTCATAACTCCCACGCTAGCCTTAGCTTTATCTTTTTTAATTTCTTGAAGATCATCGTCAGTTTTTTTGTATTCATAACCACGTGCTAAAACAATTTGTTTAGGATCTTCCGCAGCAACGCCAATGTCGAATTGATTTGCTGTTCCATTCAATAGAGCGGCAACGTCACGTAATTTGATGTAAGTATAATCCTCAACTAAGTAAGTGCCTACCTTTACTTCTTCTCCATCTAGGGCTATTCTTTGATTGTTCTTTTTCGCGTCAACAATTTTTCTCTCAGCGAATGATGTTGGGATAAATGTTACAAGCATTAAAATAGCAAGTAACAAAGAAATTTTCTTCTTCATAATATATTCCTCCTCATATAAATATTATTAAGTTCATTATACTACTTAAAAAATACAAAATCAATATACTCGTGAAATTGTTTTATATTAATTATATTTATAAAAATAAAAAGAGCAGAATCTGTAATGACTCTGCTCATAAAAATTATTCTATTTATCAACTACTAGACTAGCTAAGCCTGGATATTGTTTATTCAAATATATCATAAATTTTGCGCCATTCTTGTAAGTAAATGTATAAGCGTAATCGTCTTCGTCTTTTTCGTTTTTAAAAGTATAATCTGTAGAGAATATTTCTACTCCCAATTTTTCTGCATTTTCACATCTAAGTGCAAACATTTTCTTAACATTTTCTTCTGTAGCTTTAAAATTAAGTGCTTTTAATGCATCGCTAGCATCTTTAAAATTCTTTGCAGCTAATGCGTCGTGGAATTTTTTAATATTTTCTATTATATAATCTTGATCCTTATCAAGTATAGAAGACTTATCACCATCTACTGTTATCATAGGTAATATTAACACATTCTTTAAGAATTTAAAATCGCCATCTACTGGTTCAACGCTAAGTCTTTCTACTAAGCTTGAGCCGTTTGGATAAGTAAATTCTACAGCATAATATGGTATTCCGTCAACTTCTTCTATTCTTTTCTTGCTTGTATGCTCTTCTATATATAAATCGCTACCAAGTAATCTAGCAAAATTCTTAAGAGATATCATAGTGTCGGCTCCTGGTATTACTTGTGTAAATAAATTGCTCTTTACCATGTAGCTGTCTTTTGTATATTTAGCAAACACATCGTGTAGTTTTTCCATAGCATTTAGTTTTGCTGTTTCTAATTCATCAAAATTATCAGTTTTAATAACTTTTACATTATCATCAGATTTTTTATCTTCTTTTTTGTCTTCAACTTTTTCTTCTTTTTTATCGTCAGTTTTTTCTTCTTTTTTTTCGTCTTTTTTATCTTCTGGCTTTTCTTCTTTTTCTTCAGCATCACTCTTTAGCATGATAACTTTATTTTTTGCGTCATATTTAACGTCAAGTCCTACAAGTGAACCAAGGTCTCTTAATTGCATATAGTTATATTCATTGATAAGAGCTGTTTTTATTTCTTTTTCTTCGCCATTAACAAGGATTTTCTTAACTGAAACGATTGCTTTTGCTTTTTCGTCTTTAATTTCTGCTAGATCGCCTTCAACTTTTTCGTAGCCTTTTGCTAATTCAACTGTGATTAGCTTTGTTGGCTTATCAAAACCAACGTTGAATTGGCATTTTTTAGTATTTAAAATTGCTGCCACGTCTCTAAGTTTTAAGTAGTTGTAGCCTTCTACGTCGTATGCGCCTACCTTCACTTCTTCTCCGTCAAGTGTCACTTTTTTAGTGTTTTTAACTGCATCTACTGTTTTTGATTCAGCAAATGCTGTTGGGATTAGTGTTACAAGCATTAAAATCGCAAGTAACAATGAAATTTTCTTCTTCATAATATAATTCCTCCTTAATAGATATTGTAACTTTATTATACTACTAAAGAAATATAAAAGCAATGGAAATGGTCTTATTCCTTATAAATATTTTTAATACTAAGCTTACAAATATTTAAAAAATTTAATAATTCACTTGCTCACATTTTTATCCACACTAAAGATCGCTATTTTACACTTATTAACAAAGTTATCCACTTTATCCACAGGCATATTCTGCAAAAATAGTACTTGACAAAGCTATTTTCTTGTGATTTTAATTTTATCCACAGACTTATCAACAGTTCTCTTCACATAACAAATATATAAACATAAAAAAAAGCTCTGTTTGTGAATAAACAAAGCTTTCTTCTGTAAAATCTGTATTAAATTCTCTTAATCATCACCATCAACGAGGTCTGATGATACGTCTGGCAAACTCCACCTGTACTTCATGGACAAAAGTCTGATAACTACTGTAGTTAAGGCGCCTATAAAGAAGGCGAAATTTGCTCCAAATGGTCTCAAAACTATAAATACGACTGCGCCCAAAAGTGAGGCGACTGCGTAAATCGTGTTTTTTGTGAATATAATCGGTATTGTGTCCGAAAGCAAATCTCTCATGACACCGCCGCCGCAGCCTGTGATAACCCCTACGAAGATCAGTAAAAACGGATTGTTCATGTAGCCACGTGCAATGCCGACTGTTACTGCACTTGCTGTGAATATACCAAGTCCGATGGCGTCGAGTACTGAGGCAAATTGTGTATATTTAATCATAAATTCTCTGTCAACACCTTTTAGGCTAAGTATCTTTATCTTTTTTGACAAAAATACAATTAAAACCAAGGCTGTCACTATCGAAACGCTTGTATATGTCGTGTCTCTAAATGCCATAGGAGGCGTAATTCCAAGTGTTATGTCCCTTATGATACCTCCGCCAACCGCTGTGATTATGGCGAGAACCACTATGCCAAAGATGTCCATGCCTTTTCTGATGGCGACTAAGGTGCCAGATGATGCAAATGCAACGGTACCGACGATTTCTGCTATATAATAAAATTTTTCGTAATCCAATATATTTTCCCCCTAAGATAATTATACTACAAAATTCGTTTTTTAGCTATGGAATATTGTAAATATTTTAATCTTCAAAATATGATATAATATAGATATGAATTTATATTTAAAGATACTATTGAGGTGTAAAATGGATAACGAAGTTAAATTATTTGAGGGAAGACAAATACGTTCAGCATGGGATAATGAAAAAGAAGAGTGGTACTTTTCTATTATTGACATAGTTGGAGTTTTAACTGATAGTAAAGATCCTGGCGCTTATTGGCGTAAGCTAAAACAAAGACTAAAGGAAGAGGGAAATGAGCTCGTGACAATTTGTCACGAACTGAAAATGGAGTCGCCAAAAGATGGTAAATTTTATAAAACAGACGTCGCCGATATGCAAGGCATTTTCCGTATAATACAATCTGTTCCATCACCAAAGGCAGAGCCATTCAAAATGTGGTTAGCTGAAGTAGGTAAAGAAAGAATTGACGAAATCATTGATCCTGAATTAATGATTGATAGAGCTTTAGATACATATTTAAAAAAAGGCTATTCAAGAGAGTGGATTAACCAAAGACTTCAAGCGATACAAGTAAGAAAGGAACTTACTGACACTTGGCAAGATCACGGCATCAAGGCTGGCAAAGAATATGCAATACTAACAAATGAAATTTCTATGGCTTGGTCAGGAATGACTACTAGAGAATATAAAAATTTAAAAGGCCTAAAAAAGGAAAACCTTAGAGACAATATGTCTACTCTTGAAATAGTTCTTAATATGCCTCTGAAGCAACAACAACTGAACTTACGAAAACAAAAAATCCACAAGGTTTAGATGAGAACAAGAAAGTAGCAAAAGATGGCGGATCAATAGCTGGAAACGCAAGAAAAGAAATTGAGAAAGAAACTGGTCAACCAGTTATTACATCTAAAAATGCTATAGATTTTGCAAAATTAATTGATGATGTTTCAAATAAAATTTCGAATATTGAAGATAGTGAAAATAGAAAATAAATATATAGTCGTGACAAATTGTCAACTTTAGAAAAAAACATTTTACTAATATCATACTAATAAGGAAGAAGATAAATGAGAACATATCAAAATAAAGAAGAATTAAAATCAGTTATCAATAAAAGCTTTGAAAAATACATCGCTGAATTTGACGATATATCAGAAAATTTAAAAAATACACGTGTAGAGGAAGTGGATAGAACGCCCGCCGAGAACCTTGCCTATCAAGTCGGATGGACATCACTTCTATTAAAATGGGAGCATGATGAAAGAAATGGCATTGAAGTTAAAACTCCATCTGATAAATTCAAATGGAATGAGCTCGGCAAACTATACCAATACTTTACTGATACATATGCAAAGCTATCTCTTAGTGAACTTAAAGATATGTTAAGTGACAATGTTGGTGCCATATGTGAAATGATTGACTCATTAAGCGATGATGAATTATTTAAGCCTCATATGAGAAAGTGGGCTGATGAAGCAACAAAAACGGCTACGTGGGAAGTTTACAAGTTTATTCACGTAAATACGATCGCCCCCTTTGGCACATTTAGAACAAAAATCCGCAAGTGGAAAAAGCTTGCTTTATAAGAAATACAAAAAACATATCCAAGCAAAAAGCCTAGTTACAAAAGTAACCAGGCTTTTCTATATTATGATCTCTTTTTAAACCATGTGATTATCTCGTCAAGTCTTCTTTGTCTGTGCTTTGGCTTGCCAGAGCGGCTTAGCTCGTGATTTTCTCCGTGGAATATAACTATCTTAGAGTCGACTCCGAAGTACTTAAGCGCTGTAAACATTTGTATGCCTTGCTCTAGAGGGCATCTGTAGTCCTCATCCGAGTGGATAAATAATGTTGGTGTTCTTACATCGCTAGCGTATTTTAGTGGAGAACGCTCCCATAAAGCCTCAGGCGAATTAAACGGATCCGCTAAATTTTGATCATCTGCAAAATAGTAGCCTATGTCCGATACACCGAAAAAGCTTAGCCAGTTCGATATCGAGCGTTGAGATGCAGCCGATTTGAACCTGTTCGTATGACCGATAATCCAATTAGTCATGAAACCGCCGTAGCTTCCGCCAGTCACATGAACATTATCCCTGTCGATGTCCTCATATTTTTCCAAAACCACATCAGTAAATTTCATCAAATCGTCATAATCGATAGTACCAAACTTGCCTCTGATGTTCATAAATTCATTGCCCCTGCCATCAGAGCCTCTTGGATTAGTGAAAAATACAAAATATCCTTGCTTTGCAAAATATAGATACTCGTGGTATAAAACCTCGCCAGTAACAGTCTTTGGACCGCCGTGAATCTCAAGTATCGCAGGATACTTATTGCCCTTTTTGTATCCGTCCGGCTTAATCACAAAACCTTCAAAATCTATATCGTCATTATTAAACGTAATTTTATCGTATTTTTCAACGTTCCAAGTCTTTTGAAGAGCTTCGTTTATGGCTGTGCTCTTTTTAAATTTTCCGCCATCAAATTTATATACTTCTTGTAAATTGTAGTCAAGCATGCCTATAGCGTAGATGTCTCCGCACTCACAAGCGTCAAACTCATCAACAGAGCCAACTACTTTACTTAGTCTTTCCAATTTACCCTTCTTGTCAATGGCGAATAAATCGGCGCTATTTTGAAGAGTCGATATAAAATATAATTTATCATTTAAAACTCTAAACGAATATCCACCGCCATAACGAAGGTCAGAGCCGACAGATGAGCCGATGGACATATCAAAGTCCTCGTTTATACACTTAATATTTTCTTTAGTCTTGTCAATAAGGTAGACCCTTTGATTTTGGTTGATGCCGTGGGCCTCTTGGTCAGTCGCAAATACAAAAACATCATCCCCAGCATAGCTTGGTCCGTAATAGCTCAGTCCGCCCTCATAATTAAGTTTTACAGACTTATCCTCGGCAAAACTATATACATAAATTTGGCTCTTTATAGGCGCCTTGTCAGTGTAAGACTCAGAAGTGTAGATAATTTCAGACATGTCAGGCGCTATATCATAGCTCGAAACATTGGTAAAATCATCAGTAATCATCTTAAGAGTGTCACTCTTCATATTGTATATGGCAAGCGACGAACGAATTTTGTTGATATAACCAGCACCATTAAGATAAAAAGGAATCTCATCATATATAGTATAGTCATCCTCTTCCTTCATTTCAGCCGATTTTTTCTCGTAAGTCTCTTGATCCATATCCTTAAAGTGCCTGATTTTCTCAGAATTACCGATACTTAAAACGAGTCTTTCCTCATCCATGATGCGAATACTATTGATAGGGTACATAAGCCTAAAAAGCTCTTCCCTTTCACCGCCCGTAAAACTTAGACGATAAACGATAGACGCATACTTCCTTTTTTCATCAGCCTTCGCGAAAATGATTCCGCCATTGTCCACAGCATAAGTAGAAGAGACGTCATTAGTAGACAGTCTCCTCAAAGAATCATTCTCATCAAGCATATAAAATGAGTTTTTGTACTCATTCTTCCCCATATCAACATCAGTCACAGTGAATACCTTGTGACGACCGTCCGGCGAGATCTTAAGCGCAGATACAGGTTTGTTCAATTTAAAATCATCTATATTAATCTTCATTTTATTCCACTTCAATTAGGCCGTAATTGCCATCCTTTCTCTTGTATACAACATTTATCGCTTCATTCTTAGCATTTTGGAACACAAAGAAATTATGTCTTAGTAGTTCCATTTGAAGGATAGCCTCGTCAGAAGACATAGGTACTACCTTGAATTTCTTGTTCTTCACAAGCTTAGCCTCATCAGCTTCCTCCATCGGTTTAATATTTTCAAACCTAATCGAATCATTCTTTTGATATCTGTTTTGAAGCTTAGTTTTGTACTTTCTAACCTGTCTTTCCAAAACATCAACCGCCCTGTCGATAGATGTGTACATATCGTCACTTTCTTCCTCAGCTCTAAGGATAGTTTTGTCTAGGAAGATGGTTACTTCAACAGCCTTAGTATTTCTAACAGCCGAGAAAACAACCTTCGCGTCCACATCCTTGCCAATAAACTTGTCAAGTTTTTGGAATTTCTTTTCAGCCACATCCTTTAAACTTTGAGTTAGTTCAATGTTCTTTCCTACAAATTCGATTCTCATAAGCTTACCTCCTTAATAGATTTTCTATCATATATATACCCGAGATATAGAAAAATTAAAACAACTTTATGAATTTATTAAGAGAAAGCAAAAAATAATTTACATATGGGCGGGTGAAATGGTTTTGATTGTAATTATGGCAATAGAAAAGGACCACATAAGCAGTCCTTGATTTTTAAAATGTTTGAGTGACTTTCAAAATTGTAAAAATATTTGAGTTTTGAAAGTGAAAATAGTTTTAAATTGTAATATTAATTTTATTCTAATACTTTTTCTAAATCTCTTCTTTGATACATTATGCGAATAATATTTACTACACCTTTATCTTCATCTGGCAAATAAAAAACTATATAATTTTTTACATTCATACAGCGCAGTCCAATCTTTTTCCATCTCTCATAATCACACAAACGATATCGCATGGGAAAAGTATCAAGAGTTTTTATCTCATTAAGAATAGTATCAATAATTTTCTTTGCCGTATTAAACTCTTGCAATTCATAAGAAATATATCTTGCTATAGATCTTAAATCTTCCTGTGCATTTTCTGAATACAATATTTTATATCTCATCATTCAAACTCTTTACTTAATTCTTTTTCTACTTCTTCTACAGTATAAGTCCTGCCATTATCAAAGTCATCCATTGCTTTTAGCATTTCTTTATCAAAATCTTCTTCACTTAAATCTTCGTATACTAAAGGTTTTTTGCTTGGCATTTTCACTTCAAAGGGCAATCCATTATGCATAACTACTTGTCTTAAAAATATTGATACCGCATTCGACATAGAAAGCCCCAACTCGTTAAGAACAGCTTCAGCGCCATCCTTTACCTTAGGTTCAACTCTTATATATACATTTGATGTTTTCGACATAATATCACTTCCTTTGTATATATTATATCACTTTGTATAGCATTTAGCAATACTTAATTAAAATGGATTAAATAAAAATATATATACACAAACTAAGATTCATCCCCCATAAGCCACCTAGCTATATCAATGTGTTTCACGCCATCAATCAGGCTCATTGGGTGCTTTGTGTTAGAAAGAATCATCTTTGGATACGCATCCCTTATTGATAATAACAGCTCAAGCTCTCTTTGCATTGTTTTTTCACTAGATACATCATCACTAACTTGTATATAGATTTTCTCATCACCCTTCATTGCCACAAAATCTATTTCTTTTTGATAAAGCGTACCAACGTATATATCATAACCCCTTCTTAAAAGCTCTATCGCAACAATATTTTCATAAGCCCTTCCATAATCAATATTTCTAACGCCTAAGATAGCATAGCGAAATGAAAAATCAGATAAATAATACTTATCATTGATTTCGAGATACTTTTTGCCCTTAATATCATATCTTTTAACCTTATAAAACATAAAGGCATTGCACAAGTACTTAATATAATTACCAATAGTAACATGATTAGTCGCAATATTGTTATAATTTAAAACTTTACTTATATTATTAGCATTTGTCAAATTCGAAATATTATCCACCAAAAACTCTGTTAGGTTATCAAGAAGCGCCTCATCACTTAAATTGTACCTATCAATCAAATCCCTTTTAATCAAAGTTTTATATACATCATTGATATAAGCCGCCCTATCCTCCTTATTATCATACACATAAGAACCAGAAAGCCCACCAATAACAAGATAATCCTGTAAATGTTCAGAATAATCCTTATCGATATCAAAGTAAGAGCAATACTCTTCAAAACTAAAAGGATAGACAGGAATCTCTATAAACCTCCCAGTAAACAGCGTTGCTAAATCAGAGCTCAATAAAAAAGCGTTAGAGCCAGTTAGGTAAATATCATAGTTCTTACTATTATGAAAACTGTTTATCGCTAGCTCAAATTTCTCACATAGCTGAACCTCATCAACAATTAAAACATTCTTAAGAGAATCATCATACATTTTTTCAACATAATCGTAAAGACTTTTATAATTTTTTAGAGAATCAAACTTTAAATCACCAAAATCAATACGAATTATATTAATGTCAGTGTAAGACTCCTTCAAATAATTTACAAAAGAGCGCAAGAGTTCAGACTTGCCAGACCTTCGTAAACCCGTTATAATTTTGATGTCAGGAGTACCGTAGAGCCTCTTTAACCTATCTAAATACAAAGGCCTCTCAATAATTTTCAATGTTGACACCTCACTTTCAAAACTTTAATTTTTTTTCATTTCTTGAAAGTGAAATGCTTATAGTAAGGTAAAAAAATGTCCTCCCCTTGGTCCGCATGTATAAAACATTAAGCGTGGGGAGGTTCTGTTGAGTTAATTATTGATTAAATTGGTGTAAAAGCTAAGCCTTACAAGAAATGACTAGTGATTCTGTTTTATAGATAAAATTTAATGTAAATTATAAATCATCATATTTTCTATAACATTCTATACATACTCCCCCAATATCGTTAGACCTATCTTTAAATTTTCTTCCACATTTAGTGCAAATAAAACCAAAACTTTCATCATATTCATCATCATCAAGGCACTCATTATCTGAATACTTTTCTTCTTCTATATTTGTCTCATGTTTAATAATACTGGCATTAATTATTCTAAAGTTTTTATACTCACTATCTTTTTTTAAATCTTTAATTAAATTTTCTGCTTGTATATCTTTTATAATTCTATCAACACTAACAATTACTGACAAGCTCATATAGTGCTCTTTAATTTCGAACGGACTATGCATGTTGTAACACGAGTATATATTGTGTGTGCTAGAGTGTCCAACTAAATCAACAATAAACTCTAATTTATAATTTATTTTTGCTGAATTATCGATTTTATTAATAACACTTCCTAAACTTTGCTTAAAAGCACAATTATACACATGTATATTTCTAATTCCCGCATCTTCAAAATCTAATTCATCAACACTATTATTACTCTTAATTTGGTCAATTATATCATTTGCTACTTTATCTTTAATCTTATTAGTATATGCTTCATCATTCTTGTTAAGTTCAATATAAACAAATGAATCATACAAACCAAATATCTCTGAAGTATATTCGTGAAACATATTTAACTTAATAAAATATATAGAAGTGTTAGGATTTATTTCATTAAATTCTAAAAATAGCTCATCTCTCATTACATCTAGCTTAATATTTTGACCTTTATCGTCTTTAATAGTTTTCCACCAGTCACCTTTTATATCATTGGTCAAAAATATAATGTTTTTTATATTTGTACTTCTTTCTGAACTAAACTTTTCAGGTAGATTAACTATTTCCTTCCAGATAAATAAGTCGCCAAACTGATCAACAGTTTTCTTGTATTCATCTAGAAATCCTGGAGGCATTTTGTACTTATATCTTATGTCACCTTCTTTTATAATCTCCATAGCCTCACTAAATTTCACACAATTACCTATTCTGTTGTTAGCTTTTAAATCATTAATATAAGACATAATTTCTTTTTGAAGCATTTTTATTTGGTCTTTATCTGTTCTAATCATTTCTTCTTTATTCTTATCATATTTTTTAACTATATTAGATAATTCTTGTAAACTTTTCTTGATATCAACTTTTAAATCTTTTATGACAGAATCATCATATTCACTATATTTGTCAAATTCAGAAATTATCTCATTATCTATTTTTTCTGTTTTTCTACTTAAATTTTCCAACAACTTTTCATATTTTCTATACATATCTCCAAAAACTTTATACTTATTTTTTTCAAACTCTGAAATAACCTGATATGGTATCCATGACAAATCTTTACACTTATCAAATATTTGAAGTAAATTTTTGCTTGCATAATATGATACTTCCGCTAGTGCTAAAAGTACATTAGTATCTAGAACTATTAAAGTTGATTCCTTTTCATCTAAAATTTTCTCAAATGAATTTTTATCTATTCCTAAATTTTTAGTAAGTAATTGTTTGTCAAATTCATAAATTTCCATATTTCACCCCTCCATTTATTATAACAGAGACATACTAGATTTTCTCTCATTGCTTATTAACTTTTTTGATATCTTTTAAATAATATATCCTAGCATTATCGAAATCATCCATCGCTTTCGGTATCTCTTTCTCAATGTCTTCTTCGCTTAAATACATGTAGCTAGCGGCTTTTTGAATAATATTTTCGGTTCAAATGGCAAGCCCTATCGCATAATAAGCTATTTTAAAAAAAAACGTTACCGCGCTCAATATAGATAGTCTAAAATAAATGCTATTTTTTACAGAAGTATTGAGATTTAATTAATACTTCTCCAAATATTTGAAATAAAGATAATTTATTTTTGCAATCTTTTCTTTTCAATATTAGAAATTAAATTATTTAATTCAGATTCTAAATATGTATAATACGCAACCTGATTAGTATAATTTTTTAAATCATTTTTATTTAAAAGAGCAACGACTGCTATAGCTATTATAATAAAAAGTAAAATTTTTAAAACATTTAAACTAAAGTTAATGTTATAAATAATATCTTTAGCCTCGTTATAATTATCAAATTTATTAAACGTCATTATATTTTGATGTATATTAACAACTATAGAAATTATAGATAAAAAAAGTGGCATAAGTGATATAAAAGAATCAGCTTGTAAATCAGTATGAGATTTACACATTATATATTCTTTACGAGCTTTAACTTTGCTTAAATCATTTCTTATAACTTCAACTTTAAGATTGTCTCTCATATAATTCACAACTTGGTTAATTTTATTGTAAAAAAATATAGTTTCATCTGAATTATTAACTTTCTTATTACATAGTTTGTTCCTAATTAATCTTAATAATTTTTCTATTTTACTTTCGATTTTAAGTTTAGATATGTCACAGGTTCTATTTGAAAAAATTAGATTATATTCATTTAATCCAGTTTCTTCTGTGTTACACATTTTAATAATCTCCTTTACCATAAAATATAATAATAAAATAAAAATCACCTCACCCCTCCTTTACTTAATAACAAAGGCATGTGAGATTTGCTCCCACATGCCTTGTCATTATGTCAATTATTTATTTGTAATTGAATTTTATCTACTTAACTTCAGTCCAGTCTTCTTGAACTGCTCCCTTCACTCTTCTCTTGAATAAGTGAGTGTTAGTAGCTTCTACCATATCATTGAAACCCCAGAAACTTGGTGCTAAGTCAATGAATCTCTTGATATATTCTTTGTTCTTTGCATTCATAGCTGACATTGCATCGTAATTTCTTTCAAATATCTTGTTAAGAATTACAACAGCTTCAGCTCTTGTGATGAATGCGTTTGGTCTGAATGTTCCGTCTGGATAACCTTTGATTCTACCAGCTTGATATTCGCTGCCGATAGGTCTTTCAGCCCAGTGTCCAACAACATCAGCGAATGGTGCAACGCCATAAGGCTTGTTGTCAATAGTTGATATCATTTGAGTAAATTCCGCTCTAGTGATAGGAGCGTTTGGTCTGAATCTTCCGTCAGGGTAACCCTTCATGATGCCTCTATCAACAGCTGCGTTGATGGCTTTGTTATACCATGAACTTGGAGTATCAGAGAACATTGGTTTTGCAGCTGATGCGAAAGTATCTAGGCCAAGAAGTCTTGTTACTAATGCAGCTGCTTCAGCTCTTGTAATCTTACCATTAGGTCTTACAGTTCCGTCAGTGTAACCGAACATGTAAGCGTTGTGGTCGTGAACTTCTCTAGTGTCTACAGGTTCTTCATCACGTTTATCACGATCATAACGGTCTTTGCGACGACCATAGTCTCTATCCTTAGACCAAATTGCATATAAAGTTGTTGGATAGTAAATTCTGTCGCCAGGTTTTACTTCGTCAAGATAGTCTCTTCTGTAACTCCATCCTTCAAATACATAGCCTCTTCTGTGAGGTTTGTATAGATAAGGACTAATTAATTCATCTTCTAGAACATCATAGTCTGTAATTCTACCGTCTCTGTAGTTTTCGTCTAGAGTAAGAGTTAGATAATATTGTCTAGACATAACAGTTGCTGTTGCTTCTTTTTCTTTACCATTCTTTGTTTGTTTTGCAACTATTTTATCACCAGGTTTTAATGGTTTATCTGCTGGTACTGGTACTTCCCATTTTCCGTCGTTGCCTACAGTAGTTTCACCAATTGTCTTACCATCTTTATCTTTAACTACAATTTTAGCTCCCGGTTCACCCTTACCTTTTATAGTTTTATCGCCTTCATAAGGTTGATCAATAGTAGGGTTTTCTTGATCAATTACTGTAATAATAACTTCAACAGTTTCATTAGATCCGTCTGGATAAGTTACATCAACTGGAACCTTAATTATGTCTCCAACTTTTGCTGTTGTTGGAATAACTACTGAGATAGCTCCTGTATTAGGATCAACAGTTACATTAGTTTGACTAGCATCATTCTTAGCAAATGTAGTAGTTTTGTTTCCTTTAGTTGGTGCTGGTACATTTCCTGTAACACCTGTTTTAGTAAATGTTGGTACAGGTACTTGAACAGTTTCACCAGGTTTTCCAGATTTATCTTTATAATGTGGATCGTAATCTTCAGAGTTTTTAGTAGTAGGTACATTTTCGCTTGATGTTGCTGTAAATATGAATTTATCATATTTTTCATTTCCAGTTTTTTCTACATAGTATGGTTTAGTTTCTGCTGGTTTTGCTATCTTTGTATTTTTTGCTGGTGTCCATACAACATCTTTTGCATTTGTATTTGTTTTTTCAGCTGCTGGGAAGTCTCCATCTACTAGTGTTGTATCAGGTTTTACTAACATTGTCTTTACTAAGACTGGTGTTGTTTCATTTCCTGTCGTTTGATCTAGTTTTGTTCCTTTGCCTAATTTGAATTCTACTTCTATTGCATCTTTTGGAACTACCGGTGGATTTTGTGGATCAGTTACTTCGTTTTTATGCTCAACTACTATTAAGTTTTGTGGATTTGCTGTTTCTCCTTGACCAACTTCTGATTCTAGTTTTCCTACAAGTATAAATGAATTATCTGCAAATGTTACTTTTACTTTTCCAGGTATTGTTTTTACTTCATCTGTTTTTCTTGCTGGTTCTGTTCCTTCTGTAAATGTTGCACTTTCATATGCTGCTTTTAATGTTTCATCTGTTACGCCAGCTGCTAGTTTTGTTCCGTCTTTCCAAGTAATGTCTTTTACTGGTGTATCTTTCCATACTACGATGTCTTGTGGATCTATTCCACCTGCTTCTTTGATTTTGTCAGCGATAGATTTAGTGTATTGTGCATTATATGTTGTTTTTGTTACTTGTGTTGTATCTGTTGGAACTGTTGGTGTCCATGGATTTTTTGTATCTTGTGTATACTCTTTCTTTTTGCCATTTACTTCTTTTGTTCCTGTTGTTAATAATGCTTTAATTTCTCTTTGCAAATTAGCATTATTATATTTTACTGGATTGTTAACATCATTTCTAACGTCTATATATGATAATTGTTGTCCTGCGTATGCTCCAGCTGTGTGTTTACCTGTGATGCCGTCTTGTTTATTTTCGTTTGCATCGAATGTTAAACGAAAATATCCATTTGCAACATCTACTGGATCATTTGAATTTGGCTTTGTTGGTGGTACAATTACATCTTTTTGATATATCATTTTAATTGTGCCGATTTCTTTTGCGTTTGGTGCTGATATATCAAGTTTATAATCTTTTCCATCTATAGTTACTGTTTCGCCAGTTGCTTTATTTTGAACTTTAAATTTTAAACCATCTTTCGCTGCATTTAGTTCATCTTCATCAATATCTAGTGAGGATCTCATGTTGATTTGTTTTGATTCATTTGGCAAGTCAATTTCTACATCTGTTAAACCTTCTGCTGTTACCTTTGGCATTGTGCCTGATGGTAAATCTTGACCTGTTATTGGTGTTCCATAAGGGTCAACATATTGAACATTGGCTCTTGGCTCTGCAAGTTCCTTTAGTGTAATATCAAAAACTAACTCACCCGCTCCTCCTATGGATGTTACATAAACATCAACTACACGAACTTCTATTTTATGGTGATAACTAGTTATAACTGAAGCATTGCCTTTCATAGTTCCATCAACTGGCCAACCTACATTGTAAGTAGTTGTGCCTGCTTCTGTGATTGTTGCCAAAGTTTTTTCATGCTTTTGACCATTAGTAGTTTCCCACTTAGCTATAAGTTTAAATTCTTTGTTAGGAAGTGCTTCCCACTCGAATGGTTTGCCATTTAAACCTGTAGTTGTTATATTTACTGTTGTGTCATATTGAACAGGTGCTCTACGAGGTGCCCTTGCAGGCATTGCCTTTGTAGTCATAGGAGCTGCTGTTTCTTTTTTCTTTAATTTACTTATGTCAAAAGTAAATACTTCCTTATCGCCTTCTACTTTTCCTTTTATTCCAGTTGTTTTGTTTGCATCTTGTATGTTTAAATCATTGGATTCTGCAAATACTGAACCACTGAAAGTTGAAACTAGCATTAAAACTGCTAAGAAAAATGAAAGTAATCTTTTATTAAATTTCATTTTACCTCCTTTTGGGGAGCTAAGCTCCCCACATAATACTGCTAAAATTTAATCTCTTACTATTTGATTTATAACGACAAATATTTATTAAATATACATCTTGTATGGATTTGAAGTGTAAGTCTTTCCGTCTACAGTTACTGTTCCTTCTATAACAAGTTCGTCACCTGTTTGTAGTCTATAGTCTGCTTCACCATTTTTGAATGTTAATTTTACAAATTGGTTAGCTTGTAGAACTTTTGCTTTTCCCCTTGCTACTTCAGTTCCATTATTCATAACTATAATAGTTATATCTGCGCCATCTTTATCTGCTGAAACTTTTACAAATTTCTTGCCAGCTCTATCGCCAGTAATTGAAACTTTTAATTGATAAGATGCTGTGTAATTAACATTTGATTCTTCGCTATTACCAAATTTATCAACTGCTACAATCTTAATTTCAGGAATAGTTCCTTCTTCTATTCCTTTTCTTAAAACTGTGTTAAGATCTTTGATTAATCTATCCTTATCTTTTTGTGTAATTATTTCTGTTTGATACTCTGTAGCAGCGTTGCCGTCTTTATAATCAATAGAAATAGTTACTTTTCTTTCATAAGGAATTTCGTTTATGGTTCCTTCAAGGTCGATAAATCTTCTAAACGCTTCGTCTTTTGCTGTTACAGTTGCTACAGGACCAGCCTTATCAACTTTTACATACTTTTGATTTTCATCGCCTTTTTGTGGTGTGTAATTTGCATCGCCCGTTCCTGTCGAATCGTTAGGTTTTGCTCCTGGTTGTTCGGATTTGATTCTAATGATGTCTCCGTCGACAACATTATTAAGTTCGATTTCTTTTTCGGAGCCCATTTCTTGGTCTCCTGTAAGAGTTGTACTGCCAACATCGGCCCATATTTTTTGCTTTTCATCCCATTTTTGTGCTGTATAAACTGTATCTTTTGTCGGTTTATTTAATGTTGGGTTTGGAACTGTAAACTTAATAGCTGAGTTACCGTTGTCTTTGTTCTTGATTTGACTCATATTATTAACAGGTGCAGATGTTGGTTGTTCACCAATTGTTACTCTTCCTTCAGGTCCATCAGTTTTTTTGTCCGCGTTTTCTACAACATATTTTGCTACTATGTCTTTTCCAGCCTTTCCTTGTAAGTTAAATTGGCTTAAGACAAGTTTATCTCCAGTAATAGTTGCAGTTATATTGCCATTAGAGAATGTTGTATCAGACGTCTTTGTTAAAGTAATTTCTGTATCCCCAGGTACTGTTAATCTAATATCTGTAATATTTTTATCTTTTTCTACCTTGCCCCAGCGGATTTTAACTTCCTTATCATTTTCTTGCACTGCATCAAATACTGGTTGTGGAATATCGATAGGTGTTGATGTATTCCAAATTTCATAAGAAATAACTTCTTTTGTACCTTGATGTTTTACTATATTTGCTTTTCTTGAAGTCGCTGATGTATATGCATCTGCTCCATTTTCATAAGCTTGATGTTTAGCAAGTGGATCTCCATAAGGGTTACCTGCATCTTCATGTAAGTTCTTAGGTGCGTTTGGATCAACTGTATATGTGTCATCTGCTTTGTTTAGTCTTATATAAGGCTTTAGGCCTAAAGCACCCCAGTTTGGAACTTTAAAGTTTTTATACGCATCTTTCATATCATCAGTAACAACTACTGAAACATATGATTTTCTTTGTCCTAGTTCGTCAAAGCCTGGAACTATCCAAGTTAAATCTTGATCTGTTCCATCCCATTTCTGTATGCCGTCTTTTATTGGATAGTAGTTTGCATCTTTATGAACTGTTGGTTTTCCATAAGGTGTTACGGCTGTTCTAGTCAATAGACCAATATTTGCTGGTTTTTTCTTATTTTTATCAACTATTTCAACATATTTACCATGTTTACCTTGATTAGGGTCAATTTTTTTATATGAAGCATGAACAGTTACTTTAAAGAACTTTCTATAGTTTGCGTATAAGTGTAAATCTTCTCCGCTATCAATAGCTTCTTGTATTGTTTTGTATTGTTCTTCTTCAGGTGTATTGTCTTTATTTAAATCGCCTGGTTCAATAGCTAATCTGTAGCCATTAGGAACGTAATAAGTGTTTTGAAGCTTATTTAGCTCTCTAACCCACTCAGTCTTTTGTGGAACTTTACTTGTTTTTAAAACACCTTCTTTTAAATATTTTACTATACCTTGTTCAAGTCCGCCAATTCTTTCGTTATTGTTTCCAGCTGCGAAGTCTGAGTTATTATCGTTTTTATATCTTTTTGTAGTCCAACCTATGAAAGACGATCCTACTATATTGAATGTTCTAAGATCTGGATCGTTTATCTTATCAAGTTCTTCTTGTTCAGAAGTTACTGGAACTCTTGGAAGATCTTTAATAACAACTTTGTTTACCATTTTATTTATTGTAGCACTTGCAACCGCATGAATAATTTCATTTGTACTATCAACATCAGAAATTTTTACTGGAATTGTAATTTTTGTTTCATTTGCTAAATCAGCTGTGTTGTTTGAGTGAAGTACAATGTTAATACCTTCGCCGAAAACTGCATAAACTGTTCTGTTTTGATCTATTGGTGACTTTTCATCAAATATAAATGTTTCAGGATTAGTATTGTCGTCTACCTTTTCCCAATCATTTACATTTTTTATTATTTTATCTTTATCTTTAAGTTCGTTAAATTGTTCAGCAACTGTTACTTTAACACCTTTTTCTACCTTGTCTTCTAATTTAGTAGTTGTCCAGCCTAGAAGTCTCTTGCCTTGTGGTACATTGATGTCGTACTTATCAGGCATTTGTCTAAGTTTTAATGCTTGTTTTTCTTTATCTGCTATAGCTGCATCTTTGTTGTTGATGTCATAGGCTTTTCCGTCGTGGCTAAGAACGTTTTGGAATTCTCTTTCTACTTTCTTGCCGTCAATCTCTTCTTCAACATTTACTGTTGGAGCTTTATCATCTCTTTTAACATTATCATCATTAAAACCACTTGGCATGTAAGCTTTGTTATTTGAGCCTGCAGCTACTAATACTCTTTTGCCTTCTGGGTCAGATGGATCCATTTGATCTTCAATAATAGTTGTGTATTCTTTACTTAGTGGAGCAATCTTTTCTATAACATCTTTGTTGTCCTTTGATTTTTCTCCACTAAGGTCAAAGTTTACTTTTGCTTGTACTTGTTCAACAACTGCAGGTCTTGATTCTTCTGCAAGTACCTCTACGTTTGTATTAGTGAAAAGTAGTGGCATGTCTCTCTTAAGTTCTGGCATTGTAAATGTTCTTAGTGTTTTGCCGTCTTTTTGTTTGCCAGGTTTTGCTGTGTCAAATTCATAACCTTTTAACTTAACATTGTTTACTACAACGTCTATTCTTGAGTCATCTTTATTTGAAGTGTTACCAGGTTTTGCGATAATTGTTTGTACGTTTTGATCTGCCTTTGATTTTCTAATATTTACTTCAGCTTCTTCATAAGCTGTACGTCCAGTTATGTTTTTATCTCCTAAGAAGATTTCGTCAACGTCTGGCTTTTGGAATGTTGTTGTAACAGTTCCTGCTGAGTAAGTTCCTTGCCAATCAAGTACAATTGGGTTTTTGTTTACTTCATAGTTTGCTTTGTAAAAGTCTGCTTTATTATTATTAAAATATAAAGTTGCTTCACCACCGTCTGGGTAGTTAGCAAATAGGTATAGTTCTGTGCCAGCTTTTAGTGTCATAGCCATGCCATTTTGTACTGTGTATTCATAAGTTAAACCTTTGTCTACATTACGGAAGTTTGAACCTAGGAACATTTCAGTACCCATACCTCTAATTCCAAGACGCATCTCTCTATTACGGGACTTTGCTGTATCCGGCAATAATCCAGCGCCATAAGCAGCCTTAAAGTCAATCTTGATCTTATCGCCTGCATTTAGTGTAACATCTTTTGTTAGTTTTTTAAAGGTGTACTTGTACTGACCTGAAGCATTATCCAAAATGATCGTTGAGTAGAACGGGAAGTATTGAAGCCCGTCATCACCACCTAATAGCTTGTCCACCTTGTCAGTATCTACATAGTATCTAACTGTAGTGCCTTGACCGTTATTCAAAAGTGATTCTTCCCCATCTAGCCAAGAAGCAAGTGGTTGGTTTGTAGTAAGGTTCGTTTTTATACCTTGTTGAGCTTCGGCCTCTCTGTTGAAATCACTTGCGGCAACTTGTATGAAACCAAGATCTGAACCTGGAAGGAAGTTGATGTTTTTCTGGAATACTGGAACAGAACCGTCAGCTGTTGGGTCGCCGTTGGCATCTAGTCTGCCAGCTGATGGAAGTCCATAGTTATTTGTTGAGTATATATGTGCTATAGTTCCTGAGGCATCCTTTTGCTTTAGAACATCAAAGAATTTCTTATTTACAGTTTGTCTATAACCAAGTTTTGAACCATCGAGCGCATTCCCCGTAATCGCCACCTTGTTGTAACGATGTCTTACTTCGATATAACCTTTTTCCTTGTTATATAAAACAGAGGATCCTGCACCTCTAAAAGCTCTGTCTGTTGTAACTGACCGACGAATTTCTCTTAAAAGATTTTGTTCGTAATTATGCTTTAGAGGAACTATAGATGAGAAAGTATATGTTGAATAGTTACCTTTACCAGAACCTGCATCAGTGTAGCAAGCAACTTGTTGCTTATCTCTAGCCAACATCCTTATTTGAACCAGTGGTTCATTGGTAAAGGAGTCTACACTTTTTCCATCTTTTAATACAAGGTTTATGGGCACTTCGTTTAGTGCAGCTGTAGTGCCTGTATTTCCATTTTTCGCGATGTTTACTTCTTTTACATTAACTGAACCGGCATCAGTAATTGTTGTATTACCAAAAGGTGTTATTTTTTCGTAAGCAAGGTCGTCGTGGTACCATCCAGCTTTTGATCCAACCGACACACCTTTATAAATACCTGTTTCTGGGTCGTTCCAGTTAACCATGTCGTTGAAGCTATCTTCCAGCTTCATTTGCATGATGTCCCAAACGCCTGTACCAACCTTGTCAAACTTTCTCATGGTAAGTCTGATTACGGTTCTTCCGTCCGGCCTTATAAAGTAGCCTCCATAGCCTATCATTGGATTTTTCATCGGTTCTGCTAGTGTTGATACTTCACTTAAGTATTGCTTAGCAGCTAGTGGCCAAAAGTTTTTACCCTTTAGGTTTTCTTCTGTTACTTGCCAGTCTGTTGTGCCAACGACTGGATTTCCACCCTTGTCTTTAGTCGTAAATGTTTCAGCAAAAACATTCACTGGCATCATAGTCACAATCATTAAAAATGCCATGACTAATGCGAGTGTTTTTCGCAAATAATTTTTTGTTTGCATATCATTTCTCCTTTCGTATTTCTTGCTTTGCGCAAGTTTTTTCGCTTTTGATCTCTGTGCCGCTCGCTTTACTTTGCTAAAGTCATTAAAAAAGACGGGTCGTGCCACCGACTCGTCTATAATCGAAATAATTGCTTGTGTTTTAAGTAAATGATTGAAAGCCTAGCAAATTCTTTCTCTAAGTGAGCATGCAATTTAGTGAAATACTTTTGCTAAGTATGTCTTTAACAAAGTTTTTCTGGTGGCACAGAAAATCTTATCTGATTTGGTTTAATTATAGCACATAATTTTTCAAAAGGCAATATTTTTTTATAATTTAACATAAATGTAACAATCCTTTACATAGATGTGCCAGAAATTTATTTTTCTATTTTTCTATTTTTCTATTTTTCAAATGTATAACTTGTACCCAATTGTTACAACGAAAAATGCTAGGTAAGTTCCTAGCATCTAAATGAATTATTTTATATTCTCTTCTTATTATATGGGGGCTATTTCATCTAAGGCTTTTCTTTGATTATGCTCTCTGGAACAAAGTCTTCACGTGCTGCGCCATAACCCTCATCGCATGCAATTGGTTCTGTCATTAAAGCATTATTCATGTCAATTGGTTTTTTATCTGCACTCAATACTTCTGTGATGACTTCTGTATTGGCTGCATCTGTGTACTCTGCCTTAACGCTCTCTGCTTTGACTGACTCGAACTGTGCAAGTAAATAAGCAAATATAAAAAATGTAAATAGTATTCTTTTTAATTTATTCATAATTTTCTCCTTTCTTTTCTACAATACAAGTATAACCGTTTCGAAAGACGAAATTATTTACAAAATATATACAAAAAATGCTATGTAAAAAACATAGCATAATTTATATTTATAAAGTTTCTTCCTTATTATATTATATATGGGTGAATTTATTAGGTGGTTTTATAAGAAATAATTTATACGTGCCAGATCGCTCCTTCATTTTGTCCCAAATTTATGCGCTCTTGAAGGCATAGCGTTAAATACTCCAGTCCAAATCTAACTGCCTCTTCCATTTCAAATCCTTTTGCTAAATATGTGGCGATGGCGGTGGAAACTGTCGCTCCAAGTCCGAAGGCTTGTCTATCGACTCTTTTTCTATCTATAATTTTTTCCATGCCATCTATAACTAGTACGTCTTTTAGCTCGCCCTCTAGTGCGCCTCCTGTAATCAGAACGCTTATGCCGTAGCTGTCATGAAGTTTTTGTGCTGCTGCCATCATTTCCATAACTGTAGTAACTTTCATTCCTGATAAAACTTCTGCTTCTTTCATGTTTGGTGTGATGAGTGTGACTTTAGTGAAGATATGTTCCTTAATGTAGTCAAGTGTTTCTGAATCTGTATAGATATGACCGAATTTTGAGGCGATGACTGGATCTAGTACGACTGGAACGTCATTAAAGTATTTATCTAATGCGTCTTTGACTGCTTTTGCCTGATTGATGTTTGATATGAGTCCGATTTTGACGCATCCGATATGAAAGTCTTCGCTCGCTGCCTTTATCTGGTCGTAGACCATGGACGAGGAAAGGGCAAGTCTTGAGATTGACCTTTGTGTGTTTTGGCTGGTCACGCATGTTGTCGCGACTGTGCAGTAGGTATTTAGTTTTAGTGCTGTCTTGACGTCTGCCTCGACGCCTCTTAGGGCGCTTGAGTCTAAGGCTGAGATTGACAGTATTACAGGCTTTTCTTTTAGCATGACTAGTCTCCTTTATTAAGATGATTTTATTACATTAGGCCGTTTTTGTCAAGCTATCCTTTATGTTTCACGATGTAGTAGTACTTTTCAAGTATCTCGTAGTCATTTGCCCTGTATGAAAGGTTTGCCAAATCTAGCTCTATTTCTACTGTATCTCTCGCATTATAATATTTATTCACCTTGTTTATGGCCTTAATGTCTTTGTACTTATCAAGATTTTTATACTTTATGTGAAGTGTGTAAACGTCCATCAGCTCTTGATTTTGTGTCTTTTTTATTTTAAACTCATCTACATCGTCCCAGCTTATGCTGATGGGTTTATATTTGGAGAATTTATCTACAAAGACGTTCTCTTTTAAAACCAAAGCCTCCTCTCTAAATATAAGGAGGATGACGTTTTTGAGTGCGTTTAAAACCATAAACACAAAGAAAAAGAAGAAAAGGACTATAACCCATTGAAATATGCCGCCTTTTTCGACTAGGCTTCCTAGGATTGCAAAGCCGATGGTAAAGGCTGGAAATATTGCAAATACAAAGAGCAGCAGCCTTTTAAAGTAATGCAGAGCAGAAAAATTTATACTAAGTTCTTCCATAATATCACCCAAGATATAATATCACCTGATTGTTAAGAAAACGTAAAAAGCTCTCCGAGATATTTCTCAAAGAGCTGATATAATTATTTATTTTCTATGAATTTAATAATTTTATATATTGTTAGTGCAAGTTCTTCTCTTGTGTATGTGCCTTTTGCGTTGTAATTATCTGTGCTAGCGCCATTAACAAGGCCTATCTCGTCAAGGTATTTAACTTGATTAAGTGCCCATGTAGCGATTTGGTCTTGGTCTTTGTAATTAAAGTCTTTTACTTTTGGCATATTGATATTGTGTTCTTTTATGAAATTATAGATAACTGAGGCAAATTCTTGGCGTGTGATGTTTTGTGCTGCCTTAACTGTTTTGTCTGTGTAGCCTTTGTAGATGCCGTGTGTTAGCGCCCATGTCATAGCGTCTGCGTACCACTCGTCTCCTTTTATGTCTAGATAATCTACGAAGCCTACTGATTTATCTTTGGAAATTGTCATAAGGACTTGGGCTAGCATGGCGCGATTGATGGCTAATTTGCCTTTAAACTCTGTATCTGAAACGCCGCTTAGTACGCCTCTTGCGATAAGTTCTCTAGTAGCTTCGCCTTTTTCGCCTTGTGGCAGGTCTTTGTGCTGAACTAGTCTAAGTGCTTGTGCTGGCGCTAATATGCCGTAGTCCATTGTTTCTTGTTTTTTCTCTTGTTTTTCTTCAGATTCTATATTTTTATCTTTTTTAGAATTTTTATCTGTTTTTTGTTTTTTGTCTTTTTTATCATTTCTATCATATCTATCATTTTTATCGTATCTGTCATATTTATTGTTTTCATTGTCTTTTCTTTGTGGAAGCAATTCTTTTTCTTCTGCTTTTTTATCTTCTTTCACTATGAGTTTTTGATTTTCTAGTGTTAATTCTGTATCGTCTGAGAATTTTAATTTGATTCTGCCTAATCTTTCGCCAGCTGTCTTTGTATCCCTCTTTGATTCGTCAGTAACTTTAGCCTCATTTATATTGCCTTGATAGCCTTGAATGTCTTTGTATGTGTCTTTTATTTTTACTCCATCTTTCCAATTAACCTTGTCGTTCTTATTAACTGTGATGTCTTTTGCTTCGATTTTATCTTTTATTTCGTTTACTATTGCATTTCTAAATGGTATTCTTAACCAAAGGAAGGCTTCTTTGTTGTCACAAGCTTTTTTACTAAGTCTTATGCCGCCTTCTCTGTTATCTATAGTTCCAAGCTTTCTACCCTCTCCAAGTATCATAGAGTTTATTAAGCCATGCTTGATTAAGGCGTTAATTTCTACTTTTCTTTGCTCGTCATCTAAATTAGCAAGTTTATCCTTTAGATTGCTTCCTTCATCTTTGTGTAGTGTAAACTTTATTCTATCTATTTTATCTTCTTTATATAGATCATTTATAAGTTCTGCTAGGTTTGTCATGTCAATCTCAGAAAATGATTTTTCTTTGTTTATTATTGTAAAAGACAATTGATAATGACTTTTATGTTTAGCTGGATCTAAGCTTTGGTCTTGATAATCTTTTGGCTCTTCAACTTTATTAATTCTAAGTATATAGTCATCATTTTTTTCGTTTAATTTAGACATCTTTTCATCCATAGCTTTTGTAAGCTCTTTAACTGCCTCGTCATGTGTTTTACAAGTAGCAACTGTTTCTTCTTTTGCTTCTTCTTCTTTTGCTTCTTCTTTTTCTACTTCTTCTGAAGCTACTACTGTCTCTGCGTTTTGCGCATTTGTCATATCTGCCTCAACGCTCTCTGCTTTAACGTACTCGAATTGTGATAGTGCAAAGGCAATGATGAATGCTAGGGAAATAATTCTTTTTAATTTGTTCATTTTAAAACTCCTCTCTTAAGCCTAAATATTTGGCTTGTGTATAAATTATGCATAAGCTTAGTAAATTCAGGCTTTCTATGCCATATATTACTTTCGATTGCGAAATAATTATAACATTTACGAAAAGCGAAAATATTTACAAAACATTTACAAATTTAATGAATTAAAATTTTACATTGCTGGCTTCATAAACATACAGCTATAAAATGGCATAAAAAAGCTCCTCAAGGCTTTCCCTCAAAGAGCTTATGATATTAATTTTCTTTATTAAGCATATCGTTTTTGATTTTCCAAAGTTTTTTGCTAAGGTCGACGTAGTACTCGTGTGGATTTTCAAGTCTTTTGACTTCGTCCCAAAGCTTATCAACCTCGTCTAGTGAATATTTTTGTACTTCATCAATTGTCTTCTTATTATACACTAATTTACCTTTATCGAAAATTTTCTTTAGAAGCGGCTTTGCTGTGTAATTTGAAAGTGTTTTCTTCTTCCATGTGTATAATGGATGGAAGATCTCGATATCTTTTGTGAAATCGATCTCTTCATCGTGTGTTGTAACTAAGTCTGCAAGTGCCTTTCCTGTTTCGTTATCGTATAATCTATATAGCTTTTTAAAGCCAGGTGTAGTTATCTTTTCAACGTCGCCACTGATTTTAATCTTGTATATTTCTTTTCCGTCCTTGAATGTGGATACAAGTTTATATACGCCGCCAAAAACTGGCTCGCTTCTTGATGTGATCAGTCTTTCGCCAACTCCAAAACCATCGATTTGTGCGCCTTGACCAAGAAGGTCTTTAATCACGTACTCGTCTAGTGAGTTTGAAACCATGATCTTAACATTTGGGTAGCCTGCTTCGTCAAGCATCTTTCTTGCTTTTTTCGATAGATAAGCAAGGTCGCCTGAGTCTATCCTGATGCCAACGCCTTCATGACCACCCTCCCTAAGTTCATCAAAAATTTTTATCGCGTTTGGAATGCCTTCTTCGAGTGTATTGTAGGTGTCAACGAGTAAAACACAGGAGTCTGGATAAACTTTTGCGTAGGCTCTAAAGGCTTCTAGCTCTGTATCAAACATTTGTACCCACGAGTGAGCCATGGTGCCTGTGGCTGGAACGCCGAAGAACTTGTCTGTGATAGTGTTTGCAGTAGCTTTAGCGCCGCCGATGTAGGCTGCTCTCGCGCCAAGTATCGCCGCTTCGCTCGCTTGAGCGCGTCTTGAGCCAAATTCTGAAACGGCTCTACCCTTAGCAACTCTAACTATTCTGCTTGCCTTTGTCGCTATCAAGGATTGGTAGTTTATGGTAAGAAGTATCATCGTCTCCATGATTTGCGCTTCTTTTACAGGTCCCTTGACTATGATTATGGGTTCTTGTGGAAAAACTGGTGTACCCTCTTCAACCGCCCATACATCGCATGTAAATTTAAAATTTCTTAAAAAATCCAAAAATTCTTCTGAAAATATTTTTTTGCTTTTAAAATATTCTATATCATCATCTGTAAATTTAAGATTTTCTATATATTCAATTACTTGTTCAAGTCCCGCACAGATGGCGAAGCCACCGTTATCAGGTACTTTTCTAAAGAACATATCAAAGACTGCCTCTGTATTTTCTACGCCATTAGCAATATAACCGTTTGCCATAGTGAACTCGTAGTAGTCCGCCAGCATTGATAGATTTATGCTTTTATTGTCATTTTTCATTTAATCCTCCCAAAGCTCCTTTAGTCTGCCTTTTAATTTGTATCTCACATGCTTTAACTCGCCTGTGTTGCGTGAAGATGTGATGAGCATCAGCTTTCTAAGCTTTTCCGAAAAGCTATCCAAGTAATCTTTACTAGCTTCATAAGAGCCGTGATAAACGTATTTTAATAGCTCTCCGCCAAGTGCAACGACGTCAGCGCCTATAACGTAGGCTTTGAATGCGTCCATCGCAGTCCTTATGCCGCCTGAGGCGATTAAGGTAAACTTGTACTTTTTCTTGAGCTCCCTCGCATATAGTATAGAAAGTGCCGTTGGCGTACCAAAGTCAAATATATCTGAGAAATCTTCGGCAGCGTTCGCCATAGACTCGATCCTAGCAAAATTTGTGCCGCCTGCGCCTGATATGTCGATGTACTTGACACCGAGCTTGGCAAGATCCTCGATATTCCTTTGGCTCATACCAAAACCGCATTCTTTAACTATGATTGGCAGTTTAAAATAATTAAGTGCCGCCTCGATATTTTTCATATAGCTAGTAAAATCCCTGTCACCGTCACCATTGATAAGCTCTTGAAAGGCATTTAGATGTATGGCGATGGCGTTGGCATTAATTAGCTCAACTGCCTTCTTCATCACGTCTAAATCCGCTGTAGCGCCGACATTGGCTATAAGGTAGCCGTCTTTGTTCACTTCGCGTGCAATGGTGAATGTTTCAGGAAACTTATTGTTCACAACAGCCACTTTCTCGCTTCCAAGCATCATAGGTATATCGTAGTTTTTTGCGAGCCTAGCAAGAATCTCATTGATTCTAAGCGCCTTTTCTGTGCCGCCAGTCATCGCATTTATGTAAAAAGGACGAGAAAAGTTTCTGTTGAAGAATTTCTTTTCAAGTCTAACCTCGTCTATGGAAAGCTCAGGAAGAGAGTTGTTGTCTATGAAAACATCTGAAAGAAGCGTGTCAGTACTGCCATCTTCCGCTCTTAAAAAGTTTGTCAGATGGAGTTCTTTGACTTTCTCCTTGTAATCAATCTTTTTCATGGTTCCTCCTAGATCTCTATATAGTCTTGAATATTTAATTTTTTCTTTATATCAAGCGTCCTTAGACTCTTGATATAAGTTTCTTGGCCCTTTGTCGTGTAGATATTAAAATCCCCTTTTTCAAGTCCACTCGTATCAAAGCTCTCAGCTAAGAGCTTCGCAGGCCTTATAAATTCTACTTCGGGCATTAAATCTTTAAAAATGCTGTCTATGAACTCGTAGTGAGTGCAGCCCAAAATTAAGTTTTTGTAGCCGCCTTCATCAATAAGCCTCTTGTAATCAAGAAGTTCTTCTTCGATGACGTCCCTGTTATCATCAAAGTTCTCGATAAGAGCTGCAAGCGATGCGCTCGCCATCTCTAAAAGCTCATCGGTCCCTATCGCTTTGAGCCTTTTGTCGTACTCTTTTGAGGCAATGGTGAATTTTGTCGCAAGTATAGCCACTTTCCTTAGACGGAGCCTTTTTACTTCGTCTATGGCTGGCGTAACTATATTATATAACTTAATTTTATGAGTGTAGCCAGTATTTAAGATGGCACTACTCATGGTATTACAAGCGACAAGACAGTCAGTTACGCCTTTTTTATATAAGAAGTCCAAAATATTTCCCATACAGGAAAGAATTTCTTCACGGCTCATATTGCCATAAGGCACTCTGATATTGTCCCCGAAATAATTTATTTCAATTTCATTATCAAGTTTAAGAAGCTCACGAACAACCGATAAGCCTCCTATACCTGAGTCAATAACTGCTAATTTCTTCATATTACATGTCGACACGATTGTCGATCGCCTTTCTGATAGTTTCTGCATCGTAGTAGCTTAGGTCAGCGCCCATAGGCACACCAGTACCTATCCTAGTCACTTTAACGCTCTTGTCTGGGATGTTCTCTTTGATGTAATTTGCTGTCACAGCGCCCGCAACGTCTGGATCAGTCGCTATAATTACTTCTTTCACGCTGCCATCAATCCTTTGGAATAGCTCAGCCATGTTAATCTCGTCTGGTCCTATGCCCTCAAGCATGTTGATGGTGCCGCCTAAAACGTGATAAAGACCGTTGTAGCCGCCTTCTTTGTCAAGGCGCATAACATTTTCCTCTTTTTCTACTACTAAGATGGTAGAGTGATCTCTTTCATCGTCAGAGCAAATGCCGCAAACGTCTGCTTCGCTATAGTTACAGCAGATTTTGCATCTGTGAATATTTTCAAGAGTCTCCTCGATATCCTTCGCTAGGCTCATAGCCTTGTCCTTATTATTCAAAAGATAATAAGCGAACTTTATCGATGACTTCGAGCCAAATTGCGGAAAAGATTCTAAATTTTTAACTAGCTTATCTAGTCTATCCATTATAGTCCTGGAATACCTAAGCCGCCAGTTAATTTGCCCATCTCAGTGTTCATAAGGTCTTCAGCCTTTGCGATAGCCTCATTCACTGCGACCATGATTAGGTCTTCAAGCATTTCAACGTCGTCTTTGTCAACTACTTCTGGATCTATAGTGATGGCTGTGATCTCTTTTTTGCCAGTGATATCAACCTTTACCATGCCCTTATCTACTGATAACGTAGTAGCCTCAATCTCTTCTTGCTTTTTTTGCATATTTTCTTGTGCTTTTTTAAGCTGCTTCATCATGTTATTCATGTTGCCGCCCATTTGTGGGAATCCTCTTTTCATAATTACCTCCTACTTAATTATAAGCTTGCCGCCCAAAAATTCTTTAAGGTCCTCTCTAAGTTTGAGAGTTTTTTTCTCTTGGTCGGAGCTTTCAATTTTAATATCGATTATATCGTTAAAATATTTGTTTATAGTTTTTAATATAGCTTCCTTGTTCATGTTGACAAGAGCTACACTTGTGTCAAGAGCTATGTCACGAGACTTTTTAAGTACTAGTACACTGGAAACTGTTTTTGAATATTCAAAATCTGTGAAAATGCTCTTAAGTACTTTCATCTCATCATCATTCAAAAATTTTTCATAAAGTGCTTTGTTTTTTTCAAAATCTTCTTCTGGTGCTTCATCTTCATCTAGATCAATAGTTTTTTCTTCATTTTCATCTTGGATTATGTTTTTATCAGCTTCAGTCTCATGAGTTTCTTCTTCGTCTTGTGTCTCTTCGTCAAAATATGTTTCAATTTCTGATTTCTCAGTCTCGGTGAATTGTGTTTTTTCTCTGTGCTCTGTATGATTTTCTGATTCTGTCTTGTGCTTTGTTTTTATTTCTTTTTTGGGTTCTTCTTCTGTTTCTGTGAAATAAAAACCTTCATCTTCGTAATCTACCATGCCCATCTCAAGACTTGCTAAGTCATCAAAAGAGTCGTCTTGACTGTTTTGAACTGTTTTTGACGAAGTGGCTTCTCCATCACCATTAACTTGATTATTATTAACAGGATGTGCTAAATCACTAACTGTGACACTCCTATCGAAGTTCATCTTCATAACGTCGCTGTCAAGGCTCATGACCTTAAGACCCGCCATCTCAACAAAAATTCTCTTTTCCTTGACAAATTTCATCCTCTCAAGATAATCCATGTAGATGTCGATCGCGTTTATGATGTCCATAAGCTTTATGTCAAAGCTGAAATTATATTTGTGGGTTTTATTAACTTTGTCGTATAAAATCTCTCTAAGCGCCTTAATTATGCCATCTATAATCATCGCTTCATCCTTGCCATCAAGGAAGAGCTTATCTAAACTCAAGTAATATTTTTCCAGATTGCGTGTGAATATCGCCTCTACTATGCTAGTAGAGTAGGATTCATCAAGCAGTCCCAAGGCTTTCAAGACGCTATCTTTAGTAAGTGTGTCTGAGTAGCTGATTGTGCTCTCAAGCATGGATAAAGCGTCTCTCATCGAGCCAGCGCCTGCTCTAGCTACGATTTCGACTGCATCGTCCTCATATTTTTTGCCAATGATGTCAAGAACGCGAGATAAATTTTTCGCGATGAGATCCTCGTCTATCCTTTTAAAATCAAAGCGCTGAACACGTGAGATGATTGTTTTTGGTATCCTCTCTGGCTCTGTCGTTGCAAGTATGAATATCAGATGCTTTGGCGGCTCCTCAAGTATCTTTAGAAGTGTATTGAAGGCACCCTTCGATAGCATGTGAACCTCGTCTATGATGTAAACCTTGTATTTTAGCTTAGTTGGTAGATATATCGCCTTGTCACGAAGCTCGCGTATATTGTCGACGGAGTTATTTGATGCAGCGTCTAGCTCTATGATGTCGACTGCCTTGCCGCTTATCGCCTCAAGACAGTTCTCGCACTCATTACAAGGCTCAGCATCATGTGGATTAAGGCAGTTGATTGCCCTTGCAAAAACTTTTGCAAGAGAGGTCTTGCCTGTTCCGCGCGTGCCGGTAAATAGGTAGGCGTGAGATAGTCTACTTAGAAGTATTTGATTTTTAAGTATGGTTGTGATGTGATCTTGACCGATGATTTCGTTAAAAGTCTTGGGCCTAAATCTTCTGTATAAAGCTTCGCTCATCCCTTGCCTCCTTTAAACTATAATTATAAATATTATACCACAAAAATAAAAAAAAATAAAGACGTGAATGGTCTTTATAAGCTATTAAAGCATAAAGATAATTATAAAAGGGCTCTCATCTGAAAGCCCTTAATAGTTTATTCAATATATTTTTTCAATGCTCTTTCATATTTTTCGTAGAAACCATGAGCGCCAACGCCAATAAATGTTTCGAGAATATTGCCCTCGCTATCAAAGATAAAAACTGTTGGAAAGGCTTTGATCTTAAAATTAAAATACTTCTCAGCCGCTTGACTAGGACATAGATTGGCATATTTGGCATAAGCTTGGTTTAATAAGTCCTTTGCCGTAGTTATATTTTCTTCTCTAGTCTTCTTGTCATAATCACTTGATGTGCTAGTAAGAGGCTCAATGTTATGAATAACGCCAAGGAAGCCAGCTTTGCCATTATAATCGTTTGCAAGCTTTGTTAAGTCAGGCAGTTCTTTTTTGCATTGTGCGTACTCAGTCGACCAAACGTTGACTAAAGTGTATTCGTGCTCGGCTAATATGTCAGCTATATTATATTTTTTGCCGTCAAAGTCTTCTAGCTCAAAATCAAGTAAGCAAGGCATTTTAACTTTATCTGATGTAATTGCTACAGTTTTTGTAGGCGCGTCATAGCTGACAGCAAAACCCATTAGCTTTGATAAATCTCTTAGTTCGATGTAATTTGTATCGATAATAAAAGCAGATTTAAGTTTTCTCTCTTTACCATTAAAAAGTATATCCATATCTTTCATAGTTGCCCAAAGCTTTTTTTGTGATGAATAGATCTTGGTATTTGATAAATCTTCGTACGGTTTATTAGTTTCAATCATAACAAGATCTTTTTCTTTGTCATAGTCTACTTGGAATTGTGCCTTAGTTCCTTTAAGTGCAGCGGCTGCATCACGAAGCCTTAAATAATTTTTGCCATTAATTATATAAGCTCTGATAGGGGCCGCCTCGCCGTTAACCGTAAACTTTTGAGAACTTTCCATAGACCTTTCTTCACTCGCAGCCATTGACATAGGCATAAATGTCACTAGCATAAGAACTACTAATAATAACGAAATTTTCTTCTTCATTTTCTCCTCCTTAATTTACCCTGCTAACAAAGTATATTGCTTATAAATATATTATATCACTTAGGATAAATTTTGGCAAGAGAAATGGCTCTCATACGAAAGCCATTAATAATCATTTAAATTGTATTCATAATTATATGGTCCATATTTTTGCTCAAAACTAAGCTTAAATATAGGTCCGTCCCACTTCACTTCATATATGCCAGCGTCCATGATATAGCCTTGGTCGCCTGTGTAGAAATCATCCTCGATCTTGCGAAGGAAGAATATATTTTCTCTCTTATACATATCAAGCGTCGTGCTAAATAAAAAGTTATATTCGCTTACTACGGCTATGTTTTTGCCATCGTCTGAAGTAAATTCGTAGTAAGTGTCAGCGCCAAGGCCAATCATAAGTCCTGCAAATGCTGTGAATAACACAATTGCCGCAATTATTAATGAGATGATTACCCTGGGAATAATTTTTTTACGTGCATCTAAAATAAGTGATAGAGCATAAATTATCCATATTGCAGCTAGTAAGAATAGCCCGAAGCAAAGCCCTCGAAGTGTTATGTGTATAAACACTAAGTTTACTGAAAAAATTAGTCCAGTGAGCTTAGTTACGAGATAGATAAATCCAGTAACTACTAAGTATATCAGGCTCAGAATTAATTTTCTTTTTATATCCTTAGTCTTAAATTTTTCCTTGAAAATATTTTGTATACCGTCCATCATTAGTCTAAAACTTCCACTTTGTCTATAATATATCCCATGTATTCATCTTTTGACATAGATCCAGATGCAAGGCTTAGGCCTAAGTTAATGATCTCTTTATTAGTCAAAGTATGATTAATATTATTTACTTTTAATAAATATAATAAAAGCATCATTGCAATTCGCTTGTTTCCATCATAAAAACAATGATTTTTTATTAATAAATAAGATACTGTTACTATTTTGCTTAAAATTGTTGGATAAAGTTCTTTCCCATCAAAAGTTTGATAAATACTTTTTATTGATGACTCCAAAAGTCCGTAATCTCTTATACCTTCTAGGCCTCCGTATCTATCAATTAGTTTTTTTTGAAGTAAAATAACTTCATCTATACTTACGTATATCACTTTGAAAGCTCCCTAAATGCTTCATCGTATTCATTCATAATGTCTTCAGATATCTTTTCTATGTTATTAATCTTTAAATTCAGTGGCAAAGCATTCTCTCTGATTGATTGCTTTACAAACATGTTTATAGCTGTCGATACGTTTAGTCCAAGTTCATCAACTAAGTTTATAAATTTTTCTTTATCGTTCTTATCCATCGCTATCGTTAAATTGCTTTTTGACATAATATCACTTCCTTGTGTATATTATACATCTATTGCACATGAAAATCAAGTGTATTCTCTGTATTTTACTCTAGAACTTCTACTTCATAAGCTGAGTCGATTGTAATTAGCGCACTCGATGTTAGCTCTGTGTTGTGTGCTGTGCCGTCAAAGTAGACTGTGACTTTTTTGCCTTCAATATCTTTTGGATCAATTGGCTCTCTGTCCTTTTGAACGACTACATTATCAAGCTTTACTAAGATTGGATTTGGATACTCGGTATTTTTTCCGAAAACATATTTAAACTCTTTAGGCACCTCTATATCTTTTATTCTAAGCATAGTAGCAGCCTTTGCACTTTCGTCATATACTACTTCCTCTACAGTTCCTGTGAAATTTGCGACGTATTTCTTAGTCTCGTCCCAAATGTCACCAGTTGAGAACAATAGGTACTTGCCTTCATAATAAATAGTTAAGAAACCATCGCCAGCGTATTGGTACTCGCATTTGTCAAAGTTTGACTCGCCGTCGTTCTTTGGAAACTCATTTGTAGGAACCACTTTGTCAATCTTGCCGTCCATGGTGCCGCATTTGACTAAGTTATTTAAAACACCAGTATCCTTGTATAATTTGCCGTTAACCATGACAGCAGGTATTAGAGCTCCTCCGTCCACTTGATTAGTCTCGTCTATTTCACTTGTTTCATTTGCTTCGTTTGCTTCATTTGCTTCATTTGCTTCATTTGTTTCGTTTGTTTCGTTTGTTTCTTTTGTTTCGTTTGCTTCGCTTTTTTCATTTGCCACTTCATTTGGCTTTTGACAGGCAAATGCACTCATCACTATTAGCAAAGACATTAGTATAAGTAAAAACTTTTTCATAGTATCACTTCCTTGTATATAGTATATCACAATAAAGTGCGCCGTGAATGGATTTTCATTAATTGTTACTATTTTGTAAGAAATAAAATATATTAACTCGAAGAATTTCGGTGGGTTTCCACCTTTTTTCTTCGTCTATCTATATCCATAAAAAAGTATGCACCAAAAGGTACATACTTTAGTAATTATTTTTCTAATATCAAAACGCCTGAACAAAAACTTATTTTTTCGAAAATTGCATTTGGGAAATCTTTCTTGATGCTCTCGTAAACAATGTAATGCTCGTCATCATCCCAATAATCCTTTGACTTTTCTCTGCAAGATTCCAATGATTTTTTGTCTAAAAAGCTTACGTCGCCAATGAAAATTTTGCCGTCATCGTTTAATAAACTGATTAGTCTCATTAAAAAATCTTTTTTCTCGGCATCAATTATATGATGAATTGAATATGTTGCGAGTATCGCGTCATATTTTTCATTCAATATATTCTTGTCTAAGGCTTTTGCGAAATCGCCTTCATATAATTTTGCCTTTGGCATTTTTTGAAGTGCTATATCGAGCATATTCTTTGAAAAATCTTGACCGTGTATCTCAAGACCATCATCATAAAGTTTTTTTGAAAGTATCGCCGTACCAAAACCTATGTCAAGAACTTTTTTTGCCTTCATTTTTCTAACGGCGTCGTAGATATAGGCAAGAACGCTTTTATATCCAGCGAACGGATATTCGTCCTCACTCTCAGAGATTTCAACTGTTTTGTCGTAATCCTCGGCCCATAAATCAAATCCAAATTTGTCTAGCATATTTCCTCCTTAAATTATCTTTTATGCTTTTCATTAATTTAATAAAAGCTAGAATAATTTAGATGGCTTTAAGGCTTTTGACTCATATTTTGCATAAAGATATTAAAGTATGCACCAAAGGGTACATACTTCGTGTAAATATCTTAGTCTTCTAATGCTGCGTCAATCTTTGCTTTGTCGTAGCCAAGTATCTTTTCATCACCAATAATTACAACTGGAACGCCTGTGAAGCCCATCTTCATCATTTCCATCCTAGCTTCTTTGTCCTCTGCAATGTTCTTTTCTGTGTATTTTAATCCTTTGCTGTCTAGGTAATCCTTTACCATGTGGCAGAATGAACAAGTTGTACTTGTATAAACTGTAATATCTTTCATTATTATCCCTCCTAAATTTTTGTCACTAGATATATACCCATGGCTAATTCTTTTAAAACAAAAAGAGCAGAAATTAATCTGCTCTTTCTAATATATTTCTACTATTTAGAAATTATTGTTCCAGTTTTTCCTTCGATACCTTCGCCTGCTTTTTCAAGTGATGTGATTAAGCTAACTCTACCTGGTTTTGATTCGGCAAACATGATCGCTGCTTCAACTTTTGGAAGCATTGATCCTTTTGCGAAGTGACCTTCTTCTGAGTACTTTTTCATCTCATCTACTGTTACTTTGTCAAGCTCTTCTTGATTTTCTTTACCGAAGTTTATGGCAACTTTTTCAACTGCTGTTAATATGATTAATTGATCTGCATCAACTATCTCAGCAAGTTTTTCTGAAGCGAAGTCTTTGTCGATAACAGCTGCTACTCCTTCGTAGCCATCGCCGTTTGCAACAACTGGGATTCCGCCGCCGCCAACTGTGATTACAACGTCTCCAGCTTCAATTAAGTGACTGATAACATCCTTTTCTATAACGTCTATAGGCTTTGGTGAAGCTATAACTTTTCTGTAGCCTCTACCTGCGTCTTCAACGTATGTGTCGCCTGTTGCGTCCATAAGCTTTTCAGCTTCTTCTTTTGTATAGAATAGACCGATTGGCTTAGTTGGATTTTGGAATGCTTTGTCATCTTTATCTACTAAAACTTGTGTAATAACTGTTGCTACGTTCTTTTTGATGCCTCTTTTCTTTAGTTCTGCCTTGATGGCATTTTGTAAGTGGTATCCGATGTAGCCTTGGCTCATTGCGCCGCATTCAGCAAATGGCATATCGCCTTTGAATGCGTTATTGATAAGTCCTACTTGAGGGCCGTTGCCATGAGCTATGGTAACTTTATTACCTTGTTCGATTAAGTCGACGATTGGTTTTGCTGTCTTCTTAACTAATTCTTTTTGTTCTGCACAAGTTTTTCCTAGAGCGTTGCCTCCTAATGCAACTACTACCTTCATTCTATAGTTTTCCTATAGTAGCAACCATAACTGCTTTTATAGTATGCATTCTGTTTTCAGCTTCGTCAAATACTCTTGAGTATTTGCTTCTGAATACTTCGTCAGTAACTTCCATTTCTTTTAAGCCGTATTTTTCACCAATTTCAGCTCCGATCTTAGTGTTAAGGTCGTGGAAGCTTGGTAAGCAGTGTAAGAATACAACATGTTCGTTGCCTGTAGCTTTGATCATGTCCATATTTACTTGATATGGTTTTAGAAGTTTAATTCTTTCTTCGAATTTGTCTTCTTCACCCATTGATACCCAAACGTCTGTATAGATAACGTCTGCGCCTTTAACTGCTTTCTTAACGTCTTCTTCGAATTCGATAGTTGCACCTGTTACTTTGGAAACTTCTTCCATTTCCTTAACAAGTTCTTTTGATGGCCATAATTCCTTTGGAGCTAAAGCAACAAAGTGCATACCCATCTTAGCAGCGCCTATCATTAGGGAGTTACCCATGTTATTTCTAGCGTCGCCTACGTAAACGAATTTAACTTCGTTAAATGGCTTTGGAACATATTCTTTAACTGTCATGAAGTCAGCTAAGATTTGTGTTGGATGGTAAAGGTCTGTTAAACCGTTCCAAACTGGTACTCCTGCGTGTTTAGCAAGTGTATCAACTGTTTCTTGTTTAAATCCTCTAAATTCGATACCATCGTAGAATCTACCTAATACTTTTGCAGTATCTTCGATTGATTCTTTTTTGCCCATTTGTGAGTCTTGTGAGCCTAAGAATGTAACTTGGCCACCTTCGTCCATACAAGCAACTTCGAATGAACATCTTGTTCTTGTACTTGTTTTTTCAAATAAAAGTACGATGTTCTTTCTATCTAGTAAATCACCTTTAATACCTGCTCTCTTCTTAGCTTTTAAGTCGCTAGCTAGGTTTAATAGGTAGTGGATTTCATCTGGTGTAAAATCTTTTAGTGTGATGAAATTTCTGCCGTGTAAATTAACTGCCATTCTTTAATAACCTCCGTATTTTAGAATTTTTTAATTATTTAACATCTTCTCTGTAAAGTGGCATAGACATACATCTTGGGCCGCCTCTACCTCTTGAAAGTTCATATGATGGCATTCTGTGTAATTTGATTCCTTCTTTTTCAAGTAAATCATTAGTTACTACGTTTCTGTCATATACTACAACTTCGCCTGGGGCGATAGCTAATGTGTTTGATCCGTCGTTCCATTGTTCTCTTTGAGCGTCAATTCCTAGTCCGCCGCCGCATCTGATTAGATCAACTGCATCTAAGCCTAGGTAGTGAGCTAAAATCTTATCTAGTGAGTCCTTTTCTTCAGTGATAACGATCTTGTCACCGTCTTTAACCATTGAGTAAACTACTAGAGGTCCTTCAACTTCTGGATGGATAGTGAATTTATCCTTATCGATCATTGTGAATACTGTGTCAAGGTGCATGAATGCGTGTGATTGAGGGATGTTAATTGCAAGAACTGTCTTAAATTCGCCAGCGTTCAAAACGTTTTCAGCTAATTTTTGAAGTGCTGCTGCTTCAGTTCTTTGAGAGATACCTACTGCTAATACATCTTTAGTAAGAATAAGTTGGTCTCCGCCTTCTGTGTGGAAAGTATCTGTTCTGTCATACCATCTAGGTACGTCTACTCCCTTGAACATTTCGTGATGGTCATAGATATATTTACCAAATAATGTTTCTCTTCTTCTAACATTTGACCACATCTTGTTGATAGCAACACCGTGACCGATGTTTGCGAATGGGTCTCTTGTGAAGTATGCGTTTGGCATTGGTACTGTTAAGAAATATCTGTCAGCATCTGAGAAGTCAGCAAGTGTTTCTTTGCTTCTCTTAGTAAGCTCAGTCATTCTTGTACCAGCTATCATCTTCATAACCATATCTTTATCAGTCTTTTGTTGTAACAAGATATCCTTCATGATGTATCTTTCATTAGGTGTGTGTAGGTCAGCTTCGTCTAAGAATTCTTCGATTAAGCTTTCCTTTAAGTTTTTGTCCTTAATTACGTCAGCAACTAAGTCTTCTAGATAATAAACTTCGCATCCACTTTCTTTTAAAAGGTTTGCAAAGAAATCATGTTCTCTTAGTGCTTGATCCAAATAAGGTACTTCGTCGAAAAGTAATTCTTGCATTGTATCTGGTGATACGTTGTTAATTTCTTCACCAGGTCTGTGAAGGATTACTTTTCTAAGTTTACCAATTTCTGAATAAACTCTAACTCCTTTTTCCATAAAATCACTCCTTTTGTAATATTAACTTACATATCTATTCTAACACAACTGTATTAATTTTTCAAGGGATATTTACATAATTTATCTTTTAATTGTACTAAACCGATATAAGAGTTACATTGTGATAAATAATATCAATACATATATAATATGAAGAAAGTTTTTAATATATCTTTTGTTACTATTTTGTATATATTATTTAGTCCATTTAACTTGTAAATGAATTTTTTATGTTGTATAATCTTTTTGTAAATCGAAATTTTCATTTAAATTATTTAAATTATGGAGGGAAAGAAATGAAGAATTTAAAAAAATTATTATTATTACTAATGATGACAAGTTTATTCTTATTTAGTTGTAACAAGTCATCTGGAGGAGATCACGTTGTTGATCAAGGTGAGATCAAATCTACTCAAGAAGACATGGATAAAGGTACTGTCGGTATACAAACAAGTGGCGTTAAGTACACTTTAAACCCTGAAGTTTGGGGCAAGCCATTCGAAAACATTCACGTTTATAACGAGCTTCTTGAAAAAAGAGATCACGCTGGCGACATATACGGCGGAGTTAAATCAAGCTTTGCTACTACTGAACAAGCTAACGCTTATGCAAAATTACTTACAGACCAATCTTTAGGTGAAGACAAGAAAAAGGAAGAGCTTGACAAAGTTATCAATGAATTTTCTAAGATGTGGGCTGTAAATGTTATAGCTGACGACAAAATGCCAAAGGATGATGAAGGTTTAAAGGCTTTAACTGGTTTTGATAACAATGAAAAATTAGCAAGTGTTGATGGATACAACTTTGTATGGTCATACATGAACAAGGCTGAAGGACTTACTGGCGAAGATCAAGATATTTATGATAAATTATACGAAGACCTTGAAAATGTTAAAAAGTCTGTAAAAGTAGCTAAGCCGCTTAGCATTGACGGAAGTCAAGAAGGCGCTGCTGCAAAATTTGATTTTGATTCAGAAGATATTTATGGTAAAAAATTTGTTGCAAAAGACTTTTTAGCTGAACATGAGTATACTATAGTAAATGTTTGGGGAACTTTCTGCGGACCATGCAAGAAAGAAATGCCAGACCTTGCTAAGGTTTATGAAGAATACAAGGACAAAATTGGTTTCTTAGGAATCGTTTCTGATATAAGTCCAGCAAATGATAATATGAGCGACGCTTTAAAACAAAACCGTGAAGATATAATTGCTCTTGCAAAGAGAATCGTTGAAAGTAAGGGATGTTCTTATCCAAACCTTGTTCCAACAGAAGAGATGGGCAGTAAATTCCTAGCAGCTGTTACAGGATATCCAACTACATTTGTTCTTGACAAAGAAGGTAATATCGTTGGCTCACCTATCATCGGTGCTCAAAGCTACGAAGGATTTAAAGAACTTTGTGAACAATACATTCCGAAAGAGATGAAATAAAATGAAGAAAAAGAAAGTAACGCAATATGTATTTTTAGCCATGGCCATAGCTTTCTTGTTCGTAGGATACAAAAGACTTGATTATTTGACAGTACTTAAAAAAGCTGCCAATATCTGTTTTGAATGCATAGGACTGGGTTAGAATTATGAAGATAGTTAAAAAATCAAAAAGATGGATCTCGCAAGTATTATTTTTCTTTGCGTCAAACCCCATCTTACCAAATTATTTAAAAGGCAAAATATATCAAGGCAATTTAAAACAATTTTGTGTACCAACACTTAACTGCTACTCTTGCCCAGCTGCGCTTGGAGCCTGCCCTATAGGCTCCTTGCAAGCATGCATAGGCTCACCTGCTCACGCGATAGCTTTTTATGTGCTAGGATTTTTATTCTTGTTTGGCATACTTTTAGGTAGATTCATCTGCGGCTTCCTTTGCCCATTTGGACTAATTCAAGACCTTTTATACAAGATCAAGACAAAGAAGCTTGTGATAAAACCAAGTATCGCTAAATACTTAAGCTACATAAAATACGTGATTCTAGCAGTTTTTGTAATAGGCATGCCACTACTACTTAAAGATGATTTTGGTTCAAGTAATCCATACTTTTGTAAACTTATCTGCCCACAAGGCATTTTAGAGGGAGGTCTTCCACTAATCGCTAAAAACGCAGATTTAAGACAAATGCTTGGAACACTTTTCTTCTCAAAATTAACAATTTTGATAGTAGTTGTCTTAGTAAGCATATTCTCATACAGAGTCTTCTGCCGCTTCATCTGCCCATTAGGCGCTATCTATGGTCTTTTTAATAAAATCAGTTTTTATAACTTCTCCATCGATTCATCATGTATACACTGTAGAAAATGCGAGAAAGTTTGTAAATTTGGTATAAAGACATACGAAAACCCAAATTCGCCAGAATGCATAAGATGTAATGACTGCGTAAGACATTGTCCAGTAAACGCAATCAAGGTACATCACTTATTCGGTCAAGTTGGCTGTGCATCTTGCTCTAAACAAGTTGGCTGTGCATCTTGCTCTGAAAAAGAAAATTTGACAAAATAATTAAATTATTATATAATTTATATATTGATATTGCAAATATCTTTAAGGAGGAGAAGATGAACGATACAATTCGTGATATAGAGCTTTTCTTAAGAAGAGCAGACTTTGCTGTAAGGGTAGAAGGAAGAAAGATTTTATCAAGCTTAGGCGTTACACCGCCACAGTTTTCCGCACTTCAATTTATAGTGAAATATAAAGACAATCCGATCAGCATAGGTGATTTAAGTAGATCCATGGGCCTTGCATTTTCAACTGTAACAGACCTTATCGATAGGATGGAAAAACTTGGTTTTGTTGAAAGAAAAAAAGATGAAAAAGACAAAAGAGTTATACGTATCTCACCTCTTGAAAAAGGTATACATGTTTTAGACGAAGTGGTTGACCACAGAGTTAACTTTGTAGAGAGCGTAATCGGGGGTCATTACACAGACGAAGAGAAAAAACATGTTCGTGATGAGCTTAAAAAATTATCCGAATTACTTAAAGAAAATAAAGGCATATTAGAAAAGAAAAATTAATATGTATATCAAGAGTCATCAATATGGATGGCTCTTTTTTAATGGGATAAGCTTGAAAATTAATTATAAAAATTTATTTATTATGAAAAAGTTATAAAAATAGTTTTGTTAAAAATATTTATTTCGAAAAAATAATTATTATGGCAAAAATATTGTCATAACGAGTCCATAATCATGACACAAAAAAAGATCCCGAGGCTCCCCGGGATCATATAAACATATATTAAATTAGATTGAGCAAGGACTATAACCGCAGTCTTGGCACTCTCTGCAGCCTCCTGAGTGATTCATCTTGCCACCGCACATTGGGCAAACATCAGGGTTTTCTGCAAGTGCGTTCTTTGCAAGCGCATCGATCTCGCCTTGAAGCTCGTCTATCTTTTCTTTAGTAGATTTTTTATTGTTCGAGATCAATATGCCGGCTCTTTGGCAGCCATCTCTATAGATAGTTACGCCCTTAAGGCCTTTTTCCCACGCAAACATGTAAAGCTCTTCGACTTGTTCAACTGTAAACTCGTTTGGAACGTTGCATGTTGAAGATATTGACGCGTCGATAAACTCTTGCCAAGCGGATTGAACAAGTATTCTGTCCTTGTAATCAAGGTCTTTACTTGTTATGATAAAGTCTGGCAAATCTTCTTCGTCTCTAATGCCGTGAGCATCCATGTATTCACGAACTATTTCAGTATAAACTTTGTAGTAAGTGTCTTCGTTGTTTAAACTTTCAGTTTTTCTTGTGTATGAGATTTGGAAAATTGGCTCAACACCGTTGGAACAGCCAAGTAATGTTGAGATTGAGCCTGTTGGCGCCATTGTTAATAGTTGTGAGTTTCTTATACCATGTTCCTTAATTAATTCAATTACGTCTGGATCGGCGTTCTTTTGAAGGAATTTTGATGCTAAGAATTCTTTTTCTCTATACATTGGGAATGGTCCGTCTTTTTTTGCAAGCATAGCTGACTCTCTAAGTGCTTCGTTTATCATGACTCTACCTATTTTTTTGATTAATTCAATGGACTCGTCTGAGCCATATCTTATGCCTAATTTGATAAACATGTCAGCTACACCCATAAGTCCCAAACCGATTTGTCTTAGATTTTTAGCAACTTCTCTTTGCTCTTTAAGTGGATGAAGCTCTGCGTTTTCGTCAAGTACTCCATTTAAGAATCTTACGCCATGTTTAACGGCTACTTTAAAATCTTCAAAATCAAAATAAGCATCTTCCTTGAATGGATATTTAACAAAATTTGAGATGTTTATTGAAGATAGGTTACAGCTACCAAAGGCTGGTAGTGGCTCTTCTGCACATGGATTTACGCCTGCAAACTCAAAATCGTCGAACTCGCTCATTAAATGCCACGAATCAATTCTATCTTTAAATAAAATGCCTGGCTCTGCGTCGTTCCAGTTATTGTAGGCTAGTTTTTCAAATAATTCTTTGGCTCTAACCTTTTTGTGTATCTCTTGACCATTGGCTTCAACAGTAAAGTGTAGGTCATATTCTGTATCATTTTTAACAGCTTTCATAAACTCGTCATCAACATTTACAGAGATGTTTGCGTAAGTCACCTTGTCAAGGTCATTCTTCACGTTGATAAATTCTTCTATATCTGGGTGAGATGAGTCCATGTTTAGCATAAGTGCGCCACGTCTGCCGCGCATGCCTATAAGACCAGTTACTAAGCTGAATAAGTCCATAAATGAAACGGATCCAGTCGTAGTAAGCGCTGCGTTATTGACTCTTGCTCCCTTTGGACGAAGCTTTGATATGTTTACACCGCAGCCACCACCATAACTATAAGTTCTAGCAAGGTATTTCGCTGTATCAAAGATAGATTCGATACTGTCTTCGACCTTTGGCATTACATAGCAGTTAGATAAAGTAATCTTTCTACCAAGCTTGTCAAGACCGCGTCCTGCAAGTATCCTGCCCGCTGGCATAAACTTTTTATCCTTGATAGCTTTTTTAATGTATTCATTGCCGCCACTAACTCTAGTAAGAAAATCGTTGAAAGATTCGCCATCGTAGCGATATTTCTTGTCATAGATGTCCCTTTGTAGAGCAGTCATGTCCCAGCCCTTTTCTCTAAGCTTAGTTCTTTCTTGTCTGTAAAGAATGTATTTCTTCGCAACCTCTGGTCTATACTTCATCAGAGAGAATTCAACTAAGTCTTGTATATCCTCTATATCAACAAGTTCCTTGTTCTTTAACTCTTCAAAAACTTCACTCGCGATTTTCTGAGAAACCTCTTCATCAATCCCCTTATCAGTTTCTTTCATCGCCTTTTCAATGGCAATTTTAATCTTGTCTTGCTCAAAATCGACCACATTGCCATTACGCTTTTCTACCTTTAACATAAGTCCTCCTATCTATATATTGTGTTTAAAAATTTCCTACATACACATTATAGTATAAGCGAGACGATTTTTCAAGATAATAATTGTTAAATTATCGACATAAATATATAAATAGTTTAGGTTTATGTAATGGCCGCGCCTTTAAAAATTGTGTTTAGAAAAATTAATACTAAAGTCTTATTTTTATTATTTTAGCATGATAATAGATTCCTATTTCCCAAAGTCAAAATATTTTAGAGTTTGGGAAATATGATTGCGAAAAGCTGCTTAAATACTTGATTGTAGAATAAAAAAGAACCTAGTATTAACTAAGTTCTACAACTATAATCACTCTAACGAGTTCAAGGGCTTAAACTCGAAACGCTAATGTTCTCAGAAGCCCTTCTGAGCCTTGCTTTGTACTTGCACAATACAAATTTCGCAGATAAAGCGAGATGATTGGACGAAGCAAATTTTTATAATACTATACAAAGTGACTCAAACGCTTAGTTCGCAGAGAAGTTGAGATGATTTTGCGTTGTGCAGAATTTTTTGGAGTGAGGTGTGCAAATTCGCACTCCGCAGCGACGAAAAATTTGAAACTAGCAAAAGGGCTCAACTTAATGCGAAATAAGTTGAGCATTGACGAAAAAGGGAATGAGTTCAAGGGCTCGCTTTAGTGCGAAATTAAACTTCGTCACCAGCTAGCCATCTAGCTAAATCATATATTTTAACCCCTTCCATAAGCGTCATCGGATGTTTTGTATTTGAGATAATAAATTTCGGATAAGCATCCCTTATAGAAAGAAGTGGCTCTAACTCTCTCTTCATAGTTTTTTCAGTACTTATATCATCTGATACTTGTATATATATCTTCTCACTTGCCTTCATCGCAACAAAGTCTACCTCTTTTTCATAAAGTTTTCCCACATAAACTTCGTAACCCCTTCTATATAACTCAAGTGCAACCATGTTCTCATATATTCTGCCATAGTCCATGTTTTTGGTGCCTAGTATAGCCGATCTAAAGCCATGGTCAACCAAATAATACTTTTCTATGGTAGCAAGGTATGATTTGCCTTGTATGTCGTATCTATTCATCTTGTAAAACAAAAATGACTCACACAAATACGAGACATAATCAGCTATAGTCTTGTGATTAACAGACTGTTTGTCGCTTTTTAAAGTATCCGCAATCTTCCTTAATGAAGTGAGGTTAGCTATATTCGAAAGCATAAAATCTCCTAGCTTTTTTAGTAGCACCTTGTCTCTGATATCGTGCCTTTGAACCAAATCGCGCATTATGCTTGTCTCGTAAACACTCTTAAGGTAAGCTTTTCTGTCTTCTTCATTAGTGTAGACGTATGAGCCAGCCATGCCGCCCATGTCAATGTATGCCCCAAAAGCCTTATCAATGTCCTCGTATTCAAAGTAGTCCATAAACTCTTTAAATGAGAATGGAAATACCTCTACTCCAATGTATCTACCTGTAAAAAGTGTAGCTAAGTCGCTACTTAGCAAAAATGCGTTTGATCCCGTTAGGTAGATGTCAAAAAGTTTTTGCGAGTGAAGACTGTTAATAGTTTTCTCAAAATGTTTACATAATTGCACTTCATCTATGAAAAGATAATTATTTTTAGCCTCTTGATAATGACCTACGATGTAGCGATTAAGCTCTTTGTAGTCAAGTAAATCTTCATTTTCTAATAACTGAAGGTCAATATAGATAATGTTCGCATTTTTATCGTTTTCTTCAAGATATTTTATATAGTTTTTAAGAAGCTCAGACTTGCCAGAACGTCTCATACCTGTAATAATTTTTATGTCTGGCGTATTTTTAAGTCCTATGAGTCTGTCTAAGTACTTTTCTCTTTTAATAATTTTCATAATCTCACCTGCTAAGTTAATCATAGCACATCTACTTCCCAAAGTCAAATAATTTTAGAGTTTGGGAAATAGGATTGAACAAAGCTGCTTAAATACTTAATTGTTTATGTAAACAAAAAGTGTTTTCCTTCGCTTGCTAATCTACGAAAACTGATAATTTCTAAGCTTGCACATCGAAAAGATAGTTCCACGCAGCTTAGTTCAACAAATTGACAATTGCTAAGTTCGTTCGCTTGAAAATTCATATTCGTTACGCTGCGCTCCACTAGATGAATTTTCGGGCAGCTCACTTCTCTAAGCAATTGAAGCAATTTGTCTCAATGCGCTGCTTTTGGAACATATCTTTTCTCGCTAAATACAGTTTTCTCCGAATGCTTTGCTCGTGAAAATCACTTTTCTAGTATTGGTAAAAAATATATTTCGTGTAAGTAACTATATAATCACAAGCGAAAAATCGTATATTTAGATCTATTCATTAAAATTTTCAGAGCAAATGTGATGATTGCACGATGTGGACTGACGAGGCAAGCGGAGTGTACAAATGTACTCGAGCATTGCCAAGGAGGGAACGAGTGCAAGGGCGCATTTGAATGAAAATTTAGTAAAAAATTAGCTTCCTCTTAGGAAGCTAATTTATATAATTAATTATTTATTAATATTGGTAACACTATCGACAAGATCATCACAATACTAAGTACTAGTGCGAATGTTCTTGCAAGTGACTTACTCTTTCTCCATTTGCGTTTAAATTTACTCATATTCTCCTCTTTCCTCTATATCAAGTATTATTTCTATTTATCACAGAGAATATTATACTATGTTTATAAAATTTGTCAAGGCTTTTTACAAAATATTTTCGTAAAACTAATATTTTTTACAAATAAACTAGTTTTATGAGTTTCATGTAATTATAGTCAACGATAACGTTATAGTAGCCTGCTAGGTACTCGTTTGTCGCGTCGTCGCCTGTATCTGCAAGCAAATTGCCTCCTGCTATGCTGTTTAATTTTGATTGTGTTGCTATGACTATGATATTTTCCTTGCCTACTTCTCTAATTACTCTCGAAGAAAACTGTTGATTGCCACGACCGAAGATGTAGCCTTGGCCGCCAATGATGGTAACGATAATTTTTCTCTTAGGATATTTTTTTAGTGCCTCATAAATTTCACTCTCGCTCGCATCTTTTTTGATAAGTTTCTTATTATATACAAGATCGACGCCAAGTAGTGAATTTTCAAGGCCTAGAAGCTTCATAACCGGACGAATGGTTGAGCCACTTCCGACTATATATAGCGTATCGTCCTTCATTTCATCAACAACGTATTGAGCGATGGATTCAAGATCTGCGTTTTCTGATGCACTTTGAGGGCTCTTACCCACTTGCACCATCTTTCCCTTGTTAACTACATTTAGAGCGCCATAAAGTTTTACGTTTAAAATCTCTTTTCTGAAGGCGTCCTCATCTATATCCATGACCTCTGACTCGATTATTTCGTAGGATTCATCTAGTATAAAGGCTCTGATGACTTCTGAAGCAGACTTTGGCGAAACGCCAAAGACTGAGCTATGCATCTTAGTTCCAGCGGGTATCCCGATCACGGGCTTTGTTAAGCCCACTGCGTCATAAACATCACGAGCTGTGCCGTCTCCCCCTGCAAATACAATCATGTCAACGTCTTTCTTAAGTATCTCTTTTAAAGCATTTTTCGTATCTTCAGCCGTTGTATCAGCATCTGTCTCGTAAACGACTTCATAATTTAGTCCAAGTTTTTTCATCTCGTCCTCGCCAAGCCTGTGATTTCCTGTAAAAACCTTGAACTCGTACTTTATATCAAGTAGGTGACCAAAAGCTTCTTCGCATCTTAGATGCGCTTTTTCACTCGCGCCACGCTTTATCGCTTCTTCATATATATCCTCGCCGTCCGAACCCTTTAGCGCAACGGAGCCGCCGACGCCAGCCTTTGGATTAACAATTAAACCTATCGTCTTCACTGTAAACCACCTCTCCATTTTTTATCGTATAAATAACTTTTCCTTTTAATTTTTCACCTAAGAATGGTGAATTTTGCGACTTAGATGAAGATTTTTCATATATAAATTCTTTATTTATATCAAAAATTACTAAATCAGCCTTCGAACCGACCTTTATACTGCCCTCTTCAAGCCCATATAGCTTTGCTGGATTAATAGTAAGCATCTTAATAATTTTTATTAGATCAATACCATGCTTGTGGTGAAGCTCACTTATTGCAAGTGGCAGCGCTGTTTCAAGACCTATGATGCCGCTTGGAGCGCTAAAGAAATCCTTTGCCTTTTCTTCAGCTGCATGAGGCGCATGATCAGTCGCAATTATGTCTATGGTGCCGTCTTTGATAGCTTCTATGATAGCTTCTCTATCAGCAGCTGTCCTTAAAGGCGGATTCATTTTTGCTAAAGTGCCGTGTTTCTCAACAGCCTCCTCTGTTAATGTAAAGTGATGAGGAGTGACCTCGGCAAATATTTTATCCGTATATTTTTTATAATTTCTAATAATTTCTAGTGAATCGGCCGATGATATATGTTGGAAGTTTAATTTTGAATCCGCTTTTACTGCTAGATACGCATCGCGCGCCACCATAACCGCCTCGGCAATGGCTGGAGCTGTTTCATTTTTGCCCGCTTTTTTAATAAAGAATGGGTCTTCCTCATGTAAACTGATCGGTGCATCGTATTTTTTGGCTTCGATTAGAGCGTCATACAAAAGTTTCGCCTTCATTATAGGCTTGCCATCATCAGTAAAACCGATTGCGCCTGCCTTGTGAAGTACATCCATATCAACGAGCTCCTCGCCAAGCATACCCTTAGTAACTGTAGCGTTTTGATAAATGGATATACCTAAATTTTTTGATCTATTTAAAATATCTTCAAGTGTCTCAGCACTATCAACAACAGGTTTTGTGTTTGCCATAAGAAGCACAGCTGTGTAGCCGCCTCGCTTTGCAGCCGCCGCTCCAGTAGCTAAATCTTCTTTATAAGTTTGGCCTGGGTCTCTGAAGTGAACGTGCGTATCAATAAGGCCATGCGAAATGTATAAGCCATCGCCATCGATCACGCAAGCATCATCACTATCTATATGCTCTTCAATTGCAGTAACTACGCCATTTGCAACAAGCATATCGACCTTAGTAATACTATCATTAATTGTATCAATAAAATTAATATTTTTAATTAACATATAAACCTCCATAACGATTTTTATATTTATACCCAAAATTGATGAATTTTTTGCTTCTATGTGATATAATATAAAAAAAGGAGGAATTACAATGGCAGAAAAAATTTCATGGCTAAATCTTTCAAATGATGTGCTTGAAAACATCACAAGCTACAACGAAGAGTACAAAGACTTTTTAAGTAAAGCAAAAACTGAAAGACTAGCTGTTAAAGAAATCATTCGCATGGCTGAAGCTAACGGCTTTAAAGATGCAGAAAAGCTTATTGAAAAAGGCACTAAAATTAAAAAGGGCGATAAACTTTATTTTAACAACAAAGAAAAATCAGTTTTATTATTCGTTATAGGCGAAAAGAAATTGGAAGATGGTATGAGAGTTGTTGGCGCTCACATTGACAGCCCAAGACTTGACCTTAAACAAAATCCATTATACGAAGCAAGTGAACTTGCCTTTTTAAAGACTCACTACTACGGCGGAGTTAAGAAGTACCAATGGACTACTATCCCTCTAGCACTTCATGGCGTTGTTTATACAAAAGATTTAAAGAAGGTTGAAATTTCAATCGGTGAAGACGATGACGATCCAGTATTCACTATAACTGACCTACTTATTCACCTATCACGTGAACAAATGCAAAAGAAACTTGCTGAAGGCATACTTGGTGAACAATTAAACGTACTTATGGGCACTATACCACTAGAAAGTGAAGACGATGATAAGTCTAATCGTGTTAAAGCTAATGTTATGAGAATTATAAAAGAAAAATACGGCATCGAAGAAGAAGACTTTAAAGTTGCCGAAATCGAAGTAGTTCCAGCAGGAAAGGCGCGTGACCTAGGTATAGATAGATCCATGATATTCAGCTACGGTCAAGACGACAGAGTTTGCGCATTCGCAGGACTTAAGGGCATTCTTGATATGAAAGACAATAAATACACAGCTCTAGCTATGTTTATGGATAAGGAAGAAGTTGGCTCACAAGGTAACACTGGTATGGCAAGCTATGTTCTTGAAAACGCTTTACATGAACTAGCTGCACTTGAAGGTGATTACTCAGCTCTAACAGTTAGAAGATGCTTAAAGAATTCTTGGGTACTTTCAGCTGACGTAACAGCTGGCTACGATCCAAACTTTGATTCAGTATATGAAAAGAATAACTCAGCTGTATTAGGTGGCGGTATAGCAATAGCTAAATACACAGGCTCAGGCGGAAAAGGCGGATGTAACGATGCAAACGCAGAATTCTTAAGAGATGTAAGAGATATATTTGACAAAGCAGGCGTTGCTTGGCAAACAGGCGAACTTGGTAGAGTTGATGCAGGCGGCGGCGGAACTATAGCTTACCTTTTAAGCAAGTACGGCGCAGAAGTAGTTGACTGCGGTACAGCAGTTTTAAACATGCACGCACCAAACGAAATCACATCAAAGTTCGACACATACATGTCATACAAAGCATACAAAGCATTTTTTGAATAAAATACATGAAGCACCTTGATTGGTGCTTCTTTTACATATTTTGAACGCGAGGAAAATTATGAAAGATTATGAAATAATACACGAAAAATATTTAATAAGCAATTATTTAAGCGATTTTGGCATTAAAAACGTGATGAGCCTTAAGCCCATAAACATAAAAGGAAATGAAAACTACTTTGTTGGCGAGCTTCCAAAAATTTTGCATCACATGGGCCTTGATTATAAAAGCATAAACGTAACACGCCAAGTGCACTCCAATAACATCGCCATAGCTCATGATCATGGCATAAATTTTTATGACGATACCGATGGACTTATAGGCGAAAAAGGCGACGTACTTGTGATTAAGAGCGCAGATTGTCTGCCAGTAATAGTCTACGATTGTGTAAATAAACGCATCGCAGCCGTTCACTCCGGCTGGAAAGGCACAGCGAACTCAATAATAAAAGAAGCTATTCAAAAAATGATGGGACTTGGTTCAAGAGCAAAAGATTTGAAAATTTATGTCGGACCACATATACAAAAAAATTCATTCGAAGTGATGGACGATGTAAAAGATGTTTTCGAGAAAAATTTTTCTTATGAGGATATTATTTTTAAAAAAGATGAAACGCATTATTTAATAGATTTAGGTCAAGTAGTGAAATTTGATGCAATGAGCCTAGGTGTTAAAGAAGAAAATATATACATTTCAAGCGTAGATACAGTCACAGACCAGCGCTTCCACTCATATAGACGCGACAAAAAAGATTATGGACTTATGTATACATTGGTTTGTATATAAAAATATTTGATATAATGCCCGCGATTATGATACAATATTCGCGGGCAAAGGAGAAATAAAAAATCAATGCTAGCTAATTAAATTTAGCTAGCATTTTATTTTTTCTACAAATTAAAAACGTCTATATCAAGCCATTCTACAAATCAATTCAAGTAAATGGCGCAATTTCATTCAAGTAAATGGCGTAATTTTATTCAAGTGTTTGGCAAATATCTATGGCCTTAATGATGTTATTGGTACGACGTATACACCGTCATTTCTTTTATAAGCAAAAGGTGCTTGTGCACACAAAACCATCATAAATGAAGGCTTCTTCATGCTATTGGTATCGATTAAATCAGAAAGAGTCTTAAGTGTCTGAGCTCCCTCCTCAATAAGTTTATCTCCACCTAATTTTATCTCTACAAGACCATAAGAACCATTTCTTAGGTGAATTACAGCATCACACTCAAGTCCGCTCTTATCTCTATAGTGATAAACACTTCCATCTAAAAGCTCTGAATATATTCTTAAATCACGAACAGCTAAGTTTTCAAATAAAAATCCCATAGTGTTTAAATCTTGAATTAAATCTTTTGGGCCAATACCCAAAGCAGCTGTAGCAATTGATGGATCTATAAAATATCTCGTATCAGTCGAACGAATGGCTGTCTTTGAACGAATATTCGGGTTCCATGCAGGAGCATCTTCGATTACAAATATCTTTTTTAGTGCATCGATGTAAGAATAAAGCGTCACTTGGTCAAAAGTATCAGCCTGATTAGCTAACATATCCTTCCTTATAGTTTCTAAAGGAGCCTGTGAACCTACATGCCTTGCATAAGACCTTAATAAGCTTTTTGCCTTTTCTACATCTCTCTTTACAGAATCAACCCTGCTTATATCATTTTTCACAACAGAATCAAAATAATCTATCGCTTGAAATAGAGAAGCTTTACCTTCTAATTTAATCGATATAGGCCAACCGCCTCTGCATATCAAAAATGCAATATCATCCAAAGTTTTATGATTTGCACACGAAATTTCTTTATCATCGAAAAGATCACTCAAAGAAATGGCTCCATCCGAATCCTTAGACTCATATAAACTCATAGTTCTCATATAAAGTCTTGATATTCTGCCAGTACCACTGTGCATAGACGCGTCAAATTCAGCTGGTACAGCAGATCCTGTCAATATAAACTGACCGAAGTCGTCCCTTTTATCGACTTCATATCTAACAGCGTTCCACAAGTTTGGCGCAAGCTGCCACTCATCAACAAGTCTAGGCGTTTCTCCTTCAAGCAAAGCGCTTGGATTAAGTTCAGCCATCTGTTTATATTGTTTAGTCTTATCTGGCTCATCCATAGCAATAAAGCTCTTGGCGAACTCTTTTGCACTTGTAGTTTTTCCGCACCATTTTGGTCCTTCTATAAGTATAGCTCCCTTTGCTTTAAGTCTTTCATCAAGTAATTTATCAGTAATTCTTGGTAAATAATTCTTCATGAGCCTCTCACCTCTTATGCTTATAATACCATATATATACACATTTGTCAATATTCATTCAAGTAAATGGCGTATTTTCATTCAAGTGTTTGGCATAAAAAAGAGCAGCCTAAACTGCTCTAAAATATTTATCTATTAATCTGTTAGATTTTTTATCCATTTCTTTGATATTACTCTGGGTAGTCCTATGCAAGCCTTGGCCACTTCTTCGCAGCATGCCATCAAATACACAAAATGTAGCGGTAATTTAAATACTACTGAGCCTAAAAATGACATTGGCACTCCAATTAGCCAAACGCAGCTCATCTCTAAAAGCATTGAGTATCTTGTGTCTCCACCGCCTCTAAATATGCCGACTACAAGGGTCGAGTTATGTGTTTTAACGAAAAGTATTAGTCCCATAGCTATAAATAAATTTGATGCGATTGCTTTTGACTCTGCTGTGATATTTGGAAACATCACAAAGAAAGTATCTCTAAATATTATCATCAAGGCGCCAAGTATAACGCCTGTTAGTGCTGATAACTGCAAAAGCCATGTGCCGTATTTGTATGCTTTTTCTTCATCTCCTGCGCCAATGTAGTTACCGACTATAACTGTGCATGCGCCTGCTAAGCCTCTAGCTAGAACGAAGAATATATTTTGTACTGTCATACCTATCTGCAAGGCTGTAACGCTTCTTGTGCCAAGCTTTGCGTATGCAATTTGGTAAACGATTTGGCCTAGTGACCAGAATGTTTCGTTTATAATAACTGGTCCGGCTGTCATTATATACATTTTTTTGAAATGGCTGTCGAATGTCACGAAGTCTTTTATTTTACCTGTTAGTGGTCCTCTATGTTTTTTAAGTGCTATATATAAAACTGCAAATTCTAATATACGTGCAAATATTGTACCTAAAGCGCCACCCGCTACGCCCATGGCTGGAAAACCAAGTTTACCAAATATAAATACATAGTTAAAGAAGGCATTTCCGAAAAAGGCGATGGTTGAGGCAACTAGAGGCGTCTTTGCATTGCCAATGCTTCTCATCGATACTGAGTAAATGAAGTTTACTGCTGTTAGTATGTATGAGAATGAAACTACTCTAAGATAAGTAACTCCATAAGGTATAACCTTTGGGTCTTGTGTAAAGATTTTCATAAGTTGTTCTGGTATCAGTAGCGCAAGTACTGTAAATACGCTTGATACTATAACTGCTAGTATTAGCGCCATACCATGTGATCTTCTAACGCCTTGGTAGTCTTCTTTACCGTAGAACTGAGCTATCATCGCTGAGGTTCCTGTCGCTATACCAAAGCAAATTAGTGTCATGAAGAAGAAAATTTGGTTTGCAAGTCCAACAGCTGATATCGCATAGTCGCCAAGTGATGATATCATGGTTGTATCTAGTGTATTAAGTACACTTGCGAGCAAATTTTGAAGTGCAACTGGTACTGCAAGGCTATATACTAATTTTAAAAATCTTTTGTCATTAAACATAGCTCGTAAATTTTTCATTTAACTCATCCTTTCAATTTTTTCATTTTATCACTAAGAGAGAAACTTGTCAAGATGTTTCGCCTTGCGAATGGAGATATTATTTTAAATATTTATATATTCTTAAAAAATATATTTGCAAAGAAAAAAGAGCCTGGCTAAGGCTCCTATTTCACACTAATTACAAAATAACTATTTTTCTTCCATCACTAGTATTTCTTCATCAGCTTCGTTTTTTGCGTCTTCAACAGCTGCTTCGTAAGCTTTGTAAACTTTTTCTTCGATGTCAGCTCTTGTTTCAGTGTTGATTGGGTGAGCTATGTCTCTGTAAGTACCGTTAGGTACTTTTCTTGAAGGCATTGCGATGAATAAACCTTCTCTTCCTTCAATAACTTTGATGTCATGAACAACAAAAGCGTTATCAAAAGTAACAGAAGCTGTTGCCTTTAAGTTTAAACCGTCCTTTTCAACAAGTCTTACTCTTACGTCTGTAATTGTCATTTTCCCATCCTCCTAATTTAGCTAAAAATTGCTTGATTTTTCTCATAATATATATTATGATAAGTATATAAGCAAAATTATAAATTAGCTTATATATATATTATACTAAAGAGTTGAAATAATTTCAAGTACTTTTTTCATATTTAGGAGGAAATATGGGCTTTTTTTTGAAAAAACACAATATTGACAATATATTTTTCATAGGCATAGGTGGTATCGGTATGAGTGGTCTTGCCGAATTACTTATTTCTGAGGGATGTAAAGTTAAAGGAACTGATACTGGCGAGTCACAAATCATAGAAAGACTTAAAAAAATGGGCGCCGTTGTATACAATAAACACGATGCAAAAAATGTTGAGTCATCAAAGGTAGTTGTTTACACAGACGCAATACGTCCAGACAATCCAGAGCTTTTAAGAGCTAAGGAACTTGGTTTAGAAATTTATGATAGAGCAAGCTTTTTAGGTGAAGTGATGAAGCTCTTCCCTAACTCAGTTTGCGTTTCAGGCACTCATGGTAAAACTACTACAACATCGATGATTGCTTCGATCACAACACATACTCAGATGGATCCAACCATACTTTTAGGCGGTGAACTTGATGAGATTGGCGGCAATATAAGGATTGGTAAGGGTAATATCATCATCAGTGAGGCATGTGAATACAAGGCAAACATACTAAAATACAATCCTACCATGGCCATGATTTTAAATATTGACGAGGACCACTTGGACTTTTATAAAAATATTGATGACATAATCGCTACTTTTAAAAAATATGCTGACGACGTGCCATCAACTGGTTATGTAGTATATAATAAGGATGACGAACACGTTCTTGAAGCGATAAAAGATGTTACAGCTAAGACTATCAGCTTCGGTGTTGACTCTGATGCTGACTACAAGGCTGAAAACATCACTTATGATGAGAATGGCTGCGCTAATTTTGATCTTATTCATAACAATAAAATAACTGAGATTAAATTAAGTGTTTTAGGTAAGCATAACGTTTATAATGCGCTTGCTGCCATCGCTATGGCGAATACTTATGGTGCATCACTTGAAGATATTAAAAAATATATACTTCTTTACGCTGGCGTTCACAGAAGGATCGAGACTAAGGGCTATATCGGAAGCGTTCGTATCATAGATGACTACGCTCACCACCCAACTGAGATCATGGCGACACTTGAAGCCGTTAAAAAGATGGCTAAAGGCAGAATCATCACCATATTCCAGCCACATACCTTCACTAGAACACAAAAACTTTTACAAGGCTTTGCTGAAGCGTTTAAAAGAAGCGATGTTACCATCATCACTGACATATACGCTGCCAGAGAAAAAGATACTAAGCTTGTTCACTCGAAAGATTTGATCAATTCGATGAAGGAGCACGGCTACGATGCTATGTATATCTCAAAATTTGAAGACATAGAAAACTATCTTCTTGATAATTTAAGGGAAAACGACATCATCTTAACTGTCGGCGCAGGTAATATTTATAAGCTTGGTGAAGATTTATTAAAAATTAAAGATAAACAATAATATATATTATAATGGAAGATTTTTTAAGCACACATCAATTTGTGTGCTTTTTCATGTTTATATTGATAAAATTACAATAAATTTAATGAAACTATAAAATTTTCTTATAATACTTATAAATTATTTTCATCACAGAAACGATGTATTTTATTTACACTTTAGCAGGTTTATGTTACAATATAAATACAAAATTAAAAGGAGGAAAAAATATGCTTAATACATATTTAGCATTCGAGTTAGAGCCTATAATCAAAGCGATTAACAGTGTATTGTGGTCAAAATTTTTGATGTATGCACTTTTAGCTCTAGGTATTTTTTATACTGTTTATCTAGGTTTTCCACAGATCACTAAGATAGGCTTAGCATTTAAGTACGCTTTTGGCGGAATGTTTAAGAAAAAAGAAAAATCCAAAGACGGCGAGGTAGAAGTAAACTCATTCCAAGCACTTGCTACAGCGATAGCTGCTCAAGTTGGTACTGGTAACATAGGTGGTGTAGCGACAGCCGTTGCATCTGGTGGACCGGGCGCAATTTTCTGGATGTGGGTTTCAGGTATACTTGGTATGTCAACTATATTTGCCGAAGCAGTTCTTGCACAATTGTACAGAGAAGAAAGAGATGGCGAGCCTGTGGGCGGTCCTTCATACTACATTTCCAAAGGACTTAAATCTAAACCACTAGCAGCAATATTCTCAATCACTATAATTTTAGCTCTTGGCTTTGTTGGTAACATGGTTCAATCAAACTCAATCTCTCTTGCAATGTCAAATGCAATAAACGTTAACTCACTATACATCGGTATTGCTCTTGCAGTACTTGTTGGCTTTGTTATCATGGGTGGTCTTAAGAGAATCACGACTATGGCGGAGCTTGTAGTTCCTTTCATGGCTATTATCTACATCATCGGTGCATGTTTTATACTTTATGTATATAGACATCATTTAGGACTAGTTTTCTCTGGCGTATTCAGAGAAGCCTTCTCAACTCAAGCAGTTGTAGGTGGTATGGCTGGTACAGTTATGAAAGAAGCTATCAAAAACGGTGTTGCTAGAGGACTTTTCTCAAACGAAGCTGGTATGGGTTCAACACCACATGCTCACGCAACTGCAAAGGTTAAAGACCCTTGTATGCAAGGCTTTGTAGCGATGGCAGGCGTTGTTGTTGATACTATCGTTATCTGCTCAATAACAGCTCTTATCGTTCTAGCTACAGACGCTCACATGTCAGGAGCAAAATCAGTTGCCATCACACAATATGCATTTAGCGCAGCCTTTGGCGAGCCAGGATCAATATTCCTAGCAGTTTCACTAATGTTCTTCGCTTTCACAACTATAGTTGGTTGGTACATGTTTGGCGAAATGAACATCCGCTACTTATTCAAAGGCAAAACAGCCATCAATGTATATAGAGTACTAGTACTTATATGCATAGTAGTTGGCTCAGTGTTTGGCGCATCAATCATTTGGGACCTTGCTGATACATTCAACGGTTTCATGGTTATCCCGAACCTTATCGCCCTATTCTTACTTGCACCACAAGTTAAGAAAGCTTACAAAAACTATTTAAATAGAAAAAAAGCTGGCGAATTAGATTAATATTATATATATAAAAGCTCTCACTTAATTGATGAGAGCCTTTTTTATTGTTTTCGATATGGCACTCATTGTCTCGATAAGACATTTACTGTTGATAAATAATGCATATTCTGTTATACTAATAATAGATAAGGGAGGTAGGAGGGGTATTTTGAATATATTTTTAAAAATTAGTATAGTTATTTTATTTGGGGTGATAGGTGCAAAAATCGCGAGAAGGCTGAATTTGCCAAACGTTACAGGCTACATAGTCATGGGTCTACTACTTGGCCCATCATTTTTAAATCTTGTAACGCCTGAAGCAACGCCCATCATTTCCTTTGTTAATGAGTTCGCTCTAGGCATCATCGCCTTTGCCATAGAAGATATACTTGGCGACATGAGTAAACCAGGCGTTGGACTTATGTTTGTGATGCCGGTTGATAGAGTCGTTGGCTGGACTAAGTAAATATTTTAAGAAAGACAAAGCTCTCACAAATTAGTGAGAGCCTTTTTTGCGTAAATATTTATTTTTAAGTTTATAATTTATTATTCGCCAAAATTTGCCTTTAGTAAAGCATCTACACTGTCGTAGCCTTTGCAGTCAAGCTCGGTCATGCTAGCAGTATAATCGCCTTTTGAGTCAATGACAAGGACTTTGTTTTCCTTATCAAGCTTGTATTTAAACGCAAAGATGCTGCTTAAGTAGTCTATGTCAAAGTAAAGAGTCTCGCCAAAGACCTTTGTTTCTTCAGGCGCGTGCTTCTTGTAAGAAAAACTTCTAAGCCCTTCGTCGTCTCCATCGAAGCTGTAACTGATATTGTATTTTTCGTTGTAAGTCAAAGCAAACGCCATGCTTCCAGGGTAGACACCGTAGATGATTTCGTCGTCATTAAGTAGTTTTGAGTAGTCAGTAACTTCGTCTAAAGCTTTGTCATCAGCATATTCGCCACTCTTCCAAGCGCGAGCCATGATCTTGTTAATGCCAGAGACGCTAAACAGCCTTGCGTTAATATTCTCTACGTAGCCGTAGTCTTCGCCGTCAACGCTTACAGCGTAGTCAATACAGTCAAATACATCTACTCTTTCTTTACCTGTTTCTTCTTCTTTTTTTTCTTCGCCTATAGGTTTCTTTGTTGGCTCCTCCTTGTCATTTCCTCCACACGATACCATAAACATAGATAAAGCGAGTAAAATTAATAATATTTTCTTCATATAAACCTCCTAAACAAGTTTATTATAAGCCTTCTTTTGAAGATCATCAAGCCTTTCCCTGTTGCCCTTCGCCATGGATCCAGTAAATGGCACTTCATAAAGAAGCTCCGCACCCAAATGAACTAAAGTGATGTTCGCCTTGCTGCCCTTATAATCCACGGTAAAATTTTCAATCTCGTCCCAAGGCATCAAAACAAAATTTCCCTTCACAGAATTTGAAATTTCCTTCTCATATATACCCTTTTCACTAAAGTACAACACAAAAGACCTCGCACCGTCCATAGTGTAATACAATCTACTCAAAAATAATTTTAATAAACCCCTTTTGAAGTCATTGCGTTTTAGTGCAAATAAATAATTTTTATCGTCATTAAAATCTTCCTTGACCTTATCCGCGATTTCGCTCGCAGTATTCATTAAAAGACCCACGTCTATACCTCCTATTTAAAAATAAATACTTCCTTGATGTCCTTGCCTAAGACCTTGCAGATCTTGTAGGCAGTCTCAAGACTCGGGCTGATAGTTCCCGCTTCATATGCCATGATTGACCTTCTCTTTAAGTCCACCGCCTTGGCAAGCCTGTGCTGCGAAAGGCCTTGCTCCTTTCTAAATTCAGCGATTCTGTTTTCGATTATAACATCCAAACTATCACCCCTTATAATTATGGTTACATTTATAGTACTAAATATGTTACATTTATAGTACCATAGTCATAGATCTTTGTCAATAGTTTTTTGCAAAAAATAAAAAAGTGACCTAGTATAAACTAAGTCACCTGTGATTATGGTTTTGAATGTTTGATTTTTATTTTTTTATTTAAAACCAATCAGTTCATTCTCTTTCAGTTCATAATAAACTATCGATTGCTTCTCTCCAAGCTGATTCGTCCACGAGTCATATTCAATACGAATTTTCTTAAAGCCAAGCTTTTCATAGACGTGCTGAGCTCTTTTATTATTTAAATTTGTCGTTAGAAATATGGTCTTCGCGCCCATTTTGAAAAGCTCTTCTATAAACAAAGTAAGTATCACTCGTCCAAGACCCTTCTCTTGATAAGAGGCATCACATATCTTTATACCTATCTCGCATCTATCATCATCAGAAAACTCATAATTCATCTCGCCAATGGCCTTGCCTTTGTACTCAATCATCAAAACTCTGTGAAGATCAGTGTAATTTTTGATCTGCTCTTTAATTCTCTCCTCATTAGTGTTCACGCCGTTTGGGAAGCCCGCGTGAGCCATGACAGAGCCGTCGTTCCACCAAGATGCAAGCTGAGCTGCATCAGTCTCAATCACATTTCTAATTAAAATGTCTTTATAAATTATCTTCATTTGTAAGTTTACTCCTTGATTTATAGATTCTTCTTGTAATATATAAATCATACCACGAAAGCGGCTAAAAGTAAAGAAAAAGTGACCTAGTATATACTAAGTCACCTGTGATTATGGTTCTGAATGTCCGATTTTTGTTTTGAATGTACGATTTTCATTGTCAATGTCCGATTTTTATTTCAGAAAAATGCCATTATGGAACTACTTCTAAATACGATTTGTTTAAAGCTAAGCTAAATACCTGAGAATTACTCTCCACTCACTCACCAAGTCATCCAGCCTATACCTTGCATTAGCTGGACTTGTCGATGGCAGCTTCACTCCCTCAAGTTTTAGCTCTTTCTCGTGATACTTTTTGTAATATTTATACGAAGTTGCTCCATTAATAAAAACTTCTTTAATATCCGCGCCTTTAATAATGCGGCTTAAGTCAGATGGCTGGGCATTTTTTATGCTTGCATCACTAGAGCCAATTATATCGCATTGGTAAATGGAGTCGTAGAGAGCAATCTTGTGCCTCGATAAAAAATCTTTGCGCTCATCAACGTCATCACTTAGCACTTCATTGAACAAAACTTCCATCACGCGCCAAAATCTATTCTGTGGATGGCCATAAAAGAAGCCATATTCACGAGTCTTGACAGATGGAAATGATCCAAGAATTAGAATTTTTGAGTCGTGCGTATAAAAAGGCTTAAGCGGATGAATTATAGTCTCGTAAATTTCTTGTGGCATAAAATTATCACCTCTATATTAAAGAAGGCAAATATATTTATTTAGTCTTCTTATAATTTATTTTACTCAGCACTTAAGGCTTCAACTGGGTCTTTCTTAGCTGCTATGCTTGATGGTATAAGTCCTGCTATTAGGCTTAGTACAACTGATATTGCGATCAAGATAAGTGCTGCTTCTTTTGGAAGCGCAGAGCCAATAGTAGCTATGCCCGTTGCCTTAACCATGATCCTTGTTATAAATATATTTAAAAATAAGCTTATGCCAACACCTATAAGCCCTGAAAGCAAGCCTATAATTAAAGTTTCTGACATAAAAACTTTGTAGATATCGCCCTTACTTGCACCAATTGCCCTTAGTATACCGATCTCTTTTGTTCTTTCGAAGACGGATATATATGTGATGATGCCTATCATTATAGATGAAACAATAAGCGAGACGCCTACAAAGGCTATCAAAACGTATGATATGGCTGCAAGTATGTCTGTGATGGATTTTGCGATGGAGCCAATAAGGTCGTTAAAGTTAAGCTTTTGTGCACTCTTCTTGCCTTCATTGTATTCATTAATAAGCTTTTTAACCTTATCTCTATTTTCAAACTCATCCACATATATTGATATCTTCGATGGATTATTCTCATCGATATAACCAAGATTTTCAAGATTTTTCTTATAAGAATAGTCTTTCAAAAATTCATCATAAACATCCAAGTAGTCTTTGTCTTTGCCTTTATAAAGCATATAGTTTAGCATGGCCCTATCATTTGACTCTCTTGTCTTAGGCGCAGCTGGTGCTATAGCATTCATGGCCGCATTAAGCGCCTGCATCTCTACTAGCATCTCTTTCTTATTTTGCAGCATCCACGCGTTAAAGCTAGTAAGGCTCTCATCTGGCAAATTCTTTAGATAGTCTTTTGCCTGATCTATCTTTTCTTTTTCAGTATCAGCCTTAAATTTAAGTCCATTTAAAACATTTATGTCTTTATTTTCTAATTGTTTTTTAATAATTTCTTGCTCTGAAACATATTTAATCATCGCATCAGTAAATTTACTGCTATAAGCAAGCGGTGTTTGGCTTATATTGGAGTCGTTGTCAATCTTTTTCCTTGCAATACCAGCTATATGCATGCTGATAGCAGAGTCTATAAGCTTTTCTTTCTTCTCTTCATCATCCTTGATGTTAATGTAGCTAGCATCCTTCTTTTCATAATAGTCTGATGGAGTGACTACCTTGTACTCATGACCGATGATTTCCTTTGGATCAATCTCAACTTTTTTTATGTCAACCTTTTTATTATCGTCCATATCAGAAAGAATTTTCTTGTATTCTTCCGAGTCTAAAAAGCCTAGCTCGTAGAAATTACTTCTTAAAATTTGATTATTATAATCAGTAAATAATACTAATTCGTCCTCTTTTTCAGGCCACTTGCCCTCGATTAGCTCGTATTCGTCTAAAACCATTGGCGAGATATTGCCCTCTTTATCACTAATAATCTGAGAAAAATTGTCATTGCTCTTTGATGCTGACAGGCTGAAAAATTGATTAAAGCCAAAGACGCTCTTCTTTTCAAAATCAGAGCCATCAGTATTAATCACTTTGCCCTTAGCATCCTTTGTATAAATGTCAAAACCGCCATCATAAGCGTAGGAAATAAAGTGTTTGCCTACCTTTTCGTCTAGCTCCGCTTCGTTCTTGTCTAGGTAGTCTTTGAACGAGGCAAGGTCATTCTCATATCCGCTACCTGATATCTTTGACCTATTTGTAAGACCGATGTCATTTGAGCTAAGTTTTGATCTATCTGTAGTCTTTGAAACGTTGTTATCAAGCTTTGTAAGACTAGATAGGTCGATGGATTTGCTCTCAATATCTATTGGGAAAGACTTCAAAACATTCCTTTGATTGTCAGCAATGTAGTCACTTGCACCACTTGATATAGATATGATGAGGGCAATCCCAATGATGCCTATCGAGCCAGCAAAAGCTGTTAGAAGCGTTCTCGCTTTTTTACTCAAAAGATTGTTAAAAGATAGTCCTAGAGCCGTTCTTAGCTTAAGAGCTATCTTTGAAATTTTAAAGCTGTCGCCCCTTTCTTCCGCTGCATAAGAATCCGTGTCAGAAATTATCCTGCCGTCCTTTATACCGATTATCCTTGTTGAGTACTCTTCTGCCAATCTTTTGTTGTGCGTAACCATGATGACAAGCTTATCCTTAGCAAGCTCCTTTAGTAAATTCATTATAGATATAGATGTTTCGCTGTCAAGAGCGCCCGTTGGCTCATCCGCAAGTATGATCTGCGGATCATTAACCAAGGCCCTAGCTATAGCTACCCTTTGCATTTGACCGCCAGATAAGGCACTCGGTCTTTTGTGTATGTGCTCCTTTAGGCCGACCCTTTCAAGAGCTTTTATAGCCCTTTCTTCAGCATCGCCGGTGTTTTTATTCGATAGTGTCAATGACAGTTTTACATTGTCAAGTATACTTTGATGATTGATTAAGTTGTATGATTGAAAGATGAAACCTATCCTAACGTTTCTATAGTAGTCCCAGTCCTTGTCCGAAAACTTCTTCGTAGATCTGCCATCGATTACAAGGTCACCCTCATCATAACGCATAAGACCTCCAACTATATTTAAAAGAGTTGTCTTGCCTCCACCAGATTCACCAAGTATAGAAACAAACTCACTCTCTCTAAACGAAATCGATACATTGTCCAAAGCCCTTTGTGAAAAGCCTTCAGTATGATATATTTTTGATATATTTTTAAGTTCTAACATATTTACTCCTTTCTTATACTTATTACCCAATAGCCACTTTTGATAAATAAATGTTTTCATAAGCATAGATAAGCGGCAAACGAGACAAATAAAGCCCTCCTTACCACTAAAGTAAAGAGGGTTCTTTGATAAATTTTCCTTTTTTTCCTAAAAAATAAAATAGCAAGTCTCAGGCGCAATTATGCGCTATTATTTAATATTGTGCTTAGCCATCTTTTCCTTGAAAATATTAGTGATGATGCTCCTAAGCTCTTCCCTTTCCTTTTCAGGCAAATCGCCTTCAAGCTTAGCAATAGCGTATAAATCAGGATGCTCCTTAGCTATCTTCTCAATAGTTTTACTAGTCGCGTGCTTCCTAACGAAAAATGGTATCTTCTTAATCCAGCCCTCTGGCAATAGCGCAACAATCTTATCTGCCGCTTCCTTGTCGCTAATCTCAGCAGTAGATAGGCCTTTTTCTATTTGTTTTTGTTCTTGTTCAGTAAAATCTTTAATATCCATATTTACCTCCTAATTTATATCTTATAGCTAGTGTATTTTTTACTTAATTTATATACCCAAATTTATAAGAAATGCATAAAAAAGTTTCTGAAACGAAATATTTATTAAATACGGTAATAGTTTGGCAATAAGAAAAGTGACCTAGCATATACTAAGTCACCATGATTATGGTTCTGAATGTCCACTTTTTTATCTTCAATGTCCGATTTTCTATTTCAGAAAAGTGCCACTATGGCAATAATTCTAAATAGGATTTATTTACTATTTAATTTTTCTTCACAAGCCCACTAAAAGTAAAGAAAAAGTGACCTAGTATAACTAAGTCACTTCTGTCTCTATTTACTTTTATTTTTTTGTAATTTTGATGCCACAAAAAATATAAGCATTCCAAAGACTGCTGCGAGTATGATCGCTCCACCCGGCTTTACATCGTAGTAGAAGCTTGCTGTGATGCCACTTAGCATATAAACAAGTCCTAAAACTATGGTGATGATCAGCGTCTTCTTGTATGAGCGAGCAAGTATCAGTGTTGTAGCAACTGGAAGCACTACTAGCGATGTAAGCATAAGTGCTCCAACTAATTTTACTGCCATGGCGATGGTGATCGCGCTTAGTAGTGTAAATGCTGCGTTTACGCGTCTTACCTTAACTCCTGAGAGTCTCGCTGTGTTTGGGTCTATAGCGATGGCAAGTAGTCCTGCGTACTCTTTGATGCTTGCAAATACAACAAAAACAAAGACCACTAGTGAATTAATCACGTCCTGCATCGATACAGAGGCGATACTACCAAATAGGTATGAATCAAATGATGTTCCTCCCGGAGCGAAGTCCGATAGTATCGAGGCTACTCCAAGGCCTATACTCATGATGATGGCTGTTGCCATGTCGCCGTATTGAGGGAATTTATGGCGAATGATCTCGATTAAGAAAGCTGCTACCACACATATCGCTAGCATACCTATAAGCGGGTCGAAACCAAGTATTAGTCCCATACCAACGCCTGCTAGCGCTGAGTGTGATAGAGCATCGCCTATCATCGAAGTTTTTCTATTTACCATAACCACACCGATTGCTGGCACCATGATTGATAAAAAGAAGGCAACTACTAGCGCCTTTCTCATAAATGCGTACTCTAGCATGATTTTTCCTCCTTTTTCATCTCTAATTGATATAGACCTGCGTCTTTTATCTCGTATGTTGCGTCTAATTTAGCGTATTTCATTAGCTCGTCTAGGTCATGCGTTACTAAAACTATGCTTGTGCCTTTATCGTCGTTCAAAGTTTGTATTGTTTTTAAGAAGGAAATTCTACTTTCTTCGTCGACTCCGGCTGTTGGCTCATCTAGTATTAATAGTTTTGGATTGTTTAGCATGGCCCTTGCTATCATGGTTCTTTGCTGTAAGCCGCCTGATAGCTCGTTTACGGGCTTGTTCTTGTACTCGATTAGACCTAAATACTCTAAAATCTCATCTACTTTTTTATAGTGTTTTTTGCGTGGGAACTTAAAAAATCCAAATTCCTCGTAAAGGTTCAAAACTACCATCTCCCTAACGGTGATGGGGAAGCTAACCTTGCTGACAACACTCATTTGTGGTACATATCCTATATCCTTATAGCTTTTGTATGAGGCTATAGGTTTTTCTAAAATTTCTACCGATCCCCTTTGTGGTTTAAGCTCTCCTAGCAAATTCTTGATGAAGGTTGATTTACCGCTACCGTTCGCTCCAACTATGGCGATGAAATCACCCATCTCAAGCTCTAAATTTATATCCGAGAGAACTTTGTGATCAAGGTATGAAAAGTCTAAATTTTTTATGCTAATTGCTTTCATTTTGTAATTTCATCTCCTCATATAGATTCGTTAGATTCATCTTCATCAAGTCGATGTAGTCCATCTCATCAATCGTTTGACCCGGGATTATAAACTCCATACTAGCTAGTGGACTTATGTGAGCACCAGCTATCTCCTCAGATATAACCTTGGCAATGGCTGTCGGCGCACCGTACTCATAAAATATCGTCTTGATATGACCTTTCTTTGCATAGTCGATGGCCCTGACCATGCTTCTAATGCTTGGCTCACTCATCGATGTCAGGCCTTGAAGTGGGTACTGCTTTAGTTTAAAGTCTCTCGCAAGATAAGCAAAAGCGTAGTGCATTACGATAAACTCCCTCTTATCAAGCTCTTGAAATTTGTCACGAAACTCAGTTTGTAAAAGAGTTAGCGTGTCAACCGCCTTAAACCTTCTCATATCAATCATTGCCGCCTTCTTAGGTACCAAATTACTTATCTCTCTAGCAATAGTGTTAAGATAAGTCTTTGCATTGTTGATAGATAGCCAAGAGTGCGGATCATAAGTGATCTTGTCAACTTTTTGTGAGCTGCCTCTTAAAATCTCCTCACCCTTCATCGGATTGTCCTTCATATCGACAAATTCAAATGAAAGAATATCCTCAGGAAGCCTGTCAGTATAAACAATCCATTTGCCAGTCTCAGGCAAAACATAATTAAGCTCACCCGATTCGTGACGCATCTTTATCCTATAGACCTTGCCGTCCTCAACATTAAGCTGCGTCTCTTGGTGAACGATGTCGCCCTCAACATTCATAATCTTACGGCCTTCCTTGATAAGTTCATCCTCACTCATGCTTCCGTCATCCCTTTTAAAGGCTATACGCAAGTAATCCTCGTGAGTGTGGCCAAAAATCATGTTGTTCCTTTTTTCCTTGTAATCAAATCTCGTCATGAGCTGAAAATCACCGATGGATGCTGCACCAGTGTATGAGATCAGGTCAACATTGTCAGATAAAGTCAAAATCTTTAAATTAGGGAGATTCTCCTTAATCTTGTCAACCCATCTCTCCATGTTAGCCCCATTAACAATCAAAAGATCAGCCTTAGCTAGCCTTTTGATGTCCTTCGCAGATGGCTCCCAGCTATGAACCGTAGCCGACGTTGGCATAAAGCTCTTCACGACTACATCGTCCTGAGCCACCATCTTCGTAAGCTTATATATAGGAAAAAAAGAAGTATAAACCAAAGGTTTCTCCCCGGTCATACCTCTTTCTTCTATAGCGTTATCACATGAAAAAAATGTTATTGATACAAGGAGTAAACATAGGAATAATAATTTTCTCCTCATATTAATGAAATTACTCAGTTAATTCTTCAGCAATGTCTTGGCTGTCTACAGATGTTCTGATGTATGTTGGGAACCACTTGCTGTCTTGGTCCTTAATATCATCTAAGTTATCAGTATATCTTGTGTGGTAATGAGCTAAGTGCTCTTCGCCGTGGATTTGCATTAAAGCCATGTACTTCTTAACATCTTTAGAATCAGTTTCAAATACATACCAATTTAAAGTTTTATTTCCGTGAGGTACTTGGATAGTGTCAACTAATTTGTATTCAGCCTTAGCAATCTCCTTGCCTTCACCGATCTTGCCATCATAGAAAGTGATAGTGTCTCCTTCAACGTGTAGACCCTTGTAGTCAGTTGCTCTTCTTTCTTCGATACCCTTGATGTAGTCATCAGCTGAGATACCCTCTTCTTTAGCCTTATTTTCTATAGCTTCCTTAACAACAGGATCATCATAGAAAGCGTTGATAGAGTTCCAGTCACCAGCCCACATCTCTAAAGAAACATCTTCAGCAGGAGCTTCAGTCTTTTCCTCAGACTTATCTTCAGCTTGTTCTTCAGTCTTTTCCTCAGTAGTGTCAGCAGCTGCTTCAGTCTTTGGTTCTTCCTTAGCAGGCTCATCGTTCTTCTTACAAGCAAACATCATAGATGAAACTAAAGTAAGAGCTAGAGCTAGCGTTAAAAATCTTTTTGCGTTTTTCATTTAAAAACCTCCTAATAAATTTCTTATGGTGATCAGCGCCTTATATCCGAGCCGACCAATAGAGATATTAGCACATGATAAGTCCTTTGTCAATAGCCTGTACCCCACAAAATAGAATACATTCACCACATTTTCTTATAAACAATACTTTATATTAATAAGAATTGATATTTTCTAATCAAGCAATGCTCAAAACCGTTAGCTCCCACTAACATATCTACATATCTTCATACGTTCGCTATTTTTCAATATTTATCACGATTAGACATATTAAAAAAATTATAAAATTTTTTATTTATTATTAAATTATTTATAATAATGGAGCTGCTTAGATAAAATTTGGAACAAAAAAGAAGAAGGCGATGATACCTTCTTCTTAATTGATTTATTTTGTTTTCGAGAATTTATCTATTAATCTCGCTCCAGTCTTCTTGAACCATTCCCTTCACTCTTCTTCTGAAAGTATGAGTGTTAGTTGCTTCAATCATATCATTATATCCCCAGAAACTTGTTGACAAGTCTGTGAAGATTTTGATATTGCCTTTATCTTCACTTTGAAGAGCTGATACTAAATCATAATTTCTTTCGAAAATCTTGTTTAGTATGTGAGCTGCTTCTGCTCTAGTGATAGGTGCGTCTGGTCTGAATGTTCCGTTAGGGTAACCAGAGATTCTTCCTGCTGCGTACTCTTTGCCGATGGCTAATTCTGCCCAGTGGCCCTTAACATCTGCGAATGGTGCTGTGCCAAATGGCTTAGCGTCTATCGCTGAAATCATTTGAGCAAATTCTGCTCTAGTGATAGGTGCGTTTGGTATGAATGTTCCGTCAGAGTAGCCTCTCATGATACCACGAGCTACAACTGCGTTGATAGCTTGGTTGTACCATTTGCTTGGAGTGTCAGAGAATGCTGGTTTAAGTGCTGATGCAGTATTTTCATCTTCAAGTAATCTTGAAAGCATTGCAGCTGCTTCAGCTCTTGTGATGAAGCCGTTTGGTCTAACAGTTCCATCAGGATAACCGAAGATATATGCCTTGTGAGTTAGAACTTCTCTAGTATCGATTAATTCATCTTCCTTATCCATTTCATCTCTTTTATCCATTCTTTGACGGCGTCTGTCTGAACGAACGTCATCAATTACTCTAATCCTTATAGATATAGGAGCGATCTTGCCATCAACATCAACATATCCAGTAATTGTGAACATCGATGGTCCAGTATATCTTGGTGAAATCTCTACGTCTACAGAACCGTCATGGTTAACTCTTACATAAACTCCTCTTGGAGCGTCGATATCGCCAGGTACTGCGCTTACATATCCTGGATAGCCGATTGGATAGATCTTTCTTTCATCGCCAACGCCTATAGTAGTGTCAGGATAGTAAATGTCAGCGTAGCTAGGTGCTGGTGTACCAGCTTTCTTAACAGTTTGTGCTGGTGTAAATGTTGCACTCTTGCCATCTTTTGTAACTGTTACATTACCTTTGTTATCAACTTCAATTGTTGCATCTGCTAAATCTGGGTTAGCTTTCTTAATTGCTTCCTTGATCTTTTCTTGTTCAGGTCCTGTTACATTTTCAGGATCGGCAACTTCTACAGCTTCTGGTGCTTTAACTCCAAGCTTGCTGTCGTCTTGTTTAATAGTCTTGTCTGCTGGAATTGTTCCTAGAACTTTACCGTCTTTATCTTTTACTGTTACTGTACCATCGTCTGCTACATCTATTGTTGCACCTTCTGGTAATGTGCTCTTGCCTTCACCATCTTTATTTGCATCTTCAACAGCTTTTTTAACTTTGTCTTTGTCATCTTTTG
>NZ_JBXXYC010000005.1:0-114140 GCF_057222035.1 Fenollaria sp. | reverse complement strand
AAGCTATTGATGAATATATATACTACTATAATAACGAAAGAATTCAGAAGAAAACAAAATGGATGCCACCTACTTTGTATAGGTTAGCATCCATAGTGTAAACTAAATATTAATGTGTCCAGTTTTCTGGGTACACATCAATAAAATCTCTATCCTATATTTTTGTCTAAATTTATAATTTTCACAAAAACTTACTCTTGTCAATGAACCACATCAAATAAATTTCTTAAAAAAATATATAAAAAAAGTAAAAGATCTTAAATTAATACACCGAACAGCTAGTTTACAGGATAAATTGATGTATAGGACGCAGTGGACTGAAGCGAGCGACTGACATCGTACAAATACGTACGTTGAGGGAGCTCGCGGAGGGAACAAGTTCTAGACGCAATTTAGACGTAAAATAGCAAATATAAACGCTTTTACATATATATTTTAATTCATATAAACCGCTAAATCTTGACATTCTTAAGGCCTTGCTATATAATAAGGCGTGTAAAAAGGAGGGGCAAAATGCCAAAGCGTATCAAAATACTACTTTCTATACTTTGTATCATCTTAGTCGCAATGTCGCTACTAAGCTTTTTCGTCGCGGCTACAAGCGCCTTCCACATCTGCAAGCGTTCTGCTTGCCCGATTTGCCGCTTTATGGACATGGTCTCGGACCTTCAAAGGTCTTTGCATCATTCAAATGCGGCTGTACTTATAATACTTTGGGTGCTAGTATCGATAAGGATCACAAACATTGCCATGACTATGGTAGCGGTGAAGACACCTGTCGATCTTATGGTGCGCATGAACGATTAGAGATTGACCCCCAAATATAATGACGGCAAAATTTAATATCGGTAAAATATACAAAATATACAAAATATACAAAATATAAATATATAAATATAAAGGAGATAAAATGAAGAATATAAATAAATTTTTAGCTTGCCTACTAGCAGTCGTTTTGCTAGTTGCTTGCAATTCAAATAAAGCGCCTGAAAAGGCAGAAGAACCAGCTACTGAGTCAATCCCAGCAAGTGAAGCTGAGAGCATACAAAAGGACGGAGCTGTAAAAGTAGTTACTAACATATTCCCAGCTTATGATTGGGTAAAAAATATCACTGAAGGAACTGATGTAGAGGTACTTAACCTTACAGACAATGGTGTTAGCCTTCACAATTACGAGCCATCTGCTCAAGACATCGAAGAGATTGCTAAATCAAATCTTTTCTTATATGTTGGAGGCGAATCTGATGAATGGGCTCCAGACGCTGCAAAACAAGCGCCTAACGCAAAAGTTCTTAACATGCTTGAAATTTTAGGCGATACTGTTAAGGAAGAAGAAGTAAAAGAAGGTATGGAACACGATCATGACCACGAACATGCTGATCACGACCACGAACATGCTGATCACGACGACCACGACCACGACCATGATGATCATGACCACGAACATGCTGATCACGACGACCACGACCATGACCATGATCATGATCATGAAGAAGTAGAATATGATGAACACGTTTGGTTATCTGTAAAGAATGCAAAAACTATTTCAAAGGCGATTACTGACGCTCTTTGCGAAATCGATGCGAAAAACGCTGATACATTCAAGAAAAATTACGAAGCATACGCAGCAAAACTTGATGCTCTTCAAAATGAGTTTGACGAAGCAAGAAAAACTGCAAAAGTTGATACTATCTTAGTTGCAGACAGATTCCCATTCCGTTACTTAGTAAGTGACCTTGACCTTGATTATTTCGCTGCCTTTGTTGGCTGCTCAGCTGAATGTGAAGCAAGCTTTGAAACTATCAGCTTCTTAGCACAAAAACTTGACGAGCTTGGTTTAAAACACATAATCAAGTTAATGGGTTCAGACGGCAAAATCGCCGACACAGTAAAAAATTCTACAAAGACAAAAGACCAAGATATACTTGAGATGACATCTATGGAAAATGTTAGCTCAAAGGACGGCAAGTCATACATTGACTATATGCAAATGAACTTAGACGCTTTAAAGAAGGCTCTAAACTAATGAAATTAATATTAAAAGACTTAGGATTTGGCTATAAAGGTCAAGTCCTAAGTGATTTTATAAACCTAGAATTAAATGATTGTGACTACATAGTCATCTTGGGCGAAAATGGTTCGGGAAAGTCAAGTTTAATCAAAACCATCTTAGGCTTAAATAAAAAAATATCTGGAGAGATAATTATGGAGGGCATTTCAAAAGACGAAATCGCCTATCTACCGCAGATATTATCAATAGCAGCCGATTTTCCAACTTCGATTATGGAGCTCGTTTTATCAGGCTTTAAGATTAAAAAAAGATTTTTCTACACAAAAGAAGAAAAGCGTAAAGCGCTTGAATGTTTAGAAAAATTTGGCATAGCACATCTTAAAGACAGAAGATTTTCTTCTTTATCGGGCGGTCAAAGGCAAAGAGTTTTGCTCGCAAGAAGCTTTGTAGAAGAAAAAAAGCTACTTATACTAGATGAGCCGCTTGCTGGACTCGACCCAGAGGCACAAGATGGCCTTTACGAAATGCTTGAAAAAATAAACGAAAGTGGCACAGCCATCATCATGGTCTCACACGATAGCCAAAGAGCAGTTAAATACGCAAACAAAGTCATTAAGCTTGACGGAAGACGTGTGATTTACGAGGAAGGAGGCAAAATGAATGGAATTAATCAATAAATTTGTCTTCTATCTAGGCTACCCATTCGTGCGCTACGCACTAGTGTGCGCCTCACTCATAGCGCTTGCATCAGCATTTTTAGGCGTGATACTCGTTTTGAAACGCTACTCATACATCGCAAATTCACTATCAAACGTAGCATTCGCGTCCCTATCAATCGCGACAGCCATCGGCTTCACACAAAAATTAGTATTAGCACTACCACTAACAATATTTTTTGCGCTAATACTTTTACAAGGAAATAATTCTAAGAAAATCATCTCAGACGCAGCCATCGCCATGGTTTCAGTATCAGCGCTAGCTATGGGCTACCTTGTTATGAACGTATTTAGAGTCGGACCAAACGTCTCAGTTGACGTGTGCACAACACTTTTTGGCTCGACATCCATACTTACATTAACAAAGCTAGACGTCATCATATCCGTGGCACTATCGATACTAGTGATACTTTTCTTCATTTATTATTATAAAGAAATTTACATCACGGTCTTCGACGAAGACCTTGCAAACGCGTCAGGCATCAAGGTTGAAAGACTTAACACAGTTTTGTCCATGGTCGTCGCAGTCGTGATAACACTTGCAATTAGGCTAGTGGGCTCACTTTTAGTCGCAGCACTAATCGTTTTCCCAGCAGTCTCAGCGATGAAAGTTTTTCATTCATTTAGAAAGATTGCCTTCGCCTCAGCCATAATCTCGCTAGTATCAGCACTTGGAGGCGCGATATTTGCAATACTTGCGGCAACACCAGTTGGCTCGACAATCGTCGTGATGAATCTCGTAATATTTTTAATCATGTCAATAATTGGAGGTATGAAACGTGGATAAAACAAGAAAGAGAATTTTGGCCATAGTCGGGATATTGATTTTGGTTTTGATACTCGTATTTTTCACAAATAAAAAAGTTATATACCGTTATATGCCTAACAGCGCCGTGAACGAGACAGTTAAAAAGATGAAAGAAAGTTCAAAAGCTAAAAATGCTGATAATGCTGATGCCAATACTGAAAATGATGATGCAGACGAAAATATTGACCCAGAAGAAAATGCTAATTCAGATGAAAATATTGATACAAATGAAAATTCTGATGAAAATATTAACTCAGATACAAATGATGGTGCTGAGAAAAACGAAATCACAAACGAAAGCGGCCAATACTATGATTTAACAGGCAATGATCTAGACATGAACTACGTCATCGTCGCCATGATAGCTGAAGATCCAAAAAGCTTCGAAGGAGTCAAGATTAAGCTACAAGGCATCGCCGTAGATCTAGAGACCACAGACACATCCGGCATGGATCACTACATCGTCATCAACGACCGCCAAGCCTGCTGCCAACAAGGTTTGCAATATGTGTTAAAAGATAAAAATCAAAAATATCCAAAACCACAAGAAATCATCACAGTAGAGGGGGAACTAACTGTTTTTAATAGTGAGGAGATTCCGTTTCCACTAGCTGTAATTAAGAACGCAAAGCTTATTTCACGCTAATTTCACGTCTAAACGCGCCATTGAACTCGTTCCCTCCTCGGCAATGCTCGAGTACTCATTTGTACACTCCGCTTGCCTCGTCAGTCCACTTCGTTCAATCATCACGTTTATCCTGTGAAATTACATTTCACTCTAAAGGCGCCCTTGAACTCGTTCCCTCCTCGACGTACCCCGTACGTACGACTGCGTCGGGGCTTATTCTAAACTTCGTCCCATCCATCGACTCTATCTTCGAACTAAGCTCGAGCAAAGATATAGACGTGGTTCTTCTTTGCTCTGCAAAATTAGAAAAAGCGAAATTAATTAGTAAAATTGTTTATTAAAATTTAACAGCAAAATTAATGTGTATGGATTGATTAATAAACAAAGAAAGTTCTAAATCAATTTAATTAAATAATTTAACACAATAACGATAAAGGATAGAGAAAATAAAATCTCTATCCTTTATTTTTGCCTAAAAATATAATTTTCACAAATTAATTACCCTTGTCAATGAGTCATAGCCAAACAAATTGAAGAACCTCGTCCTTATGTCCGAGAACCTTTGCGCTATGCCAAAAATTGAATGAGCGTAAGGGCTAGTTTGAAGAACCTCGTCCAAACGGACGAGAACCTTGGTGCTTCGCACGGGCGTGAAATTTTATCTGTCAGCCATGTGAACAGCAAGTTCATCTTCATTAATCCCAAACATAGCCTTACCTAATCCAGTCGCTGCCTCAGCTATAATCTTATTATCTTCATAATTTTTCACTGCCTTAACTATTGCCTTAGCTCTTCTTTCTGGGTCTTCGCTCTTAAATATACCGCTTCCAACGAAGACACCTTCAGCACCAAGTCTTCTCATTAGTGCTGCGTCTTGAGGTGTTGCGACACCGCCAGCTGAGAAGTTAAGTACAGGTAGTTTTTTATTGTCGTGAACGTACTTTACTATATCGTAGCTAACTCTATATTCTTTTGCAAAAGTATATAGCTCGTCTTCTCTTTTTGAAACAAGTAGCGAGATACCGCCAAGTATTTGTCTTAAGTGGCTTACAGCTTGTACAACGTCGCCAGTACCTGCTTCACCCTTGCTTCTAATCATCGATGCACCTTCTTCGATTCTTCTAAGTGCTTCGCCAAGATCTCTTGCACCGCAAACAAATGGCACGTCGAATTGGTATTTGTCTATGTGATTGTCGTTATCAGCCTTTGACAAAACTTCTGATTCATCGACGTAGTCAATGCCAAGCGCTTCCAAAACCCCTGCTTCAACAAAGTGACCGATTCTGCACTTCGCCATAACAGGGATTTTAACAGCTTTTTTTATCTCCAAAATCATTTGTGGATCGCTCATTCTAGCAACGCCGCCTTCGCGTCTGATGTCCGCAGGTACCCTCTCAAGTGCCATGACAGCGCATGCTCCAGCACTTTCGGCAATTTTCGCTTCCTCAGGATTAGTAACGTCCATGATGACGCCGCCCTTAAGTGTATTTGTAAAGTCTAAAAATTTTTTATTCATAATATTCCTCCTCTTTTATAGCAATTATACTTGAATTATGGTATAATTAAAAGTACCAATTATGATTATTTTGATGGTACCAGATAGGAGGAGCTATGCAAATAGATTTAAAAAGCGATAGGCCTATTTATGAACAGATATATGAATATTTTAAGGATGCAATACTTGAAGGACGCTTCAAAAAAGGAGAGAAACTGCCTTCGAAGAGGACTCTTGCAAGGGACATATCTGTTGCGGTGAACACGGTGACAAGTGCGTACGAGATGCTGATCTCTGAAGGCTACATAAGGAGCGAGGAGAAGCGTGGCTACTTCGTCAATGACATAGGAACTATATATACTCTTAAGCATGATGATGTAGAGATAAGCACGCGTAAGGAGAAGAAGTCTTATAAGTACTCATTTTTAATTACACAGGGCGATCCTGAGTCCTACCCTATAGATAGATTTAGAAAGATATTTACTCAGGAGCTCATCTATGACACTGAGTTCTACGAAAGAGACTACCAAGGGCTCTATGGTCTTAGGCACGAGATTAAAAACTATCTATTCAAGGCGAGGGGCATCAAGACTAATGAAGACAATATCATTATAAGTTCGGGCCTTGAGTACCTACTTATGACTCTCTTTTTAATCTTGCAAAACAAGGTGAAGCTTGCTTTGGAGAACCCGGGCTACAAGGTTTTGGAGACGCTTTTACGGGTCAATGGTATAGCCTACGAGCCGATTGACATCGATGAAAGTGGTATGAGCTTTGAAAACTTTCTAAAGGCGGACTGCGAGCTTGCACTACTTACGCCATCTAACCAGTTTCCAACTGCGACTGTTATGCCTATCAAAAGAAGGCTGGAGTTCTTAAACTGGGCGAATGCTGCAAGTGGCCGCTACATTATTGAGGACGACTACGACAGTGAATTTCGTTATGCACCCAGAGCCATATCCCCAATAAAGAGCCTTGATGAGATGGATAGGGTAATCTACATAGGAAACTTTTCTAAGTCCATAAGCCCGCTTTTAAGGGTGAGCTACATGGTCTTACCAAACGCACTTTTGCACGAGTACCATGGCATAAGGCCGCTCATGAACTCGCCTGTTTCAAACATTGTCCAAATTCTCGTGAAGGACTTTATGAAGGAGGGCCACTTTGAAAGGCAGCTCAACAGAATGAAGGGTATCTACAACAGAAAGAGGCTTACGCTCTTAGACGCTCTCAAGGACGCTTCTGGCATTAGGCTTATGGACTCCATGGCTGGCATGCACCTTAAGCTTTATGTGAGTGGTCTTGATGATTACAGTAGGCTAGTTCAAATGCTTGATAAGAGAAGTGTCAAGGCTGAAACTATATCGAGCTACACTTTTGGCAAAAAAAGCGTAAGTGAAGATGCTCTTTTACTTGGCTATGGCCTTATGAGTGAGAAAGAGCTTGAGTCTGCTGCGGCTATAGTTCTTGATACTATTAAAAACTTGAAAAATCTATAATTTTATCATATAATATATATTAGCAAAAAGGAGGATACCATGAGCATCAAAATTATAACGGATTCGGCTTCGGATATAAGCTATGAATTAGCAAGTGAATATGACATAGACATCATGCCCATAGTCATCATGAAGGGTAACGAAACTTACCTTGATGGTGTGGACATAAGTGGCAAGATGATATATGACGATATGAGGCAGGGGACTGTTTACAAAACTGGTGCCATAGCTCCCAATGAGTATGAGGAGAAGTTCAAGGAAGTTTTGGAAAAGTATGACAAGGCTATATATGTATCTTTGTCGACGGGCATGTCTTCTACATATAACAACGCTGTGCTTGCGAAGAACTCGCTTGACATAGGTGACGACAGGCTACTTATTGTGGACTCGCGTGGTGCGTCTATGGGCCAAGGTTTGCAAGCTTTATCTTTAGCAAAGCTTAATCAAGAAGGCAAGACTTTTGATGAGCTTAAGGCTTATGCACATGGCTTTGTCAAGAATACAAGGTATGTCTTCTTTGTTGACTCGCTTGAGTACTTGCAAAGGGGCGGCAGGGTTTCAAAGCTAAGTGCTGCTATAGGCAAGCTTATCAATATGAAGGTTGTGCTTGATGTGCACTCTGATGGCGTGATCTACACTGAAGACAAGGTTAGAGGTACTAAGAGAGCCATTGCAAGGACTGTTGATTTTTTCGAAAATGAAGTGGGTCATGACTTGTACGCTAACACGATATACGTATGTCATGCGGACTGCGAAGACCTTGCAAATAAGGTAAAGGAGCTACTCGTAGAAAAGTATCCAGACATGGTAATAAAGCTAAACCCATTTGCGGTATGCATAGGCGCTCATACAGGACCTGGTACGGTGCATATATGTACTATAAAGAATTTTGAACTATAGTTAAATAGGTTTATAAGATATAAGAAGGGACAGAGCAAATCTGTCCCTTTTTGTATATTTTAATTTCTTTTTACAATAAATTAACTCAGTATAATTGTTTTTGCAGAGAAAGTGAAGAACCACACCCATTAACAAAGCAAGCTTTGGATGGGTACCCGTGAACCTTGGTGCTTCGCACGGATGGATAAGGCGATGCATTTTAGCCTTGTCAATGAATCATTGCCAAACAAATTTTTTGTAGCAAGCGTGATGATTGGGCGAAGTGGACCGACGAGGCAAGCGGAGCGTATATTCAATACGTGAGCATTGCCGAGGAAGGAACGAGCCCAAGGGCGCGCTTGAACAAAAAATCATACGAAGAAAGGCAAGATTATTACACTTAGAATGCCACTGATGACTAAACTCATCGAGCTCGCCGCACCAGTCAATTCATTCATATTATTTGCCTTCGCTGTACCTATCGCGTGCGATGCGCTTCCCAAGGCAACTCCCTTAGCAACGTCTGATTTAATTTTCATAATTTTAAAAACAGCATCACTCACCATGGCTCCGAATATGCCTGTAAATATTATCGTAAATACTGTAATTGAAACGATACCGCCCATCGATCTAGATACGTCTATGCCTATAGCTGTGGTGATGGACTTTGGCAAAAGCGTTGCAAAATGAACTTTTTCAAGCACAAATATCTTATAAATTGCAAAAACTGTCAAAACTGAAGAGAATACGCCGAAGACTATGCTCATAAGTATTGGGACTATGTCTTTTTTTATGGTTTTTAGCTCTTCATACAAAGGAAAGGCTAGGGCAATGGTTGCCGGTGTTAGTAATAGCGAAACATATTTTGCACCCGATGCATAAGTTTTGCTGTCAATTTTAAAACTCAGTAGCACAGCCATATCGACAGCTATTGCAAATAGAAGTGGATTGATAAAAGACCACTTAAGCTTCTTTTTTATGTAAACAAAGAAAAAATATGGCACTACTGTTAGTAAAAGCATGAAGATGGCTGTCATCACTTCACCTTCCTTATCTTTAATAGCGTTTCACAAAAAGTACCTGTTGAAGCCATAACGAAAATTGTTGAGAAAACGATTGCGACTAGAACTGGGACTATAATGACTTTAAGGTCTATGAAGCTGTCAATAAGTGCAACAGCGCTTGGTATGAAGGTTAGCGGCATTATTTTAATCAAAAATTTACAAACGCCTTCAACTTTTTCTTTTTTAACGAGACCCATTTGCAGAAGCAAAAAAAGTATTACTATGCCGTAAATGCTTGCTGGCATCGAGACTGGCAAGGTTTTTGAGAGATAGTCGCTCACAAGTGTCACCGCCGCCACGATTATTATTCCAAATATTGTATTCAAAAAAATCACTCCTATTCTTAAATAGTATACCATTAATATACGTTTATGAAAAATAAAAATTTTTTACTATAATTATAAATTTTATCTATACTAAGTGGGGCATGTATTGCAATTTATTATACAAGCGAGTAATTTAGCTAAATCCATTGACATATCTAGGATTATGGTCTATATTATAATTAATTGTAAGAATAATCTTAGACACATAATTTACACCACCTAAAAAAACGTTCATTGGCCGAGCGTTTTTTTGTTTGCAAAATATTGTTTTAGGGTAAAATATTAATGTGCAAAGGAGGGTGAATTATGTACAAATTTATGAAAAAAGTCCCTGGTGGCTTGCTTTTGATACCAATGCTTATAAGCGCGGTATTTGCAACATTTTGGCCAAATTTATTCTACATCGGAGGACTTACTGAGGCTTTATTTACTAAAAAAGGAATTAACTACATCGTTGCTTTAATAACATTTTGTTCAGCGACATCACTTGATTTTAAGAGCCTTGCAAAGGTTTTGAAAAAACAAGGACTTATGCTTCTTGTAAAAATTATTTTATGTATGGTATTTTCATTATTATTTTTCAAATTTTTCGGCGAAACAGGTGTATTTGGCATCAGCTTACTAAGTTTTGTGTGCATTTTGGCATCACTAAACCCATCACTTTACTTGGCCTTGACTAAGGACTATGCGACAAAGACTGATGAGAGCGCTTTTGGTTTGACTGGCCTTTTATGTTTGCCAGTTTTTCCAATCATAGTGTATTCCGTTGCTCAATCGCAAGCTATTGACTTTTCACCGATAATTTCAACACTTATACCTCTTGTTTTGGGTATTTTGGTAGCGAACTTTGATAAAGAATTTGCAAATATTTTCAAAGGTTCAACTACTATGCTTACACCATTTATGGGATGGAGCTTTGGAACCGGAATTAATCTAATTGAATCATTCAAATCAGGTGTACAAGGAATTGTTTTAGTAATTATTTTCTACGTGCTTATAGCGCTTCCAATATTCTTATTTGAAATTAAAGTGCTTAAGAGTAATGGCGTTAGCGCACTTGGAATGTCTTCGGTTGCTGGACTAACTGTTTCAGTACCATTAATTTTATCACAAAATTCTGATTATCTAGCATCAATCGCTAGTCAAAGTGCTTCGCAAATAGCTCTAGCTGTTGTAATCACTTCAGTTATCACACCTATACTTGTGAAGATGCTTGCAAAGAAAAAGGGTTTAGAGATAAATAAATATTAAGGAGAGAAATTATGAATAAATTTTATGAATTAGCAGAAAAAATGCAAGATGAAACTATAAAGATGAGACGTGATCTTCATCAAATGCCTGAAATAGGCCTAGAAGTCCAAAAAACTTGCGACTATGTCGAAGGAAAGCTTAAGGAGATAGGCCTAGAACCAGTAAGATACGGTAACTCTGGTGTATCGGCTGTCATCGACTCGGGTAAAGACGGCGAATGCATCTTATTAAGAGCTGACATGGATGCACTCCCAATGGCTGAAGATAACGATTTGCCATTCAAGGCAACTAATGGCTACGCTCACACATGTGGCCACGATACGCACGCAGCCATGCTTTTAAGCGCAGCAAAGATTTTAAATGACAATAAGGATAGCTTCAAGGGCAAGGTAAAACTTATGTTCCAATCAGCTGAAGAGATTTTTAAGGGATCACGCTTTATGATAGAGCATGGTATACTTGAAAATCCTCATGTAGACGCAGCTCTTGCAATGCATACATCGCTTGACGAAGAGCCGGGATCTTTTGGATACAATCTTGGCTATATGACTACATCTTGCGATAACTTCAAGATCACTATCGTTGGAAAAGGCTCACACGGTGCTTATCCGCACACAGCGCACGATCCAATATATGCAGGAGTATTATTATATACACAATTTATGGAGCTAATATCGAGAGAAAAGGATCCAAATAAGGTAGCTACACTAACATTTGGCCAATTCGTAGCTGGAAGCAACTCAAACATTATCCCAAATGAATGCGTTATGCAAGGAACGCTTAGAACATATAATCCAGAAGTAAGAGAGTATATGAAGAATAGGATGGCTGACGCAATGAAGGCAATAGAAGTTCTTACACAAACTAAGATTGAAGTAGACTACTTTAGCGGCGTGCCAAGCCTTTACTCAGACCCAGAGCTAACAGAATTTTTCGCAGAGACTATCAAAGACAATATGGATCTAAAAGCGATTAAAGATAACAAAATTATGGCGTCTGAAGACATGGCATGTGTTGCAGAAAAAGTTAAAACAACATATCTAATGCTTAATATGAAGGTAAAGGGCTGTGAAGCAGCTCATCACAATCCTAAAGTTATGTTTAACGAGGATGCGTTAAAATACGGTACGGCGATATTTGCCATTTGTGCAATGAATTACTTGAATAAATAATTTTTCATTCAATTGGCGACTAAGGCTCGTTCCTTCCTCGGCAATGCTCAGGTATGTCTATACATTCCGCTTGCCTCGTCGGTCCACTTCGCCTTATTCATCCAATTGCTCTGAAAAATTTAGATAGATATAATAAATAATAAAAATACAAATTTAAAATGGCTGGATTAAATCCAGCCATTTTCATGTTTACAAATATTTACTTAAATAAGTTTCTTTGCTTCTTCCAAAGCCTTATCATAATCAGGATGCTTAGTAACTTCGCTAACAATTTCTTGATACTTGATTGTGCCGTCCTTATCTATAATAGTGATGGCTCTTGCAAGTAGACGAAGCTCTTTGATCACAAGACCGTACTTTGTACCAAAATCAAGGTCTCTGTGGTCTGATAAAACTATAACCTTGTCAATGCCGTCTGCAGCGCAAAATCTTGATTGAGCAAATGGTAGGTCGCAGCTAAGTGTTAAAACAACTGCATCACCAAGCTTAGCGGCTTCTTCATTGAATCTCTTTGTTTGTAATTCGCAAACAGGTGTGTCAATTGAAGGAACTGAGCTGATGATAACTACTTTACCTTTCACTTCGTCAAGAGAAAACTCTGATAAGTCATTCTTAAGAGCCTTAAAATCAGGCGCCTTGCTGCCTACCTTTGTTTCTTCACCAATTAAAGTTACTGGACCTCCAGCAAATGTAATTATACCTTTTCTTTCATTCATATTTATTACCCCCTAGTGTAATTTATTTACCCGAAATTAAAAATTTTAAACTATTTATTTAATTTCTTCTTCATCAATAGGCTCAATCTTATCAAAGACTATATTAATATCTGGAAATTTATGCTTTTTCGTGTTATAATATAGATACTTATAAGCGAGGTGAATCTTATGCAGCTTGAAATATATAAGGAGCCGCTTCAGTTCGAGGCGAGTGCTTCTGAGAAAAAGCTTAATGCATTTAAACAATTTCATACGAAATATGCGTCTGACTGGATTAGGCTTGATTATTTGAACGAAGCCTTTATTAGTGATATCAAAAAAACAGCTGATTACATACGCAAATCTTTTGATGCGCTTGTAGTTATCGGGATCGGCGGATCTTTTATCGGTGCAAAGGCATTCATCGACGCTTTAGGAAATGATTTCCCAATATATTTCACCGGAAATAATCTTGATGGCGAGTGCCTTATTAATTTAATTAATGAACTGAAAGATAAGCGCTACGCTATAAACGTTATAAGCAAGTCAGGAACAACTATGGAGACAAAGCTTGTATTCGAAATTTTCCTTAACGATATGATGAAAAAAGGAATTGACCTTAAGAATAGCGTTATAGTGACTAGCTCAGAAACTAGTGAATTAGCAAATTTTGCTCTATTACATAAGATGAAAACTTTTATCATACCCGAAGATATAGGTGGGCGCTACAGCGTTTTCACTGCAGTTGGCCTTTTACCAATGGCGGCCAGTGGTCTTGATATAGAAAAAGTAATTATGGGTATAAAAAGTGCAAAGGAAGAATATTTTGAAAGCGACGGCACCATAAACACAGCTCTTGACTACGCTTACTATAGGCATCTAGCTGGAAAGACTTATGCGCTTGAGTTTATCAGCGTTTACGAGGAAAGGCTTGCTTCATTTACTGAGTGGATAAAGCAGCTTCTTTGCGAATCGCTTGCCAAGGACGGCAAGGGACTCATTGTTTCTAATCTTAAGTATACACAGGATTTGCACTCTATGGGTCAGCTTTTGCAAGAGGGCAGGCGCAATATAATCGAGACGCATTTATTTGCGGAGGCGAAAAAAACTCAAGATGAGGCTATCATGAATATAAATAAGATTAATGAAATTGCCTTCAAAGCGACTGTTAAGGCGCATCACATGGGCGGCGTGCCAAGCTGCGTGATTAAGCTAAAGACCATTAGCGAAGAAAGCCTTGCAAAGCTCTCTATATTTTACATGGCATCTTGCGTTTATAACGCTGTTATGGATGAGGTAGAGCCTTATGGTCAGCCGGGTGTAGAAGTTTACAAAGAAAAAATCAGAAATATATTAGAGGAGTGATAAGATGTTAGCAAAAGTTTTAAAAGATGAAGGCTTAATAAAAAGCATAAATGGGGTTAATTTTGTTCACAAAATTTTGAAAAAGGGCGATGTAATTGATAAACACAATCATCCAGATAAGGAAATAGTTTTTGCTGTGATGAAGGGCTCTTTCGAGATTACTATTGGCGAAGAAGAAAAACACCTTGTAAAGGCTGGCGAAGCACTTAATTTCGACGGCACTAATACTATAAGCGCAGTGGCTTTGGACGATAGTGAAAGCCTTGTTGTGCTAGTTAATAAAGAATAAAATGCTTAATAAATTTCCAGAAAGCATCGATTTAAAGAAGATACCATTATTCTCATATTTTTCAGACGAAGAACTTAACGAGATCAGAAAAGGTCTTAAGCTTGAGACGCTTAAGCGTGGCGACGCCATATTCTCATCAGGCGACAGCGCGGACAGGATGTTCATCGTCTACGAAGGATTTATGAAGATATCTATGTTTCTTTCGGATGGAAGAGAGCAAATTCTCTACATCTACAAAAAAGACGACTTCGTTGGCGGCTTCAACATACTTTATCAGGACAAATATGTCTACAATGCTGCTGCCACAACGAACGCAAAGATCATAGTTATAAATAAGTATGACTTCGAAAATATCATGCTAAAGAACAAGGATTTCGTTTTGAAGGTTTTGGAAGAAGCCTACTACAGAATCAGAAAGTCAGAAGAGCTTATTGACAGGCTCTCAGTTATAAACGCGGATATGAAGGTTGCTAAGGCCCTTATCAATCTGATTAAAATATCGGGCTCAATCAAGGATGGCGTAATCACAGTTGACCTTAAGATCAATCGCGAGGAGATGGGCTCTTTCACAGGACTTACGCGTGAAACTATCTCGAGAAAGCTTAGCCAATTTCAAGATGAGGGCATAATCACGCTCGAACGTAACAAGATTATTATTAACGATATTAGAAAACTTTCAGACAAAACTATATGATGAACTTGGACAAAGGCGCGTAAATAGAGGTCTTTGTCCATTTTAAATATTTAGGAGAATATATATGCTATTTAATTCAGCTGGCTACCTTGTGTTTTTCACAATCGTTTGCCTAGTTTATTTCATATTGCCAAAAAAAGTCAAGAGAGCCTTTTTGCTCTTGGCAAGCTATTTCTTTTATTCGTGCTGGAACCTTAAGTACTCACTACTAATGCTCTTTAGCACAGTAGCGACATACTTAACAGCCATCGCCATGGACATGGCGGGCGAAAAACAAAAGAAAAAAATCTATCTCGGACTTTGTTTCTTTGTCAATTTGGCGATACTTTTCGTCTTTAAGTACTACGGCTTTACAGTTAATTTTTTAAATAAAATACTTGGCCTTGTTGGCGCGAGTGTCAATCTGCCCGTAATAAACGTTTTACTTCCGGTGGGCATTTCATTTTACACATTTCAAGCGCTTGGCTACATCGTTGACGTTTACAGAGGCGAAATCAAGGCTGAGAGAAATTTTATCAATTACGCTCTCTTCGTCTCATTCTTCCCACAATTAGTCGCTGGACCTATAGAGAGATCAAAAAATCTTTTAACGCAAATAGATAACTTAGGCCACAGACGCTACGAAAACCTATCAAAAGGACTTTTATACATACTTTGGGGCTTTTTCCTAAAGCTAGTCATTGCAGATAGGGCAGCAATCTTTGTAAATCAAGTCTACGACTCATACCAAGGCTACTCATACGTATTTTTATGCTACGCCGCTTTACTCTTCGCGGTGCAAATATATTGCGATTTTTATTCATACTCAATCATCGCAAAGGGCTCTGCCAAAATTTTGGGCTACGATCTTATGGATAATTTTAAAGCGCCATATCTTTCGAAATCAATCACAGAATTTTGGAGACGCTGGCACATCTCGCTATCTACTTGGTTTAAGGACTATTTGTACATCCCTTTAGGAGGGAATAGAAAAGGCACTTTCAGAAAGCATTTAAACGTTTTGATAGTTTTTTTAGTGAGCGGTCTTTGGCACGGAGCGAACTACACCTTTGTTCTTTGGGGCCTAATTCACGGTATTTTCAACATTTTGGAAGATAGTTTTAAAGGCATCACAAAAAATATTAGCAATAATTTTATTTATAAAAATATTCGTCGTCTTATAACTTTTGTCGTTGCAGTCATCAGTTTTGTAATTTTTAGAAGCAAAAATATTGGCGCGGCAAAGGCCTTTATACTTGGCATACTTAAGAGGCAGGCAGGGACTTTGGATGCGTCTATCGCTTTTCCATACGAAGACACAGTCATCTTACTCATTGCCATCGCCATGCTCGTGGTGATTGACATACTTATTTACAATAAGGTGAACATGGTTGAAAGAATTGAAAAGAGAAGCCTGATTATAAGATGGCCGATATATATATTTTTACTAGTAGTGATACTAATTTTTGGCATATATGGACCGGGATACAGCGAAGCACAGTTCATTTATTTCCAATTCTAAAAGGTGAGAGAGATGAAATATATTAAGAGAATTTTAAAAATCGCGGGCTTTGTTATAATTCTGAGCCTTGTGCTTGCAAAATTAAATATCATCTTCATCAGAAAATCCGATGTGAAGCCTTGGGACATGATTAACAAGATTTCGGGATATTTCAACGAGGACAAGCCTTATGACGTCATCTTCTTTGGCACTTCGCACGCATATTGCTCCTTCGATACAGAGGATTTGGCGGAGCATGGTATTAGTTCATATATACTAGCGAGCCAAAAGCAGCCACTTGAGGCGACATACTATTACATCAAAGAAGCGATTAAGAGGTCAAAGCCAAAGGCCATATACGTTGACGTGCTCGATGCCTTGGCGATGAATGATGTAGACGAGGGCAGCGTTCACACTTACACCGACTACTTCCCCATGGGCATAAATAAGGCGCTGATGATTAAGGATAGCCTTTCTCCTGAGGAATGGGCGGAGAATGTGATGCCTTTAATCAAGTACCACACAAGATGGAGGGCACTTGAAGAAAAAGATTACAAGGCCAAGTGGAAGGACTACCACGATGATTTGAATGGTTTTGTGAAGCTCGAGCGTCAGAGCAAAGAATTTGTAAAAAATCCTGAGCTAAGTAAGGAAAACCTTGATAATATCGCAAAAGCACGCGATAAGGGCTTTAGAGAGAAAAAATACGCCGCGCTAAAGAGGATAAATGAACTCGCTAAGAAAAATGGCGTTGAAGTGCATTTTATAAAGACGCCGATTTATACAAAAGATGTTTACGATGAGAACATCGCTGCACTTGAGAACTACGCTGATAGTATAGGTGCGGACTTTATAGATTTTACCAAAGTGATGGGTGAGGAGCTAGGATTTGATGATTATTATGATGCATCTCATTTGAATAGTGTAGGAGCAAAAAAATTTACTGAGTACTTTATTAAAAATGTTCTGAATAAATAAGGGGGATTAGCTATGTGGTTAGCATTCGGTATTTTGGCAGTAATATTTGCCATATTAAATTTAGTTTTTGCATTTAAGGGAAAAGAGGCAAAATATTTTAGATTTATGAGCATGGCCCTAACTATACTTACTTTGTGGGTGGCTCTTAAAGAGGAGCTTAATCTATTCTTTATAAAGGATTTCACTGCACTTGAAGATACTGCTCCAACATTGATAAATGGCCTTTTTGTTTGCTCAGTAGGATCGATACTGATTAATAGCATATCTTTATTTAAAGAAAAGAAATAATTTGGGTAAATATATATAGAGGTGAAAACCATGGATAAGGAAAAGGAAATAAAAGAAGCAAAGGTCGCTGCGGTCGAGGTCTTGTTAAGGCTTGATGAGGCGGTGAAGTCTCTTGATGGTGCGTCAAAGATGAGCATGATTGATATCTTTGGAGGCGCCTTCTTCAGCGTGATTAAGAGAAAGCACATACAAGAAGCGAACCTTAGTATAAAGGAAGCTGGCATATACCTAAAGAGCCTTAATAAGGAGCTCGGCGACATTGGCATGAGGCTTCCTGAAGAGATAAGCGACACCTTGGGAGATAATATTGCGGACATATACTTTGATAATATCTTTACCGATGTAAGAGTTGCAAAAGAGATAAAAGATAAGCTTGTTGAGGTCAAGAGCTTTAGAACAATGATAGAAAATTTAATAATGAAGCTTGATAAGGAGCTTGACGAAATAAAAGAATGCTAGAGATGTCTCTAGCATTTTATATTACTTATCAAGTTCATCAAACAAGGCATCTATCGAGTCAAAGACAGGTCTTTCACCATTATCAATACTTGCCTTTATCTCTTCAACTGAGGCCTTTAGTTCATCTATCACGTTCTTTGGGTAGACTTCAAGCGGTATCAAAACTATCCTGCCACTTTCTTCGATAATTTCAAATTTATCTCCTTGATTTAAATTCATCAAGCTCACTATTTCCTTAGGTATAGTCACTTGCGACTTAGCTTTTAACTCAACTAACATAGTCTTACCTCCTTAGTTAGAATTTCTTACTTTCTGATTATATTATATATTTTTATAAAGTTTATGTCAATACATATTTATTGACAATAATCCTTCATTAGTTATATAATATTCATGGTGATATGATGTATATATGTAATTTATGTCCGCGCAAGTGCGGCATAGACAGAGATGAAAAACTTGGTGTTTGCAAAATGAAGAATGAACTTGCAGTTTCAAAGGCGTCTGTTCATGTCTTTGAAGAGCCTGTCATCTCGGGCACACGCGGCTCGGGAACGGTTTTTTTCGCAGGATGCAATCTATCTTGCGTCTTTTGCCAAAATTATGAAATTTCTCAAAATAAGGACGCTATATTTAAGTACATAAGCAAAGAAAGGCTCGTGGAAATATTTTTCGAGCTAAAAGCAAAGGGTGTTCACAATATCAATTTGGTCTCGCCAATGCACTTTAGTCATCTTATCAAGGACGCCATCATTCTGGCGAAGGAAAAGGGCTTTGATCTGCCATTCGTCTACAACACAAACAGCTACGAGCTTAAAGAGGCAATCAAAAATCTTGACGGTCTCATCGACGTCTACTTAGCTGATTTCAAGTACTTTTCAGACACTTATGCCAATGAGTTTTCACACGCGCCTAATTATAGGAAGTATGCTCTTGAGGCCATTGACGAGATGCACAGACAAGTCCCTGAAGTAATTATCGAGGACGGGATAATGAAGAAGGGAGTCATTATAAGACTACTTTTGCTACCGAATTTATATTTCGATGCGAAAAAGATAGTTCGTCTTCTTTATGGCAAATATGGCGATAGTGTGATATTTTCACTAATGAACCAATATCAGCCAATGCATTTAGCTAAAAATTATAAGAAGATCAATAGGACTGTTAGCGACCTAGAATACGATAGCTTCGTCGACTATGCGGCGGACCTTGGCATTTCGAAGGCCTTTGTTCAAGATAAGCAAGATGGCAAGAATTACACGCCAAACTTTGATTTGGAGGGAGTTTAATGCTTTTTTCTGATAGGGAGCTTAGAGAAATACTTTTTAGTAAGGATCAAAATTTTTTAGAAGAGCTATATGAAAAAGCACGCGAAACGGCCAAAGCTACTTTCTCGAACAAGATTTACATAAGGGCTTTGATCGAATTTTCAAACTATTGCAAGGAGGGCTGCTACTACTGCGGCATAAACAGGAATAAATCTTCTGTCCATAGATTTCGCTTGAGTAAAGAAGAGATTTATTCTGCGGCAGAGACGGCTTATGAAGCAGGTTTTAGAACCTTCGTTTTACAAGGCGGGGAAGATACTTATTTCACGGACGAAATTTTTTCTGAAATTATTTCTCATTTAAAGAAAAACTATGACGCAGCCATCACTTTATCCTTAGGAGTGAGAAGCTATGAGTCTTACAAGATGTTTAAAGATGCTGGTGCAGATAGATTTTTATTAAGACACGAAACGGCAGATAAAGATATATTTCAAAAGCTTCATCCTGCTGAGCAAAGCTTAGATAGGAGACTTAAAGCAATCTATGATTTAAAGGAGCTTGGCTACCAAGTCGGAACGGGTTTTATGGTCGGAGCGCCATTTACAAATATAGAGAGCTTTATAAAAGATATAAAATTAATTAGAGAGATAGATCCAGCCATGATAGGCATGGGGCCCTTCATCCCATCGAAGGGAACGCGCTTTGAGTCTTATCCAGCTGGAACGCTAGAAATGACACGCAAACTACTCGCAATACTTAGACTTGAGCATCCTAAAGCGCTAATACCATCGACTACAGCTTTAAATACTATTGTTGAAAATGGCAGAAAATTGGGTATATTATCAGGGGCGAATGTAATCATGCCAAACGTGTCACCAAAGTTTGCACGCGAGAGCTATAATCTATACGACGGCAAGAAGGCATCAGGCCTTGAGGCGATTGAAGGCGTTCGCGAACTAAATGAATATTTAAAAGAATTTGGATATGAGATTGAATTTACGAGAGGAGACTACAATGTATAAATACGATGTTAATTCTGAAAAAGCAGATGAATTTATAAATCATGAGGAAATTCTTGCCTCTCTTGAGTACGGCAGGGCAAATAAGCACAACAGAGAGCTGATTAAGGCTGCGATTGAGAAGGCGAAGGAAGTTAAAGGACTTTCGCACAGAGAAGCATTTCTTTTATTATCATCTGAAGAAGAGGACTTAAACGAAGAAGTTTACAAGCTTGCAAACGATATCAAGCGTAAATTTTATGGCAATAGGATAGTTCTATTTGCTCCGCTATATTTATCAAACTACTGTGTCAATGGCTGTGTTTATTGTCCATATCACTTAAAGAACAAAACTATTCGCAGAAGAAAATTAACTCAAGAAGAGATAAAAAATGAGGTAATCGCTCTTCAAGACATGGGACACAAGAGACTTGCGCTTGAAACAGGCGAAGACCCAGTCAATAACCCGATCGAGTACATACTTGAGTCTATCAAAACCATTTACTCCGTTCATCACAAAGCTGGTGACATTAGAAGAGTCAATGTTAATATTGCAGCGACTACCATTGAAAATTACAAGAAATTAAAGGATGTCGGCATAGGTACTTATATTTTATTCCAAGAGACATATCATAGAAAAAATTACGAAGCACTTCATCCAACAGGACCAAAGCATGACTACGCTTATCACACAGAGGCCATGGACAGAGCACAATTAGGCGGCATAGACGATGTTGGCTGCGGCGTTTTATTTGGACTAAATAATTACGAATACGATTTCGTGGGTCTTTTGATGCACGCAGAGCACCTTGAAGCGCGCTTCGGCGTTGGACCACACACAATTAGCGTGCCAAGAATCAGACCAGCAGACGACATAGACCCAGAAACTTTTGAAAATGCAATCAGTGACGATATATTTAAAAAGATAGTTGCTTGTATCAGAGTATCAGTACCATACACAGGCATGATTATCTCAACAAGAGAGTCAGTAGAGACTAGAGCAAGGATAATCGACTTTGGTATAAGCCAAATCAGTGGCGGCTCAAAAACATCAGTTGGCGGCTATGCACACGAGGAAGAAGAGTCCTCAGCCGATACAGAGCAGTTCTTCACATCGGACCAAAGAACACTTGATGAGGTCGTTTCATGGCTGATGGATACAAATCACATACCATCATTCTGTACAGCTTGTTACAGAGCAGGCAGGACAGGTGATAGATTCATGAGCCTTGTTAAAGCAGGACAAATCGGCAACATCTGTCAACCAAACGCACTTATGACACTTAAAGAATATTTAATGGATTATGCATCGCCAGAGACAAGAAAAAAAGGCGAAGCACTTATCGAAAGAGAAATAAATAATATTGGCAAGGAAAAAGTTAAAGAGATAGTTAGAGACAATCTTAAAAAGATTGAAAATGGCGAGAGAGACTTCAGACTATGATGGCGCGTTCATTGCAAAAGCACATTGTCATCGCAGGCAGAGTAAATGCAGGCAAATCAACGCTTTTTAACTCCATCATGGGCTCCGATGCAGCCATAGTCTCAAGCAAACGAGGCACGACGACAGATGCAGTTCGTAAATCCATCGAAGTTCCGGGACTTGGACCAGTCGTATTCATTGATACAGCTGGATTTGGCGACGATACAGCCCTTTCAGATGAGAGGCTAAAAAAGACTCGCGCCGAATTTTCTAAAGCCGATGCCTTTATATATACCCTTGATAATGATGATGAAGCGATTTTAAAAGAGCTAGAAAAGTACAATAAGCCAGTCATCAAAGTTATTATGGCGATTGATAGAGACGTGAGCTATGATAATGGAGATGCAATTGTTTATAGAGATGACTCATCTCGAGAAAAAATATTTTCAGTGCTTAAAAAAGTTTTAGATACAAAAGAAGAATCATTATTAGATGGTGTTGTAGATGGCAGAGCGATCATCATCATGGTTATGCCGCAAGATGCAGCAGCACCAAAGGGAAGACTGATAAAAGCGCAAGTTGAAGCCATAAGAGAAGCGCTTGACAAAGGCATGACAAGCATAGTCGTGGGCGACGAGGACCTTGAGAGCGTGAGAGATAGATTTTATGGTGCGGACCTTGTGATCTGCGACTCAAGAGTTTTTAAAAAAGTTTATGACGTTTTTGGCGGAATAACAAAAGTCACTTCATTTTCGGTACTTTTTTCAAAAATGAAAGGTGATATAGATTATTTCATCGAATCAGCGAAAAAATTCGATAATTTTAAGGGCGACGAAAAGATTTTAATAGCCGAGGCTTGTACACATCCACCCATTAACGAAGATATCGGAACCGTGAAAATACCTGCCATGCTTAAAAAACGCTTCGGCGATGGACTTCAGTTTACATTTACAAGAGCTGACGACTTTGATGATATTGAAAAATATGACATGATTATTCATTGTGGTGCTTGTATGTTTAATAAAACACTTGTTTTTAATCGTGTTATGAAGGCGAAGGATAAAAATGTGCCGATGACTAACTACGGGATTACCATTGCTTACTTAAATGGTATATTAGATAAAATTTCGCTGTAATTCAAAATTCTTAAAAAAATTTCGCCTAAGGCTCGTTCGATTTTTGTCAATACTCGAGTACTTTGTGTACACTCCGTTTGACAAAAATCTCCACTTCGCCTTATCCATAAATTTTTTTTGAAGAATGGCTTTAGGTTTAAACTAAAGTTTAAACACTAAAACCTTAATTGACACGGGGTAAAAATTTGATTTTATAAATATTTTAGTGGATACATTTTTTTGTATCCATTTTTATTTTTGAGACTATATAGTGAGAAAAGATATGTTCCAAAAGCAGCGCATTGAGACAAATTGCTTCAATTGCTTGGCGCAGGACGACGGCCATAAATCCATCTAGTGAAGCGTAGCGGAACGAATATGGATTTATAGTCGGACAAGCTTAGCAATTGTCAATTTGTTGAACTAAGCTGCGTGGAACTATCTTTTCGATGTGCAAGCTTAGAAATTAACAATTTATGTAGACGTAGCAAGCGAAGGAAAGCACTTTTCGATGTGCAATTGTCAAGATACATACTCTCTATGTATCTATTTCTATTTATACAATCACATTTCAATTGACTAAATTTAATCTCTGTAGTATAATCATCTTAGATAGAATATAACAAGGAAGTGGGTTAGAGTCCTACACAGTGCCGCTACGGTATTTGCACTACGCATAAGTCCGATACTTGTATTTGAGTTTTGCTCCGGTTCAGAGCAAGGCTAGTTTTTTTAGCACGGTTAGTTCTATACTATATTATATTAAAGGAGAAAGATTTTATGAAAAAACTTATTTTCTTAGCAGTCATCTTATCACTATTATTCACATTTGGCTGCAAAACTAATGACACAGGCGCAGACAAGAATGAAGAAACTGCCTCTGGAGAAAAAACAGAAGCTAATGAAAAGTCTGATGTTAAAGAGATAACTGTTGGTCAAACTTGGGTTATTACAAGTGATGACCCACTTGATGGATCTAACGGCTGGAGCATCACAAACCACGGCGTAAGTGAGTACGTATACACTCTTCAAGCTGATGGTACTTTAAAATCAAGATTTGTTAAGTCCATCGAGGCTCAAGACGAAACTCATTTCACAGCAGAATTAAACGAAGGTGTTTTATTTGCTGATGGCAGCCCAGTTGATGCTAAGGCATTTTGTGAAGCAATGAATATGATCATGGAAAATAACGAATTTGCTCGCGCTTCTGCTGGTAAGATCGTTTTCACTCCAGTAGAAGACTACAAAGTAGAGATAGTTACTGAGCTACCTGCAGTTAATCTTGAATCAATTTTCGCTGAGTGGACTAACGTTATGTTCAAGAAAGATGGTGACAAATACATCTTTACAGGCGCTTACAAGATTAAAGAGCTTAAACCAGGCGCTGAAGTAGTTTTAGAGAGAAACGAATATTACGATGGTTTTGAAAATAGACCTGAAACAGTTATTATCAAGGCTTTCAAGGACGGAAACGCACTTAAGCTTGCTTATGAAAGCGGTGAAGTGGACCTAGCTTTCGGCCTTACAAACGATGTGGCTGTCGGTTTAAAGGACAAGGGCTTCAAAGCGCTTGATTACAATGCTGGATACCAATACTACTGCTTCTTAAATCTTAAGAGAGATCACTTAAACGACCTTCACTTCAGAAAGGCACTTGACCTTCTTCTTAATAGACAAGAGATTATCGATGCACTTGGCGGAGGAGACATGCCTACAGGACTATTTGCGAAGAACTTCAGCTTCAATGGCGATCAAAAATTAACTTTTGATGTAGACAAGGCTAAAGAAGAATTTAAGGCTGCTGGCTACACTTATGAAGGTGACAAACTTATGGATAAAAACGGCAATCCTGTTAAATTAACTATATTAACATACTCTGCTAAACCAGATCTACCAGTTATTGGCCAAGTACTTGTATCTGACCTAGAACAAGTGGGTATAGAAGCAAGCGTTTCACTAGCTGACAGCATCGATGAAGAAGCTGCTAAGGGCAATCACGATATCTTATTATACGCTCAAAACCCAACAGCAAGCGGCAACCCACACTATTTCTTCGCTCAACACTTTAAGACAGACGCTGTTAAGAACCACAGCTACTATACTAATGCTGAAGTTGATAAATTAATCGACGAACTTGGCGTAACAGCTGATCTTGCTAAGAGAGACGAGCTTTCAAAAGAAATTCAAGCAAAGATCTATGAAGATCTTCCAATACTATACACAGTTGATCCGCACTGGTTTGTAATGCTTTCTGACAATATTAAGAATTATGAAATCTGGAACGGAGACTATTTTGTAACAAATCCAACACTAACAGTTAGATAAATGAAAGTCATAAACTTTTTTTTCAAATGGCTTTTGATATTCATAGTAGGTTCACTGATCGCCTTTGGCATCGTTAGGCTTATGAGCGGCGATCCAGTTATGATGGCGCTTAGTGAGAGAAACCTCCCTGCGACTGAAGAAAATATTAGCTATTTGAAAAAAGAATTCGGCCTTGATAAATCACTTAGCATGCAGTATTTTGAGTGGATAAGTGATTTTATCAAAGGCGATTGGGGCAAGAGCTACATGACAGACGTCGATTTGAAGCCTGAAATATTAAGGAGAGCTCCTGTTTCACTTATGCTTGGCTTATTAGGGCTAATATATGCGAGTATATTAGCCTTTTGGCTAGGCTATTTGTCAAGCCTTAAAGATGGCTTTTTTGATAAATTCACAAGGGCACTCGCTCTTTTCACTCAAACAGTTCCAGTTTTTATACTTATTATTCTCTTTGTGTACTTCTTTGGCGTGAAATACAGATTCATCAGGTTCTTCAAAACTGGCTCAATCGCAAGCCTAGCAGTTGGAACGTTTTTTGTAGGTCTTCCACTTATTGGACCTATGTCCAGAACGGTTAGGATATATTTTTTAGAAGTGATGAAAAAACCATTCTTCCGCTTTTATATTGAAAGAGGCTACAAAAGAGAAAAGGCTCTTTTAAAGTACTGCTACCACGAGCCCTTACAAGGCCTTTCCGGTTTACTTATCAGTCAAAGTGCTTACGTGATAGGCGCCAGCTCAGTTGTAGAGTTCGCCTTATCAATACAAGGACTATCGACATTCTTGATCGAGTCCATCGCCCACAGAGATTATCTAATCATACAAACATATATCATGATGATAATTATATGGATGTTCTTTGTACACTTAATTTTTAGTGTATTTTCGAAATTTGTGATAAAGAGGGGAAGCGCATAATGAAAAAGATGATAATATCAGTAGTCATAATACTTTTGGTAGCGATAGTCCTCACAATAATCCCGACACAAAACCCAAAATTCGTTGACATCAAAAATAAATTCTTGCCGCCATCGGCTGAACACATCATGGGCACAGACCACTTGGGCCGTGATATCTTCTCGCTTATGGCACAAGGCTTTTTAAGAACCTTATGCGTTGTTTTGATAGCGAGCGCCGTCTCATACGCAGCTGGACTTGCACTTGGCATAGTAGCTGGCTTTTATGGCGGGGCATTTTTAAGCGTCATACGTTTTTTAACGGACTTAACCTTAATCATACCAACCTTTATAGTTGCTTTGATCGCGTCAATCATCTTCTCGGACACGGTTCTAGCCGTTGGTCTTGCACTAGGCTTTTCAAATATAGGTTTCTTCGCAAACCAAAGCTATAAACTTAGCGAAATTATTCTTAGAGATCCTTATGTTGATACGCTTAGAATGCTGCAAGCACCAAACTCATACATCATGAGAAAGTTTTTGCTGCCAGAGCTTCTTGCACCGAGCCTAAATCTTATGGGCAATAAAGCCTCAAACCATATACTAGCTTACGCTTCACTAACATTTATCGGTTTAGGCGCAGACATCACAGCGCCGGATTTTGGAACCATGCTATATCAGTACAGAGGCTACATCATTGACAAACCGCTTATAGTTTTGTGGCCAGCACTTGGCATATTTTTCCTAAGCTTAATTTTTCACTACACATTTGATGAGGTGAACGTATGATTGAGCTAAGAAATTATTCAGTGAGCATAGCTGGCAAATCCATAATCAAAGATATAAACCTTTTAATTGATGATGGCAAGTCGATGAGCGTTATTGGTGTTTCAGGAGCAGGTAAGAGCATGACCTTTAGGTCAGCACTTGGTTTAGTGGACAAAGCACAAATAGATGGCGAGATATACTACAAAGGTGAAAGAGTAAAAACTTTAAAAGATAAATTAAAAAATGAAATCGGCTATATCACGCAAGACGTACAAAACTCGCTAAATCCTTACATCAAAGTCATTGATCAGATGACGAGCGATTTAGTTTTTGCAAAAGGCATTTCTAAATTGGAGGCCAAAGAAAAGGCACTTGAGTCCTTGGAAGCGATTGGAATCAGTAAAGACAATGCAAAGAAGTACCCAGATGAGTTTTCAGGCGGCATGCAGCAAAGAGTTGTCATCGCCATGATATTAAACAGAGGGCCAGAGCTTTTGATTGCGGACGAAATTTCGAGCGCGCTTGACAGAGAATCGACCGATATGGCGATAAATATGATTAAAAATCACATGGACAAAAACAAGATGAGCCTTATCTATATCACACACAACCCCTTTGACGGCATAGCGCTTACAGATAGGATCTGTGTTTTTAAAGACGGCAGTATCATTGAGAATAGAGCGTCAGACGAGATTTTTGAAAGCGAAGAAGAGAATACGAAATTACTTTTAGATGCGGCAGGGAAAATATATGGAAAAAATTTTAGAGATTAAAAATTTAAAAAAGACATTTAAAATGTCAGACGCACCGACCATTTCCGATTTAAATTTAGATTTATACGAGAATGAATTTTTAGGCATCATCGGCCCATCAGGTAGCGGCAAGACAACCCTTCTTAGGCTCATAGCTGGTCTCATAGTTCTTGATAAAGGTGAAATTCTTTACAAGGGACGCGATTTGCCCATAGTTGGCGATAAAAGAAGGAACCTCGATGATTTTCCAGTACAGCTAATATTTCAAAACGCTGTCTCATCCTTCGATGCGAAAAAAACTATACTAGCTAGCTTTAAAGAGGCGCTTCACTTTTCTAAAAAAGATTTTAACGAAGAAGAGCTTGAAAAACTCATGGATGACTTCGAGCTAGATAGAAGCTCTTTACAAAAGCTTCCAAATGAATTATCAGGCGGCATGATTAGCCGTGCGCAAATAATTAGGGCACTACTAACACAGCCAAAGGTTTTACTAGCAGACGAGATTACATCACCACTTGATGTTAATCTGAAGCTCAAGATCACAGAGCTACTTGATGCGTATAGAAAAACACATGGGATGAGCATTATACTTGTGAGTCATGATGTGGAGCTACTTGAACATGTATGTGATAGGATTGTTGATATTAATAATATAATGGTCAGAGCAAATTAATTCTTAGCAGAATTGCGCCTAAGGCTTGCGCGCTCGCTTCCTCCTTGCGGAGTACCCGTACGTACACCTCAGTCGGTCGCTCGTTATGCTGCGCCTTATGCTAAAATTCTGCTTGAAGAATGACTTAAACTTAAAATTAAAATTTTAAGCTTAAGTCTTAGTTGACACGGGGTAGAATAAAGTTCTAATAGAAAATAATTTTATAAATAGTTTAGTGGATACAATTAAGTTTGTATCCATTTTTATTTTTGCACATAAATAGTGAGAAAAGTGATTTTCACGAGCGCAGCCTTCGGAATAAATTGCATTAATTTCTTAGCGCAGTGAGCCGCCCGTGGGCTCATCTAGTGAAACGAATATGAGACCACAGGTGAACAAGCTTAGAAATTAACAATTTATGTAGACGTAGCAAGCGAAGGAAAACACTTTTCGATGTGCAATGCTAGAGGTTTTCGTTCAAGGGCTCGCTTGAATGCGAATCGTTCGAATGCAAATATTTTGACAAGTGTGATAATAAGTAGTATAATAATACCATTGGCAAAATGAGGTGATACAATGAAAAAATATTCTCTAGTTAAAAAATACATACAGCCATACATATTTATTTATTTTTTAGCATTTTTATTTGAAATTCTATCGAGCGCACTGCAAATGCTTATACCTATAATCTTAGGTACAACTATAGACAGCATAATTGGCAGTGAGGAGCCGACTAATAAGATCATGATGGGTTTTATAAAACTTTTAGGCGGCAGAGACTTAGTGAGGGAGCGTCTTGGACTCATTGCCGCGGCCTTCATCGCAGTTAGTTTTTTAATTGCTCTACTAAATTTCTTAAGGCCATACATGAGTGGCAAGGCGACTTACACCATTAGCAAGGGCATTCGTGACAATATTTACGCGAAGATTTCGTCACTAAGTATTAAAGACATGGCGTCAATCACAACTGGTGACATGCTTCAAAGGGCGTCGAGCGACATCACTCAATTTGAGATCATTATTTCTACTACCATGATGGCGCTTTTAGGAAATATCTCTTACATCGTAATCTCTTTAATCACACTATTTACAATAAATTTGAAGCTTGCACTTATATCCGTAGCCTTGATGCCTATACTATTCATAGGAACCTACCTATTCGATAGAAGCGTAGTCAAGGTTTTCGATGCCTTCGAAAAGTCGGAGGCGAGACTAACTTCGACTGTGCAAGAAAATTTATCCTCATACAAAGTTGTTAGAGCATTTTTCAAGCAAAAGCACGAGATTGAGAAATTTGAAGAGGCCAGCATGGACCTTGCGAATAAAGATTACAAGATTATGGCGTATTTTGCATACTTTTGGTCAGTAGCTGAATTTCTTTGCTTCTTGCAAATAGCTTTGATTGCGATATTTGGGGTTCTTATGCACAAAAATGGAGCTGTTTCCGTTGGTGAGTTTACAGCAGTCTTTGCTGTTGCCTTGAATATGGTTTGGGTTGTCTTAGGAACAGGCAGAATGCTTTCAAGATTTACAAGAGTAACTGTTGCCATCAGACGTTTCGACGAAGTTTTACAGATGGACTCTGAAGACCTTGACAAGGGCATCAAAGACATGAACATCAAGGGAGCTATAGACTTTGACAAGGTGTCTTTCACTTATGATGGGGTACATGATGCAGTTAAGGACCTATCCTTTAGTATAGGTGCTGGCAAGACACTTGGAGTGCGTGGGCTTACTGGTTCTGGCAAGTCTACTCTAGTTTCGCTTATACCTAGGCTTATGGACTACGAAGGATCCATTAAGGTGGATGGAATAGAGCTAAATACTATTGCTAAGCGTAAGATTAGAGAGAACACTTCCATAGTTTTACAAGAACCATATCTATTTAACAAGAGTATAAAAGAAAATATTGCATATAGACATCCTGACGCGAGCGATGATGAGATCATCAAAGCGGCTAAAATTGCGGATATTCACGATGACATCATGAAGTTCCCGGAAGGCTACGACACAATTGTCGGAGAGAGGGGCGTGAGCCTATCGGGCGGACAAAAGCAAAGGCTTGCCATAGCAAGAACCATACTTGTTCACACGCCTATAATCATCTTTGATGACGCGCTTTCTGCAGTTGACACGCAAACAGACATAAACATAAGGACTGCACTTAGTCAAAGCGAAGAGACTCAAACGAAGATCATCATCTCGCACAGAATCTCAACTCTTATGAACGCTGACAAGATCATCGTTATGAAGAGGGGCGAGAAGGTCCAAGAGGGCACTCATGATGAACTTATACGTGAGGATGGCCTTTACAAAACTATCTATGAGATACAAAACATCGAGGTGGACTAGATGAAGATAAGTTTATTTAATTTAGTGAAAAAATTTAAGATTGAAGCTGCCATAGTTTCGGTGCTTAACCTAATTTATGCAGTGCTTCTTGCGTTTTGGCCACTTTTAACAAAGTTTATCATCGATAACTACATCTACAAAAGTGATATGGAAAGCTTTCCGAAATTTATCGTCATCATGCTGCTTTTTGTTGTGATGATATCATTAACCGAGCTATCATATTGCTTTATGGCAGGAAAATTTGAAAAAAAGATTATACTTTACTTAAGAAGTGAGACATTTTTGAAGACGCAAAAACTATCAGCCAAGTACATGGACACACACCAAGTTGGTTGGATGGTCTCAAGACTTGTTCATGACACGATGTCAATCAAGGAATCGGTTGCGTGGAACCTCTTCGATATGGCAGATGGTTTATCGAGGCTAGTCATCATATTTATAACTATGTACTTACTTAATGCAAGGCTAAGTCTTTATGTTTTAGCAAGTATGCCATTCATAGCCATATTTACCTACATTTTCCAAGATAAGATGATGAAGGCACAAAAGGAGATAAAGGCAGCATCGTCAGACCTTACAAGCAAGCTAAATGAAGACATACAAGGACAAAAAACTATCAAGACCCTTCTTAGAGAAAAGGAAAATCTTGAAGAGTTCAAAGAAATATCAAAAAGATACGAAAGACGCAGTAAACACTCAGTTACGCTTCAAAGTCTATATATTCCGTCCTTAACATTCTTAGGCTCAATTGCCACAGCTTTTATACTTAAAGATGGTGGGGTAGCAGCCATAGCAGGTACTTTGACAGTGGGTGCGCTCTTTGCCATGGTTCAGTACTCGACTGAGATTTACGAGCCCATTAGACAAGTTGCCTCGGTTTTGAAAGAGCTTATATCGATGCAAGCGTCAATGGATAGGGTCAACAGCATTTTAGAGGCGGATGTCGATGTCTATGACACGAAAGAGATAGAAGAAGTTTATGGCGATGCGCTTGATGCGCCTAAAAAGTCACTTCCACAGATGAAGGGCGAGATTGAGTTTAAAGATGTGTATTTTGCATATAAAGATGATGACTATATACTAAAGGATTTTTCTCTAAAAATAAAAGATGGCGAAAGACTTGCTCTAGTTGGAGAAACTGGCGGAGGTAAGTCGACCATCATTAACATAGCATCAAGATTTTACGAACCAACAAAGGGCCAGGTTTTTATCGATGGCATTAATTATAAAGAGATGCCGCTTAAGTGGGTGCAAATGAACTTGGGCTACGTTTTGCAAACGCCTTATCTTTTTAGAGGAAGTATACGCGATAATATTTTATATGGCAGAGATGATGCGACAGAAGAGGAGATGCTAAGAGCAGCTGAAGTTGTTGGGCTAGATGAGATTGTAAAGTCATTCAAAGATGGCTACGATACAGACGTCGGTGAAGGCGGAGGAAAACTATCACAAGGCGAGAAGCAATTAGTGAGCTTTGCAAGGGCCTTGATCAAGGACCCAGCCATATTGATACTAGATGAGGCGACATCATCAGTCGATACTTATCAAGAAAAAAGAATACAAGATGCAATCGAGAAACTTCTTGAGGGAAGAACCTCGATCACCGTTGCTCACAGATTATCGACCATAGTTACTAGCGATAGAATTTTATATATACATCAAGGAAGAATAGCCGAGATGGGTACGCATAAAGAGCTAATCGCAAAAAAAGGTATGTATTATCAGTTGTATAGGAATCAATACATCGAATCTCAATTAGATCAAATTTAATTTCGCGTTCAAACGGCGACTGGAACTCGTTCGCTTTTCGGCAATGCTCGAGTACTTGCTTGTACGCTCCGCTTGCCTCAAAGCTCCACTTCGTCCCATTCATCCGTTTGCTCCGCAAAATTAGAGAATAAATAAATTTTTATTTGACTCTTTTTCCTACGAAAGAGCAGCAAAATAAAATAATTATTGATTTGACACTTTTTGATGTATAGAATGAATCAAAATTAATCAAAATAAAAAATATAAATCTATTTATCAAATGCAGCTATATAAATTAGCTGCATTTTTTATAATTATCATACCATAATCAAAAATTCAAATACAATTGCAATATTTATCTAAATATTGTATAATTAAGATGTAGAAAAATATTTTAAGGAGGACTTATTATGGAAGGAAGAAGAAGACCTAGAAAGTCATTATTAATGTACGACAAAGTGCTATTTTTCAGCGCACTTTTATTATTCGCATTCACTTTAATTTTTGCACTTGATTGGATTATTAGTGGAGCAGCTATGAACAATGCAGATGGTTTTGACGTTTTAGATAAGGTAGCCGGCTTTGGAAAAAGAACAGGTATATACTTTATATTTATCGTTATAACATTTGTAACAACTACACTTGCATTCATTTACACTATGCTTTTAAGAAGAGGTATGAGAAGAAATGCCAAGACACTTGACAACGTTATGATAGGTTTTGGACTATTATTCACATTCATAGACTTCTTCGCGATGAGCAAGATGAGAAAGATTTTAAAAGTATTTGCAGATCCATTGAAATCATGGAGCGATATCGCTAGAATGGGTCTAGGCGATACTGATATTGAAAACTACAAGCCTATATTTGGAGTTATCATCGGCATTTTAGCCTTAATTACACTTTGCATAGGATGTATACTTCTTTATAGAAAGATATTCTTAAGAGTTAGACCAAAAGATGTATCAAGACAAATAAATGCAGTTGGTAGAGGCGTTTCAAACGCTGCAAACGCTGTAAAAGAAACAGCACAAAACGCAGCAGAAGATTTGAGAAATCCTGACAATGTTGAAGATTATAATACAAGAAGACCAGCTCCAAAGGAATACATTGACGACGACTACGGTGTATACGATGAAGCGCCAAGAGCACCAAGAAGACCTAGACCACAACGTGATGCTGAGTATGATGATTACTACGATGAAAGACCAGCTAGACCTGCTAGGCCTCAAAGACCAGACGCACCAAGAAGACCAAGACCAGATGCACCTCAAAGACCAGCTAGACCAGATGCGCCACAAAGACCAGCTAGACCAGATGCGCCTCAAAGACCACAAAGACCAGATGCACCAAGAAGACCAAGACCACAAAACGAAAATCTTGATGAAGGTAACGGCTATGACGAATAAAGATAATAATAGAGAGTACAGGGAAAACAGAGGCCCTAGAAAAATAAATAAAAAAGATAATTACGACGATTATAACGATTATAACGATTATAACGACAACAACGAGTATAACGATAACAATTATAATGATAATTATGATGATGGATATGATGATAACTATGATGATAATTATGATTATGATGACAATTATGACGACAACTACGATGACGGCTATGACGATGCTTATGACAATGATTACGATGACTATGGACCAGCATACAGAGCAAAACCTGTCAATAAAAAGCCTATAATCCTAGGTGTAGCAGCACTAGTACTTGTTCTTATAGCGATATTTGTAGTTCCAAAGATAATTTATGCACTAAAACCAGATGCTCTTGTCTCAAGCAAAAACATGGACATAAGTATTGAAGTTAAAGGCTTTGACGGCCACGCTGTAGCGACTGGCTCACTTAACGGCATGCCTGAAATTACTGAGTCTAAGCTAAAAGACAAGGATTATGAAATTTTAGATAGCATTAGCTATGGCGAAATTACATTTGATAAGAGTGAAAATCTTAAGAATGGCGATAAGATCATTGCCAAAGTTAAACTTGCTTCTGATAAATTCAAAATTAAATTTGATAATGACACTATAGAAAAAGAAATGACTGTTGAAGGACTTGCTGAACTTGTTAATAGTTTTGGCGAGCTTCCAAGCGATTTTCTTGATAGACTTGACAAGAGAGCTAATAAGAGCATCTACGATTCACTATATAAGCCAGATGGACTTAAGATAGAAAGACTTGCTCTAATGGAAAAAGCTATGGACGAGGCTGAAATTTATGAAGTAAGTAATTCTTACGATGCCAAATCAAAATACAGATTACTAGGAATTTATCAAGCAAGCTTCAATGAAAGCGACTGGTGGAGTGGCACTAAGACAAGAAAGACTCGTTACTACATCATGGATAGCTACGATTTTGAAAAAGCTAACGGAAAAGTTATATCAGAATTCTATTTCGATGGTTACTATGACAATTACGATGAATTAGTTAACAATCTTGGCTTTAAAGGCTATGCGCTTTTAGACGAAAAACAAGCAAATGCTGAGCCAAAAAAGAATGATGATAAAGATGAAGATGCTGACGAAGATAAAGATAAAGATAAAGATGATGAAAAAGACGAGGAAGAAGACGAGGAAGAAACAAGCGATATCGGAAAAACATTTCACGTTAAAAACGAAGGCAATCTAAGAGAAGATTATTCGCTAGATGCAGATGTTATAGTTAAGCTATCAGACGGAGCAGAAGTAACTGTTAAAGATGAAAAGCATACTGATGACGGAAGAACTTGGTATTTAGTTGATGCGATAGATGTGGATGGAGCTTCTTACTCGGGATGGATTAGTAGCCGTGTTCTAAAGTAATTTTAATTTTGCGTTAAAGTCGCGCCTAAGGCTCGTTCGCTCTTCGGCAATGCTCGAGTACTTGTACGTACACTCCGCTTGCCTCAGAGCTCCACATCGCCTTATCCATCGACTTTTCCAGCAAAATCTGTGAATAAACAAATTTTGCGATGAATCAAATCGCTCAAAAAACAATAAATAATTTTTTAGGAGACCTTAATTGGTCTCTTTTTTTGTGAAAACTATTGACAAGTATGCGCATACACGTACACAATATAAGTAAGGAAGGATTACATGAAAGATAGAGAGCTTTTAAACAAATTTTTAAAGAATGGCTGGGAACTTAGACGAATAACTGGAAGTTACCACCATTTATTTAAAGACGGCAATAGAGAAACACTGTCTGTTCATAACAAAGAGATCAACCCAAAGCTAGCTAAGAAGATTATTGATATGTATGATTTAAATAGGAGGTAAATATGATTTTTTATTATCCATTGCTTATACACGACGATGATGGTTATTGGGGAGAGTTTCCAGACGTAGAGGGCTGTCATGCGCAAGGAGATACTATAGATGAAATTATTGAAGATGCAACTTTAGCCTTAGAACTGCATTTGTCTGAGATGCTTAAAGATGGCGAGAAACTTAATCCGCCAAGCGATATTAAATCTATCAAGACTGATAAAAATACTTTTTTAAGTATAATTAGAGCGGATGTTAATCTTAATAAAGACAATAAATCTGTTAGAAAAACACTAACCATACCATCTTGGTTAAATGATAGAGCTGTTGAGATGAATATTAATTTTTCTAAGACATTACAGGAAGCACTAACAAGAAAAATCATTTAATTTTTAAAGAGACCTTAATCGGTCTCTTTTTTTTGTGTGATAATTTGTCAAAATACAATTTAGAAATCAAACTAAAAATAGTAAAAGAATATTTAGAAGGTAACATAGGATACGCATCACCTGTCAACTCTTTCTTATAACCTATTATTTATTCTTATTTATTAATAAAATAACACAAAGAAGGCTCTATTAAAATATAATATTACAGAAATTTCCTTCATTAATCAAAAGTCACTGAAAAAATTCTGAAATGAAAATTTTCTCAGTGACCTTTTTGTTGTCTTTTAAGTTATCTTTTATATTTTGTGTTGTAGCCTTCATTCTCTTTTGGCCTATAGGCGTTAGGATAGGCTTGATCTGTTGCAACATCGAGAGATACTTTTTTAAGAAGTTTGTAGACATTGTAGGGATCTTCAATGGAAATAAATTTATTTGCGTCAGCCTTAAAGCTGTAAGATGAATTTCCCCCTTCGCCATTATAAACTAAGATAATTGTGCCAAGTCCCTTGATGTTTTCCATAAAGTTTACATCTACTTTCAAGTTTGTAAGCTCTCTGTGCTCATAATTATTTACATCTCTTCCAAAAATGCCCTGACTGATGTAAACTCTCTTATCTGTAATTGCATATTCTATAGTCCCATAATTTAAAACCCTGTAAATCGGCATTAAAATTGCAAACCAGACAGGAAAAAGATGAATTATAAAGAAAATTATAAAAAATCCTTGTATAAAATTAAATTCTTTTAGAAAAGTAGAAATAAAAAAGAAGTCAAAGATCCCCCAGATTAATGCAATTAAATAAATGCTTGGGTTGCCTACAATATAAAGAAAGGCATTGGGCTTTCCTCGCCACAATATATTTTCATTGTCGTCAATAATTTTTTCAATCATAATTTCCTCCATTGCTTTCTATTTATAAAGATAAAGCATTCTTGTCTAATATTTTATCACAAATATACCTGTGAAAAAATATTTGAATGGCTGAATCTCCACTCATATCTGTAAATTTTTCTTTACATTTATTTGAATTAAAATTTTAAAAATCTATAAAAATTTAGTAACATAATTTTTGCTAATACCAAGCAACTACACGTTAATCTTTGTAATTATTAGTTTCAAGAAATTCTTCAAGTTTAGATAGAGCTTTTTCTGCATATACATAACTACCATAATCTTTATCAGGATTACAAATGTACAATTCTTCAGTATACGGCTCTTCGCCATTTTCAACTCGCATCTTATTAATACTATACCTCGTACCATTAAGTTCTGATCCAATTATTTCTCTATAGAAATCCTTTTGTGAGCTTTCTTTAAGAAAAACTTTTCTTTCTTTTAAATCTGCGACGATTACACCCAGAAATTCAGTTTTCCCTTCCGGGTAATACTCATAAACAACTTCCTCATTTGAAAATGAAATCTTCTTTAAAATAACCATTGCATACCTCTATTTATATTATAATCAAAACTACCAGCTGAGCTGGTAATTTTGATTTGCTCATTTATATATTAATTATGAAATGATCTTAATACTTTATTATTTGTTCATTAGTTCGGACATAAAAATACCCCCATAATATAGCAAAGTATTCAATAGAAAGGTTATGAAGTTATAATATTAAATTTTATTAAGGTTTATATATCAAGACTTATTTTCCAATGAATCAATTGCCAGAGCGATCTCGTTTAGCATGGCTATAAGCAGAGATTTATCATTTACTGACAATTGACTACCGATACTTTTATCTGACATATCTATGCCGACAACGCCATAGACTGCACTATTTTTTCTAATGGCAAAATATAAGCCATTAGCATTAGTTAGAGTATTTGTGCCTGCACCAGCACTATCATTATTTAAAAATACCCATTTTGCTACAGTTTTCTCGGAGTCTTGTAAATATATTTCTTTCATATTTGCGACGTTTTTTGGGTTATAAATTATTGGCGACAAAAGCGAGCTTTTGAAAACAGGATAAAATATTATTACCTTGTTTAGGAGCTTATATAGTTGATAGCAGGTTTCATACATTACTTCATCATAGTTTTTGCTTAGCTGCAATCTCTGGCTTGTTTTAAGCAGAACTTCTAAGCTGTGTGACTGCTGAGTTGTTAGTATATTTTCTTTTTTTAGTCTATTTTGCATTAGACTTATGAAAAAAGAAACTATGCTCATTATTATAAATATCATTAGATATTCTTTTGAGTAAATCCTCAAAGAATAATATGGTGGTATAAATATAAAATCTATAATAAATATATTTAGCAAGAGAGCAAGCATATTGTATATAGGGTGTTTTGTTGTGTATCCAACTATGCAGGATGATAATGTATAAAGCAAAACTATGTTAGTTGTATTAAAATCAAAAATAAATAAGGCATAAGATAGTATAGTTGTAGCTAACAGTATGAGCAAAGTTACTATCAGATCTTCTCTATCAAAATGCACAAATTCATCTAGCCTTATATTTTTTTTCTTATACTCACTGTTAGCATCAGGGATTATGAATATATCAAGATTTGGAGCATACTTAGTAATCTCATCAATTATAGTTGTTTTATTCAAAAATGATATTTTCTGTGAGGATCTTCCCAAGACAAGCTTTGATACTCCACTAAGTTTTGCATATTGGCTAATTTGAAATGATATATCATCACCATAAGAAGAAACGATATTAGCTTTTAGATGTTTAGCCAAGTCTATATTTTTTTGTAAGTTATTTTTTTCTGTATTAGAAAAATTTTTGCTTTCAGATGTTTCTACATATAGGGCACTAAACTCTGCATGGAAAGAGTTAGCCATCCTATAAGCAGTTCTGATTGCTTTTTGGTTAGTAGGTGATGGGCTAAGACACACTAGTATATGTTCTTTTAAAAATGGTTTATTTTTATCGTCAGAATACAAATTTATTTTGTCAGCACATCTTCTTAAGGCTATCTCCCTAAGTGATACCAGGTTATCAATTGTAAAAAAATTTTCCAAAGCTTTTTTTGACTGCGCATTCTTATATATTTTTCCTTCTTTCAATCTTTCGATTAGCTGTTCTACTTCGATATCAATTATTTTTATATGATCAGCATTATCAAATACATAATCAGGTACACGTTCATTTACTTTTATTCTTGAAATTGACTCAACTATATCATGAAGACTTTCTAGATGCTGAACGTTCAAAGTTGTATATACATCTATTCCGGCTCTTAGCAATTCTTCTACATCTTGGTATCTTTTTTTGTGTCTGCTTCCTGGTGCATTTGTATGGGCAAGTTCATCTACTAATATGATGTCAGGTTTTCTATTTAGAGCCTTATCTATATCCAGTTCATTAAAAATATGATCTTTATAGTTTATTTTTTTATAGTCTATTATATCTAGACCATTCATTAATGCTAGAGTATCTTTTCTATCATGAAGTTCTACATAACCAACAACCACATCTATGCCTTCTAGGTACTTTTCGTGGGCAACTTCTAGCATATTGTATGTCTTGCCGACACCTGCACAGTATCCGAAGAAGATTGTCAATTCACCTTTTTTTTCCATAAAATTATCCTTCTTTATTTATTTATTTCTGATTTTATTTTACTATATATATTTAAAAAAAAGGCAAAATCAGTGAATTTTAATACAATTTTAATGTCTATGGTGCATATTTTAAAACCATTTTAAGGTAAAAGCTGGTATATTATACATATAGTTAGAGAATAGGAGGAGTGATTAATGTTAGACCTTATTATGATAGCTATAATTATCATTTCATTTTTAATATTAAAATTATTTGTCCATTGGATAGATAAAAAGATTACAAGTAATTAATTATTGTGGAGGTTTATATGTTACTATTATTAATTGTTATTTTAGGGGTTTTATGCTATTTGTTTTATGCACTGATTAACCCTGAGAAATTTTAAATATAGTTTTGGGAGATAAGTATGGAGGAAATTATGAATTTAACTAAATGTGATTATAATAATTGTTTGAATGATTTTTGTTCCTTAATAAAATTAGAAATTGATTTGGGAAACCTTGACGAATGTTTAGAATTGGTAAAAGATAAAATGAAAGAATATCCACATAGTCCAGTTCCTCACAATTTGTTAGGTATTTTGATGGAAATAAGAGGAGACCATGAATTGGCTATGAATCACTTCAGGGCTGCTTGGGCATTAGACCCTTGCTATGAACCTGCTAGTAAAAATTTGGAAAATTTAGCAATATATGGCACAAATAAAAAATATATATTTTCGTAAGAAAATTGTGTAAGTAGGAGAGATTATGTTACAAATATTATTAACATTACTAATATTCTTAGTCATTATATTTCCATGTGGAAATTACTTATATAAAATGACTAACAATAAAAAAACATTCGCTGATCCTTTATTTGATAAAGTGGATTCAGGAATTTTTAAAATTTTAAAGATTGAAAAAAGTGATATGGACTGGAAAGAATATGCATTGTCATTGATTCTTTTAAATGCGTGTTTGGTTCTACTTTCATATCTAGTTCTTAGAATTCAATCTATAGGGATATTTAATCCAAATAAAATAGGCCCTATGGAGGAAACTTTAACTTTTAATACAATTATTTCTTTTATGACTAATACTAACTTGCAACACTATGCTGGTGAATCAGGCTTGTCATATTTTTCTCAAATGTTTGTGATTATTATGATGATGTTCACTTCAGCAGCTAGTGGATATGCAGCTTGCGTAGCAATGATAAGAGGAATACTTGGAGAGAAGATGGGAAACTTCTTTGTAGATTTTATAAAAATCATAACAAGATTTTTATTACCAGCATCTATTATTGTTGGATTATTATTGGTGTCTCAAGGAGTTATCCAAAACTTTAATTCTAATATTTTAATTAAAACTATTGAGGGCAAAAACCAAGAACTTGGTGCTGGTCCTGTAGCTGCTTTGGAAGCAATTAAACATTTGGGTACTAATGGTGGAGGATTTTTCGGAGCCAATTCATCAACTCCTTTTGAAAACCCTAATATTATTTCAAATATTATAGAATTAATTACTATGATGTTATTGCCAGGATCATGTATTTTCATTTTTGGAAAGATGGCACATGATAAGTTTATTAAAAAATCAGCAAGTGGAAATGAACAAATACCAGAGCATACAGATAAAGCTATGGCTAAGAAAGTTTGGCTGGGCAAAGAAGGCCAATCAATATTTATTGCCATGTCCATATTATTTGTAATAGGCTTAGGTGTTTGCTATCATAATGAGCTTAATGGTGTAAATGGGGCAAGTCTTTCTGGAATATCTCAAACTATGGGAAATATGGAAGGAAAAGAGATGCGTTTTGGCATTGCCCAATCTTCATTATTTACAACAGTTACAACGTCATTTACTACTGGTACTGTTAACAATATGCATGATACACTTACACCTTTGGGTGGCCTAGTTCCTTTGCTTCACATGATGTTAAATGTTGTATTTGGTGGAGCAGGTGTAGGACTTATGAATATGTTAATCTATGCTATCTTAGCAGTATTTATATGCGGTCTTATGATTGGTAAGACACCGGAATATCTAGGTAAAAAAATTGAAGGTAATGAGATGAAACTTGCAGCTTTATCAATTATCATTCACCCACTTTTGATTCTAGGTTTTTCTGCACTAGCAGTTAGTATAAATCCTGGACTTGAGGGTATTACTAATCCAGGATTCCACGGACTAAGTCAAATACTATACGAATATTCTTCATCAGCAGCGAATAATGGCTCTGGTTTTGAAGGTTTGGCTGACAATACAATCTTTTGGAATATAACTTGTGGATTAGTAATGTTTTTTGGAAGATATTTAGCTATTATTATCCAGCTAGCAATAGCAGGAAATCTTTCTAAAAAAATAGATATCAATGAAACTGCTGGAACATTAAAAACTAATAACTTAACTTTTTCAATTATTTTAGTAATAATTGTTTATATATTTGCAGCACTAACATTTTTGCCAGTACTAGCTTTAGGGCCAATAGCAGAATGGTTGGTACTATAGGAGGAAATATGGTTAATAAGAAAACAAAATTTGTAAGTAAAGATATAATGAAGACTTCTATTAAAGGGGCATTCTTAAAATTAAATCCTAAGTATATGATAAAAAACCCTGTAATGTTTGTAGTAGAAATTGGATTTATAATTTGTCTATTGCTTGCTTTTTTCCCAAATTTGATATATGATGGAAGCGACAATGCAAGTAAATATAATATGCTTGTTTCCATTATTTTGTTTATAACTTTACTATTTGCAAATTTCGCCGAATCCGTAGCTGAAGGTAGGGGAAAGGCACAAGCAGAGACATTGAAAAAAACAAAAAAGGATACTAAGGCTAGAAAAATTTTAGATGATGGAAAAGAAATTGAAATCTCTAGTAATGACCTAAAAAAAGGAGACGTAGTTTTAGTAAAAGTAGGCGAAATAATCCCTAATGACGGTGAAATAATTGAAGGTATAGCAAGTATTGATGAATCTGCAATCACTGGTGAATCCGCACCAGTAACTAAAGAAAGTGGAGGAGATTTTTCTTCAGTGACGGGAGGTACACTTGTTGTATCAGACTGGATTAAAGTTCGTATAAGCTCAGATCCTGGTGAATCATTTTTGGATAAGATGATATCTCTTGTAGAAGGAGCCTCTAGACAAAAAACACCAAATGAGATTGCTCTAAATACCTTGTTGGTTTCCTTAACTATTATATTTTTGATAGTTATCATAACCCTATATCCAATAGCTAACTATTCTAATGTAAAAATTTCAGTTTCTACATTGATAGCTTTAATGGTTTGCCTAATCCCTACTACAATTGGTGCATTACTTAGCGCAATCGGTATAGCTGGTATGGATAGGGTTACTAGATTCAATGTCATAGCAATGTCAGGCAAGGCTGTAGAAGCTTGTGGTGATGTTGATACAATGATTCTAGACAAAACAGGAACAATAACCTTTGGAAATAGGTTAGCTAGTGATTTTATAAATGTCGATGGAATCGACAAATCAGATTTAATAGAATATGCCATGATATCATCACTAAAAGATGACACCCCTGAAGGTAAATCTACAGTCGAACTTGCAAAAAAATTGGGTTCTAAAGTTAATCCAGCAGATTACGAAGATGCGTCTTTTGTAGAATTTACTGCTTCAAGCAAGATGAGTGGTATTGATTTAAAAAATGGTGTCATGATACGCAAGGGATCTGGAGAATCCATCATAAAATTTGTCACAGAAAAAGGTGGGAGTGTACCAGGTGATTTGCAAGCAAAAGTAGAAGGTATATCTAAACTAGGAGGAACACCACTAGTAGTTTGTGTAGACAATGTAATCTATGGAATAATCTATTTAAAAGACACCGTAAAACCAGGACTAAGACAAAGATTTGAAAGACTTAGAAAAATAGGAATCAAAACTATAATGTGTACTGGAGATAACCCTCTTACTGCAGCTACAATTGCAGCAGAAGCTGGTATTGACGGCTATATAGCAGAATGTAAACCTGAGGATAAGATAGAAGCCATAAAGAAAGAACAAGCCCTAGGTAAAATTGTAGCCATGACAGGAGATGGAACCAACGACGCTCCAGCCCTAGCTCAAGCTGATGTTGGTATTGCAATGAATTCTGGTACAAGTTCAGCAAAAGAAGCAGCAAACATGGTTGATTTGGATTCAGATCCAACCAAAATATTGGAAGTTATAGAGATTGGTAAACAGCTACTTATAACCAGAGGCTCTTTGACAACATTTTCTATTGCCAATGATATTGCTAAATATTTTGCTATAATACCAGCTATATTTACTCTTGCTATACCTCAAATGAAAGTATTGAACATTATGGGATTGAATAGTCCATCAAGTGCTATTATTTCAGCACTAATATTTAATGCAATTATTATTCCTTGTCTAATTCCTTTGGCAATGAAGGGTGTTAAATATGAACCGATGTCAGCTTCAAAAATGTTAGGAAAGAATATGTTGATTTATGGACTTGGTGGAGTGATTTGTCCTTTTATTGGTATAAAACTAATAGATATATTAGTTTTTCCTTTACTTGGAATGTTAGGAATTTAAGTAATTTAAGGAGTTTAAGGAGTTATAATGAGAACTATTAAAAAATATAAACAAGTTTTTTTCGTTACAATATTTGCATTTATAGTCTGTGGTATTATATATCCACTTTTAATGACGGTACTTGCACAAATTATCTTTCCAAAACAAGCTAATGGAAGTTTAATAAAGATGGGAGATGAAGTAGTTGGCTCAGAATTAATAGGTCAAGATTTTACTGATCCAAAATTATTTCATTCGAGACCATCAGCTATTAACTACAATGTCTATGAAGATGGAGACAAGTATGATGGATTAGCTTCTGGTAGTAAAAACTTAGCAGTAAGTAACCCTAACCTAAAGAAAAGAATTAACGAAGATATAGATAAGTTTATTAAAGAAAATCCTACTGTATCAAAAGAAGATATCCCTGAAGACATCATAAGCCAATCAGGCTCAGGTCTCGATCCACACATTTCTGTCAAAGCAGCTCAATTACAAGTTGATAGAGTAGCAAAAAATACAAATCTCTCCAAAGAAAACTTAGAACAACTGATAAAACAAAATACTAGTGAAAAAGCTTTGGGAATCTTTGGCGAACAAACTGTAAATGTATTGAAACTAAACATAGACTTAGTAAGTGAAATGAAAAAATAATATTGTAATATAAGGCCTCAGGTAATCATAACTTGAGGCCTAGGATGATTTGACCAATATTTTGCTATAAAGAAGGTAAGTATATATGAATGAAAATATAAAAATATTAATTGTAGAAGATGACAGAGCTGTGAGAAACTTGATATCAACAACATTGCAGATAAATGATTATGAATATGACCTAGCGATTGATGGTAAAAATGCTCTACAGCTAATGACTTCAAATAAATATGACATAGTTTTTATTGACTTGGGATTGCCTGACATTGATGGAATAGAAATAATAAAAAAATTCAGAGATTTTTCGACTACTCCAATTATAGTAATTAGCGCTAGGACCAATGATGAAGATAAAATAGAAGCCTTGGACGCAGGGGCAGATGATTTTTTGACCAAGCCATTTAATGTTGATGAACTTCTTGCAAGAGTTAGGTCAACCTTAAGAAGAATAAACTATGCTGAAAATAATAGTGTTGAAGACAAAATTTCATTTGAAAATGGAGATATAAGAATAGATTATCCTTCGAGAAGCGTATTTATTAAAGGTGAAGAAATACATTTAATGCCAATAGAATATAGTTTATTATGTTTATTAGCAGAAAATGTTGGCAAGGTTCTCACACATCAATACATCCTAAAAAACATTTGGGTCAATTACCTAGCATCTGATCTCTCTTCTTTGAGAGTGTATATGACCTCTCTTAGAAAAAAGATAGAAAAATTAACTGACGATAAGTATATCCAAACTCATGTTGGAGTTGGCTACAAGATGATTAGAATCAATAAATTGGGGGAAGATGAAATAAATGGATTTAATTGATAGAGATTTGATATTAGTGTGTATATCTGAATCCCAATCTAATATTCAGGTAATAAAAGAAGCCAATGAAATAGCTCAAAATGAAAAAGCTAAACTAATTGCTCTATATGTATCTGATAGAGATAAGTTTCAGGAAAAAAAGGACAATGACTACCTACAAGACAATTTAAGTCTAGCGGAAAACATGGGGGCCATGGTTGAGATTATATATGATGACGATATAGCAAGCCAAATAGTAAACTTTGCAAAACTATATAAAGTAAAAAAAATTGTAATAGGAAAAAACCGAAATGATTTTAAGCTATTATCTTTAAATACCAGCATATATGATCAAGTGGTAAAAAAATCTGACAGAATAGATATTTACGCTGTTCCAATAAATGATAAGGTCAAAACTTATGGATTTAAAGAAAACAAAAATATATCAAAAGATTTGTTAATTGCTTTTATAATACTAGCAATCAGCACTCTAATAGGTTATATATTTTATGATTTTGGCTATAGTGATGCAAATATAATAATGATCTATATACTAGGTGTATTTTTTATTGCCCTTGTAACTTATGATGAATTAGTGAGTTTTATTTCATCTGTAATATGCGTATTAGCCTTTAATTATTGTTTTACTAAGCCAACTTTAAGTTTATCAGTATCTAATCCTGAATATATTATTACTTTTTTAGTCTTATTAATAGTATCATTTTTGACAAGTAAGCTAGCAAGCAAGATAAGAAAAAATGCAAAGAACTCATCAAATATGACATATATAACAAAGCTTTTGTTAGAAACAAATCAACTTTTACAGACTAAAATATCCAAACACGAAATCATAGAAACAGGCTGTAATCAATTATCAAACCTACTAAATAGAAATATAGTTTATTACGATATAGTAGATGGGGAAATTCAGGATCCACTAATTTTCAAGGATGATTTTAGGGATGCTGATAAAGAATTTCTCAAAGAATTAGAAATAGTAAAGTGGGTATTTGCCAAAAACAAAAGTGCAGGTGCTGGCACAGAATATTTGCCAGATGCCAAGTACTTATATTATGCAATCAGATTTAATACAAGTGTGTATGGGGTTATAGGTATACATTTGGGTAAAGATAGGCTAGATTCCGTAGAAAATAAAATTTTACTAGCAATCCTTGGAGATATGTCTTTGGCTTTAGAGAAAGAAAAAATTTTAAAAGATAAAAACGAAGCCAATTTGAGAATAAAAGATGAGCAATTGAAAACAAATCTTTTAAGATCAATCTCCCATGACTTAAGAACGCCCCTAACAACTATTTATGGAAATTCTGATATACTACTTAATAATTCGGAAAACTTAACAGAAACAATGAAATTAGGGCTATATAGAGATATTTATGATGATTCACGGTGGCTACTGAATCTTATAGAAAATTTACTTTCAGTAACTAGAGTTGAAGAAGGTAAAAGCAAACTAAAAATAGAGCCACAAATGGTTGAAGAAGTCATAGAAGAGGCCCTAAAGCATGTAAGCAGAGATAAAAAAAATCACAATATAACTGTTGATATAGATGATGACTACCTAATGGCTGATATGGATGTGAGGTTAATAATACAAGTCATCATAAACCTTGTAGATAATGCTATAAAATATACTTTTGAAGGGTCAAGTATCAATATAAGAGCCTACCAAGATGCAAACAAAGTCATAATCCAAGTGGCAGATAATGGAAAAGGAATTGAGGATACCGATAAGAAAAAAATATTCCAAAAATTCTATTCGGCTAATAACAAAATCATCGATAGCAGGAGGAGTATAGGTCTAGGCTTATATCTTTGTAGGATTATAGTTAAGGCCCATGGTGGCGAAATAAGTGTAACGGATAATATACCAAGTGGATCTGTATTTACTATGGTTTTGAAAGCTAGCCAATAAACGATAAACTATGTTTTATACTTTGTACAAATATAAAAGAATTATAATATGATACAATTAAAAAGAGCTACCAAATTAAATAAGGTGACCCGGGTCTGTAAACAAATTTGTGTATCAACCTTAATCCTGATAAAAAGGTTCTATAATAAATCGTGTTGGTAGAAGTAGATGAAACTTCTGTCAGCACGATTTTTTAGTGAGATAATTTGTCAAATCAAGTGCAACATTCACATAAATACTTATCAAATAACTCTTGAGGTGTTTTATAGTTAATGCATTTTCTTGGTCTGTTATTGAGAAGTTTAAGAACATTTTGAACTTCTCTTTCGTTTGTCTTAGATAAATCCATATGTTTAGGATAAAACTCTCTTAATAAACCGTTAGAATTTTCATTTGTTCCTTTCTGCCAAGCACAATACGAATCTGCAAAGTACATTTTAGTATTTAATTCTTCTTCAATTCTTTTCCATCCAGCAAATTCTTTTCCTCGATCACAAGTTATTGTTTTTACAGCTCCTTTTGGCAAGTCTTTTAATAATTCTATGATAGCATTAGTAACTGTTTCTTCTTTTCGATCTGGAATTAATTTAACTAGATATAGTCTTGTCTTTCTCTCTGCAAGAGAAACAAAACAATATTTGCTTTTTAAAGTATAGTTGTTTATTTTACCTGAAACAACTGTATCTGCCTCCCAATGTCCGAATGTATTTTGTTTATACACTTCCTTAGGCCTTTTGTGTGGAAAAAATAAAAATATAAAAAAAGTTAGTTGACGCTAACCAAAAATTGTGCTATTATTATCTTGAAAGGTTATTTCAATAATTATAATACTATATTGAAATGAGGTGTTTATATGATAAAAATTTCAAATTTGCATAAGTACTACGGCACAAAAGACAATAGGGTGGAGGTATTAAAGGGCATAGACCTTGAACTTGAAGATGGCAAGATCATCTGCGTCTTAGGTCCATCTGGCTCTGGCAAGTCAACTTTATTAAATATTTTAGGTGGGATCGAAACTATTGACGAAGGCGATGTAAGTGTATTTGATAAGGATCTTAAATCTATGTCAAAGAAGGCACTTGAAAATTATAGGCGCGATTACCTTGGTTTTGTTTTTCAATTCTATAATCTAATCAGCGACCTTAATCTTCTTGAGAATGTTCAAGTGGGTGAGTATCTATCGAAGGAGCCGCTTGATATAGACGAGCTTCTAAAGGACTTAGGACTTGATGAGCACAAGTACAAGTACCCAAATGAAATTTCTGGCGGTCAAGCGCAAAGAGCATCGATTGCAAGAGCTATGATTAAGAGCCCGAAATTACTTATCTGCGACGAACCAACTGGAGCACTTGATTATGAGAGCGCAAAAGATGTTTTGTGTTTAATCGAAAAACTTAATCAAAAATACGGCGCCACAGTCATCATCGCGAGCCACAACACACAGATTGCCAAGATGAGCGACGTAATTTTGTCCTTGCATAACGGCAGCATCAAGAGCGTAGAGAGAAATACAGAGAAAATCTCTGCAAAGGAAGTGACTTGGTAGATGAGATGTCCTATTAATAAACGTATTTACAGGCAGTTTAAATACAAGCCTTTAAAAGTCATACCCATCTTGCTAGCACTTACTTTTATAGTTGTCTTCGCATCGTCATTCTTCATTTCACAAGAATCAGTTGAAAAGCTTTATAATAAGCAAATAATTAATGGAAAAGTTGAAGATGGCGAGTTTGAAGCAATTTATGCGCTTAGCGATGAGGCAAAAGATGAGATAAAAGATATTGGTGTAAAACTTTATGAAAATTATTATTTTGAAGAAGAAGTAGCTAGTGGTAAAGTTTTAAGAATTTTTAAAAATAGAAAAGATATAAACGAAGCACAAATATTTCAAGGTGCTTTGCCTAAAAAAGATGATGAGATAAACATCTCTGCTAATTATTCTAGAAATAATAAAATAAATATTGGTGATGAAATCACTATACAAAATAAAAAATTTAAAGTGTCTTCACTAGCATCCTTCCCTGATTACTCCTCAGCACTTAGAAATAGAAACGACTTGACCATGGACACAGGTCACTTCGGCATAGCGACTATATCTGAAGAAGCTTTTGACGGTATGAAGGACGCTAAAGTGAAATATCTTTACTCTTATCACACAGACGAGGCTTTAAATAAAAAAGATGCGAGAGAAAAATTAAAAGATATAGTCAAGATAGTTAACAAGGATAATCTTGTGGTTGACGCTGTCACACGCTTTGACAACAAGTGCATCACATACATTGCAGATGACATGAGCGGCGACGTACCTACAATGAGCATAGTTACAGCACTTCTCTTCATTGCAATCGCTTTCATTTCGAGCGCAGAAGTTAAATCCATCATCGAAGAAGAAGCGCCAATCATCGGAACTTTGCTTGCTTCAGGCTATAAAAAGAGAGAGCTTCTTTTAAATTACATGGCAATGCCACTATTCATAGTAATAATTGCGTCAATAGCGGGAAATGCGATAAGTTATCTTCGTGTGTATAAAATATATGCAAACGTTTATTATCAATCCTATGATTTACCAGTCTTTGAGCCATATATCACACTTCGCTCCTTTTTGATAACATCAATTATGCCACTAGTTTTATATCTTGTGATCAACTACATCATTATAGCAAAGAGCCTTAAGATGAGACCAGTTGATTTCTTGAGAAAAAACTTTAAAAAGGCAAAAACAAGAAGTAGATTTAAGCTAAAAAATATGAATTTTATAAATAAATTTAAATTAAGAGTTATATTTGCAAATAAATTTAGCTACGTTTCCTTGCTTTTTGGCGTTTTTATAGCAAATTTATTACTCATCTTTGGTGTTTCCGCCGAACCCATATTTACAAAATATGCTGATGATATGCAAAATCAGATGAAATACGCCCACACCTACATTGTCAAGAGCGATATGGATGATTTAGATGCGAGCAAGATAAGCTTAGTAAGCGTTGAACTACTTGAAAGAGATGAGGAAAAAGTCCAAACTTATGGCATAGACGCTGATACAAAATATGATGAGATTGATGTAAAAAGCCTTAAAGGTGATGAAGTAGTTATCAGCCTTGGTCTTTCAAAGAGATTTAACTACGAAATAGGCGATAAAATTAAGATTAGAGAGCCATACAATACAGAAGAAAAATATCTTGTGGTCAAGGACATAGATAAGACCAATAATTATTTCCAAATTTTTACAAAAAGAGAGATTTTAAATAAAATTATCGGCAAAGAATGTGATTATTACAACGCTTATCTTAGCGATAAAGAGTTAAAAATTACTAAAGAAAATCTACTTACACATATAGATAGAAAAGAAATGTCGAGATTCATGAGACACTTTTTAGATTCATTCTCAGCTGTTTTCACCATGATTCAGCTAGTTGCCGTAGCATTCTTCTTTATATTGATACTCATGGTAACAGAGCTCATCATAGACAAAGCAAAACTCAATATGACCTATCTAAAAGTTTTTGGATATAAAGATAAAGAAGTCGCGAAATTTTATGTAAACACAAGCTTTGCCATGCTAATAATCTTTCAAATAATACTAATTCCAATCCTAGATAAACTCGTTAAATATTTTTATTTTATAGCAATGCAAAAGTTTGACGCATATTTAGAAGTAACAGTACCAGTGAGAGTTTTTGTAACAAGCTATTTGATGACAGTTGTAGTCTTTATACTTTGTCAATGGATTGAGAGAAGGAAGATTAAAAGGATTGATATGGTGAAGGAATTAAAAACCATAGCAGGATAATTATATAAGAGACCTTAAGTGGTCTCTTTTTATTAGGAAGTCTTTATCATCGCCACCATATCCATATCAGAAAAGAGGATTAACACAGGTAAATAAGAAAGAGTTAGAGGTATAAAATTCGAATAAAATTAAAATAATAGTATGATACTAAACGAATTTTTGAGTGAAGAAATATGAATAAATATTGCGTGCATGGTGAAAAAATAATATTGACATTTTGTATATAAAGATATATAATTTATACGTAATTTTGTGCTTAAAATTAGATATACGTTAGTATCATTATTGTACTTTAAGGACGGTTGATTTTGGAGAAAATATATAGAAGAAGCCTAGTTGCGTTTATTTATAATTTAATAATAATGATTTTTGGAGCGCTTGTTGCATTTTTAATTTCCGGAGTAATTGGAGGATATAAAGTTGCAATTATTATATCTTCTATCATCATTATTTTGGTTGTAATAAGTATATTTAGGCAATTGAGAACTAAAATAATTATAAATGGAAATGATTTATCGATAAACGATGGGAAAAAGGAATTTAACTATAATCTAAATGAAGTTCATATTTCTTCAGAACAAAGAAACAATGACTCGTTTTTCTTATATATTTATACAGAAGATGGTAATAAGGAAATGTTTGATTTATCTTCGCTAGGAAAAAGAAAATATAATGAACTTATTGAAGATTTAGGAGTGGTTGGAGTAAAAAGCAAAACAATTAAGTTAAATGATGTTAATAAAAATAATTAAAAAGGAGAATGAAAATGGAGAAATATTTAGAAGCATTTTTTTCAATGGGAGTATATGCCTATGTTGTGATTGCAATTTTTATATTAGCGGCTGTTTTTTCGTTTGTGTCAATTAAAATGAACAAAAATGCCTTGACTAAATGGTTAGCTGTACATCCTAATGCGGTGAAAATTGAGCTTTCTTCCGGAAATAATGTAATCACTCAAAAACAATTATATGCTAGAGTAATCAGTGGTGAAGCTGCTATTTTTAATGAAAAAGCAAAGTATATAGTTTGTGCAGATCCAGGAGATATTGTTTTAGAAGTAACTTACACATATACTAGACCTGGAGTGTTACATAAAAACGTTACTACAACATGGGGACCTGCAAAAGTGGAGCTTAATGTTGAAAGAGGAAAAGACTATTTACTAAGTTTTGATAAGAAAGAAGAACAATTTAAGTTATCTAGTAAATAATTATTTGATTGACTTGAGTTGAAGAAATAGCTATCGTTCAAAAATTTTGTATTAAAGATAGTTATCATTTAATATTATGTATCGGTTTAATTAACAGCAAATCAAACAGGTTTGCTGTTTTTTGCTGTTCAAAATAAGGCGTCAATAAATAAGAAAAGGTACTTGACAAAACGCTTCATGGGAAGAGTTTCCAGACGTAGAGGGCTGTCATGCTCAAGGCGACACTATAGATGAAATTATTGAAGATGCAACTCTAGCTCTAGAGCTTCACTTATTCGAAATGCTTAAAGATGGTGAGAAGCTTAATCCGCCAAGTGACATTAAGTCTATAAAGACAGACAAGAACTCTTTTGTGAGCATAATTAGAGCAGATGTTAACCTTAACAAAGGTAATAAATCTGTTAGAAAAACACTTACCATTCCATCTTGGTTAAATGACAGAGCCGCAGAGATGAATATTAATTTTTAAGAGACCAATTAAGGTCTCTTTTTTATATGAAAATTTTATATTAAGATGCAATACTATAAATAAAATTTATAAATGCTTGTTATAAGAATATATTTGCGAAATACTATTGACATTTACAAGTTAGCGGTGTATAATTTAATAGTTAGCATAGACTAACAATATCATTTTCAAAAAGATGATGATGATTCTGAATCAATCATCACAAGTGAAAGATATAAAAACATTCAAAAGGATATGAAAGGAATTGTTAAAAAGTCAAGCGAAAAGAAACTTACTTTATCTGACAAGATTGACAGAATTGTTACAAACAGATTCCTAGTTATCCCAATATTCTTGGCTATTATGTGGTTTATATATTATGTATCAATCTCTAACCTAGGAGATTATTGCATAGGCTTCATCGAAACTACTTTTGAAAACATTGGCGATTTTATAACTACAAAGCTTCCTGAATTAGGCGCTTCTGAACTTGTTACATCGCTTGTCAATGACGGTATCGTTCAACCTATAGGTTCGATATTTACATTTGTTCCGCAACTTATGCTACTTTTCTTCTTCCTTTCTTTATTAGAAGACTCAGGTTATATGGCGAGAGTTGCCTTTATCATGGACAAATTATTTAGAAAATTCGGCCTATCTGGTAAGAGTTTCATACCTATGCTTATAGGTACGCTCTGTTCAATCCCTGGCGTTATGGCTACTAGAACCATTGAGTCTGACGCAGACAGACGTATGACTATACTATTAACACCATTTATTCCATGTGGAGCAAAATTACTAATATTCGCTATGTTTATATCCCTAGTATTCAATAACGCATCTTGGATCGCTCCACTTATCTATCTTATTTCAATAGTGGTTGTTATTATAGCAGGCATAATTTTAAAACGCACTAATAGATTTAAAGGCGACCCTGCTCCTTTCGTTATGGAACTTCCTCCATATAGAATACCAACATTTAAGAATGTTGTTATTCATATGTGGGAAAAGGGCAGAAGCTTTATCATCAAAGCCGGAACAGTTATCTTACTTGCTTGCTTAACACTTTGGTTCCTACAAAGGTTTAGCTTCAGACTTGAGTTCTTAGGAGACGCAATCGAAGACTCAATGCTAGCTAAGATCGGTAGTGCATTAAGATACATTTTCGTTCCTCTAGGTTTTGGTGATTCGTGGGCACCAGCTGTTGCTTCTATAACTGGCCTTGTTGCGAAGGAAGTTGTAGTTGCTACATTTGCAACTGTTGGTTCCAAGGCACCTATCTACTTCAGCTACGTTAGCGCTTTTGCATTCATTATCTTTACAATGTTTGCAGCCCCTTGTTTTGCAGCTATCGGTGCAATGAAAAGAGAGCTTGGTAACGTTAAAGACACCTTATTCACAGCAGGATTCCAAACAGGACTTGCTTATGTCTTAGCGTTAATCGTTAACCAAGTTGGTAACTTGATCTTCCGCGGTACTAAGCTTACTGAAAAAGTTATGCTTGATTACGGTGCCGCTGAAGAGGCCTCAGAAGCAATTGATATAATTATAGTTGCTCTTGTTTTAATTTTTGCTTTCTTGGGTATAAAGAGAGTGAAAAATTCAATAAAACAAGGCGGCTGTGCAGGCTGCTCTCACAAATGTGACTGCGATAAGAAAAACGCAGAGCTCCAAAAGGGCTATGAAGAGTGGCTTAAGAAGAAAAACGATAAGAAAGAAGCTTAATTAATATAATATGTGAAGAGCCGGTTTGTGCCGGCTTTCTTCATATAATTATTTTGTTATTCGGCCGTATAATTAAAAAATCTTTTGAAAGAGGGAAAAAGAAATGAAGAAAGAAGTATTAAACGCATTAAACGAACAAATTAACTTTGAGCTATACTCAGGTTATATTTATCTAAACCTTTCCATCGCTATGGAAAGAGAAAACTACAAAGGTTATGCAAAATGGCTTGCTAATCACTACAAAGAAGAACTAGCTCATGCTGATCAATTCATCGAGTTTATTCAAAAACGTGATGCAAAACCAGAATTAATGCCTATCGAAATGAAAAACTTTGATGTAAAAGAACCTTTAGAAGTAGCTAAGATCATCTTAGATCATGAAAATAAAGTAACTGAAAGAATTTACAAGATTCATGACGTAGCTAAGAAGAGCGATGACTATGCAACTGAAATCTTTATGCATCAATTTATCAACGAACAAATCGAAGAAGAAGAACTTGCTCTTGATATCGTAGATAATTTCACACTTGCGGGCGATAACATCGCAGCAAAGATTACTATAGACAGAGAACTAGGATCTAAATAGTTTTATTTATACGGCTGGATATATAGGGGGGACTTATGGTCCCTCCATTTTTAAAATTAAATATGCTCTTTTATTGTAATTATCTTGCAAAAAATATTTTAAAGAGTTATAATTATTACGAGAGATGAAATATTTTTATATATAAAGGAGGACAATATGCAAAAATCAATTACAAAAGATGTTCTTGCTAAGTTCAAAAAGTCTTATGATGAAGATTTTAGCAAGGCAGCACAAAATATGATAGCATCTGCTGGCATTATGGACGCTTCCATAAATTATGCAAAGCTTAATAAAAACCCAGATGTTTTCAAAAAAACTATCAAGATAGGTAAGATGACTAACCAAAGACAATCTGGCAGATGCTGGATGTTTGCTGGTCTTAACACTATCAGAGTAAATATGATGAAGAAATTTAAGCTTGGTGATATTGAATTTTCACACAAGTATCTATATTTCTTCGATAAGCTTGAAAGAGCTAATCAATATCTTGAAGACGTTATCGCACTTAAGGACAAAGACCTTGACGATAGGCTAAATAGAGGCGTTGTCTTCTATGCTGCTGATGACGGAGCTTGGTGGACAACATTTGCAAGACTAATCAGCAAATATGGTATAGTACCTGAATATGTTTATCCAGACACAGCTGATGTTATGAGAACTGACAGTTTAATCTTTGTTTTAGACAAAAGATTAAAGATAGCTGCTAAAGACATTAGAAATGCAAAGACTGATGAAGAGATAGACGAGATTAAAGACAAGGCACTTAAAGATGTTTACAAGATCACAGCCATCGCTTTAGGCGTACCTCCAAAGAGATTTGATTTAATCTTAAAAAATAAGGACGATGAACTTATTGAGAGAAGAAATATCACAGCTATTGATTTCTACAGAGAATTTATGGCTGATGATATGAATGAATACGTTGAATTAGGTAACTATCCTGGCAAGGGCAAGGAAGAAAACAAGGTTTATGAAAGAGACTACATTCAACAAAGAATTGGTGGTTCACTAAAATATCTAAACGTTTCAATGCAAAGAATGAAGGACATAGTCCTATCTATGCTTGATGAGGACGAAGCTGTATGGTTTGCTTGTGACGTAGGTAAGGACTCATTCGTATCACGTGACGGCGACGGAACTGGTCACCTTGTATATAATTTACTTGACAGAGACAGTTTATTTAATATTGACACAAAACAAACAAAGGTAGAACGTATGGAAACTGAAGAAAGCGCTGCCACTCACGCCATGGTTATAGTTGGTTACGACAGAACTGATGAAGGACTTAAATTTAGAGTAGAAAACTCTTGGGGCGAAAAAGCTGGCATCAGAGGCTACCTAGTTATGGATGAAGCTTGGTTTGATAACTATGCATTCGAAATCATTCCAAAGAAAAAATACCTAAACGCACAAGAGCTTGCAGCATTTGATGAAGAAGCAATCAAGCTAATGCCATGGGAGCTATAGGAGGTAGAAGATGAGACAATTAAGCACAGATAAATTATATGAATTAGAAAAAGAATTTTTAGCTGACAAGAAGAATATCGTTGCAATGAACGCTGCAGTTCAAAGCGGTATCAGAAAAGTAGCGACAGACATTAACAAAATTAAAGAAAATCCATATAAGTTTAACATCGATATCAATAACGGTGACGTATGTAACCAAAAGGCATCAGGCAGATGCTGGATGTTTGCTTCACTAAACTTTATGAGAAATGTCATCATTAAAAAATATAAATTAGAAAATTTTGAATTATCACAAAGCTATCCATTCTTCTTTGATAAATTAGAAAGAAGTAACTACTACTTCGAAACAGTTATCGAAAAGGCAGATGAACCGATAGAAGATAGAGTAATGCAATACCTTATGGGCGACCCACTATGTGATGGCGGCCAATGGGATATGTTTGTAAACATTGTTAATAAATATGGTCTTGTGCCAAAATACGTTTATCCAGAAACAATCGCTTCATCAAACACAAGAGAGCTAAATAAGTACCTTTCAAAGATACTTAGAAAAAATACAGTTACTTTAAGAGAAGCAATTAAAGAAGGAAAGAGCAAACAAGAAGTAAATGCACTTAAAGAAGCTGCTCTACAAGACGTATTTAATGTGTTAACAGCAACACTTGGTAAGCTTCCAGAAACATTTGACTTCATTGCACATGACAAAGACGACAAACTTATCGAAGAAAAGAATTTGACACCACAATCTTTCTTCAAAAAATATGTTGGACTAAATCTTGACGATTTCGTTTCAATCACAAACGCACCAACAAAGGATAAGCCATTCAACAAGACATTCACAATCAAATACCTTGGCAACATCGTTGAAGGCAAAGAAGTTAAGCACCTTAACCTAAAAGTTGAAGACCTAAAGAAAGCCATCGTTAAGCAATTGCAAGACGGAATGCCAGTTTGGTTCGGCTGCGACGTAGGTAAAGACATGTATAGAGGCGAAAAAGACGACAAGAGAGCAACACTTGCTAAAGACGTAATCGATTACGAAACACTATTCGACATCGATCTAGAAATTTCTAAAGAAGATGGTCTTGATTATGGCTACTCACTAATGACACACGCCATGACATTTACAGGCGTTGAAATGGATGGCACTAAGCCAGTCAGATTCAAAGTCGAAAACTCATGGGGCGACGACTTCGGCTACAAAGGCCACTTCGTTATGAGTGATGCATGGTTCGATAGCTTTGTATATCAAGCCGTAGTTAATAAGAAGTATTTAACTAAGAAAGAACAAGAAGATTATAAGAAGAGTCCAATTGTACTAAAACCGTGGGATCCGATGGGTTCACTAGCATAAAAAAGAAGGCGGAAGCCTTCTTTTTTATGCTAGTATAAGAGTTTGTGTTAAAATGAGCCCTTGAGCTCGTTCAATTTTTGTCAATACTCACGTACTATATGTACGCTCCGTTTGCCAAAAATCTCCACTTCGCCCAATCATATCAGTGCGAAGCACTAAGGTTCTCGCACATTTATGTGCGAGGTTCTTCTTTTTCCTACAAACTCTGTTTGGCGACGGATCGTTGAAACGATACAAAAATTGATTAAAATAATTTTAGAGAGCAAATTAATTTTTGCTCTCTTTTTTGCTTGTCGGTCCACTTCGCCCAATCATATCAATGCGAAGCATCAAGGTTCTCGCACTTTAGTGAGAGGTTCTTCTTTTGCCTACAGAATTAAATTACATCGATGAACAACTTAGCCCATTCATATCACATGGAAGCCGTCGCAGTCTTGTCAAGAAAATAAGATGATGGGTCATAAGACTGTTGAAACCAATGGCTTTTAGGATTTCAGAAGAAATCTTAAAAGCCATTTTTCTATTTGAAAAATACCTTGTGAGAACATTTTAAGTGTAGATTATTGTAGGGTGTGTAGACACTATGTATATTTTAGGGGGAGTTAACAGGATGGACCAGGACTTGACAAGTGAAATAATCAGTAAAATATTGGATATAACAGCTTTTATGAAAGCTTAAGATTACGTAAAAATGCCAGAGAAGGTAAACATTGAAGTCTTTGCAAGGCTATCAGATAAAGAAAGAGATATCTATGAGAACTTAAAACAAGTGAAGGCCTTAAAGAATGGAATCAAGGTAAAATTCCTGTAGCCATTATCCATCCAGCATCTGCTGGTTATGGACTTAATCTACAAGCTGGATATGATTAGTACACAGTTCAGAAAAGAGTGAATGAGATGGTTCAATATTAAATAAATGATGTTTGGCATATCTAATTTTATATAATTTCAATCTCTATAGTTTGCGTGGATATCTATCAGCATACTTGACAAAATCCGACTGTTATAGTATACTATAGCAAATATTAAAAGGAAAGGTGGGAAAATTGTGAAGTTATTTCTTCAAGTGTCTCCATTGGCAACTGCCAAGGCACAATGTGTTTGCAGTCAATTTTTGATTGTCTAAAAAAATTAAACATTTTGAAAGGAGAAATAATGGAAACAATAGTATCCGCTTTATTAGTTTTTGTATCTACATCAATTGACTACTTAGTTGTTTTGACTATCTTATTCGCCAGTCAAGGCAAGAAAGGTTTGAAATCAATTTATGCAGGACAGTATTTAGGTACAGGACTGCTTGTTCTGGTTAGTCTTATAGCCGCTTACTTTTTAAATTTTATTCCACAAGATTGGATTATCGGACTCCTTGGTCTAATTCCACTAGGTCTTGGTATAAGATCAATTTTTGTGGATGAAGATATTGATGAAGAAGATATCGAGGGAAAAATTACCAGAGATGGATCAAAAATCTTAGCATTTACAAGCTTAACAGTGGCAATGGGTGGAGATAATTTAGGAATTTATATTCCCTATTTTACAGGAAAGAGTTTGATTGAGATTAGTATAAGTTTAGTAATATTTGCGTTAGGTGTTTTAGTTCTATGCAAATTATCTCAAAATCTCGCCTCAATTTCTGCTATCGGAGAAACTGTAGAAAAGTACGAAAAAATAATTGTACCAGTCGTGTTTATTGGGCTCGGCCTCTATATATTGATTGAAAATGGAACGATTAATTATCTCATTTCCCTAATCACAAGTTAATAGTTACTTTTATATTTCAGACCTATTAAAGGAAATCTTTAGTAGGTCTTTTCAGGCCAGTGCGAAGCACTAAGGTTGTTAAGTCCATGCACCAAGAGAACGAGTGAAATGAAGTTCGATTGGCTATGCATGCCTTATGCCAGAGTTTACAAAGAGACGGAACGTAGTGAACGTCGATTTGATTAAACTTACGGCCAGGACCCATCCAAAACGAAGTTTTGATGATGGATGAGGTTCTTCTTTATCTAAAAATTTAGTACAGCGACGGATCGTTGAAACGATACAAAAATTGATTAAAATATTTTTAGAGAGCAATTTTGCTCTCTTTTTTGCGTCTTAACACATATAAACTTAGTTATTATGGGTATAAGGATTATATGTAAGAATGATAAAGTCAGTTGATAGGGAGGATATATGATAGATATTTTGAAAAAATCGTTGCTATTTAAAGGCATGAAAAGTGAAGAAATTGAAGATTACCTAAACTTCGCAAAGGCCAGCGTGAAAAATTTTAAGCGTGGAGAGAGTGTATTCATTGCTGGTGATTATGTAAAGGAGCTTTATATCTTGCTATCTGGTGAGGTTACTGTTGAGAATATAACTCAGAGCGGTAAAAAAACTATAGTCAATGTCTTTGACAAGCCTGGTACTGTATTTGCTGAGGTGTATCTTTTTATAGATGAACCTTTGCATCACTATGCTAGCGCTACTAAAGACACTTCGCTTCTTATTATAAAGAAAGATTTTATTGTAAATCAAGAAGATAATTATAAGATGATAATAAATAATATCATTAGCATACTTGCAAACAAAGCCTACTACCTAAACAAGAAGCTTATGATATGCACGGCTAAGTCTATTCGTAACAAGATTATCAATTACCTTCTGATTATTGACGAGGGAGGCTTTATTAAGCTGCCATTTAACAAGACTGCCTTTGCAGAATTTTTAAGTGTACCAAGGCCATCTTTATCAAGAGAGCTGTCGCAGATGAAAGCTGAGGGGCTTATCGAAGAAAGGGATAATAAAATATATTTTTCTAGAACAAAGTTAGAAGATCTATTATAGAAAAAACCATTGAACAGAGTTTATCTGAACAATGGTTTTCTTTTTGTTAAATATTCTTATGCGAAGAACTTTGCTAGATCTTCATCAACACTTGAGTTTGGAGCTATGCCAAATTTTTCTACTAGTATATTAACTACATTGCCTGTTAAGAAAGCTGGTAGTGTTGGTCCAAGGTGTATGTTTTTTACGCCAAGTGAAAGCAGTGCAAGTAAGACTATGACAGCTTTTTGCTCGTACCATGCGATATTGTAGACTATAGGTAAGTCATTGATATCATCAAGGCCAAAGGCATCCTTAAGCGCTAGCGCTATCATTGCTAAGCTGTAAGAGTCGTTACATTGACCTGCATCCAATACTCTTGGTATACCTGCTATGTCTCCGAGATTAAGCTTGTTGTAGCGATATTTTGCGCAGCCAGCAGTTAGTATTACAGTATCCTTTGGAAGTTTTTCTGCAAATTCTGTATAGTAGCTTCTTCCTTTTTGTCTTCCATCGCAGCCGCCCATGACAACAAATCTTTTGATTGCTCCTGATTTAACTGCATCTACAACTTTGTCTTTAAGTGCAAGAACTTGATTGTGTGCAAAGCCACCTACTAGCTCGCCTTCTTCAATTTGAACAGGCGCCTTGCATTTTTTAGCATGCTCAATGATTTCTGTAAAGTCCTTGTGACCGTTCTCGTCAGCTTTGATGTGCTTGCATCCTGGGAAGCCAGCGGCTCCTGTTGTGTATATCCTATCTATATAATCAGTTTTTGGTGGCACAATGCAGTTAGTCGTAAATAGTACTGGTCCATTAAACTTTTCAAACTCTTCTTTTTGCATCCACCAGCTATTGCCATAATTACCTATGAAGTGCTTGTACTTTTTAAACTTCGGATAGTAGTGTGCAGGCAGCATCTCTGAGTGAGTGTAAACATCAACACCGCTTCCTTCAGTTTGTTCAAGCAGCATCTCAATATCCTTTAAGTCGTGGCCGGATATAAGTATACCAGGCTTATCACTAACGCCGATATTAACTTTTGTGATCTCTGGGTTACCATAAGTTTCAGTGTTTGCCTTATCAAGCAGGGCCATGGCCTTAACGCCGTATTCACCAGTTTTCAATACTGTTTCATATAGCTCGTCAATTGGAATTTCTACATCTATGAATCTTGCAAGTGTTTCTTGAATAAAGATATCAATACTTTCATCATCATAATTAAGAGTGTTAGCGTGCTTCATATACGCACTCATACCCTTGATACCGTATGTAGCTAGCTCCTTTAGTGATCTTTGATCTTCATCTTTAGTTACTAAAACACCGACTATTTCTGCTAAAGCCATAAGCTTAGCTCTGTCCTTGTCAGAGTAAAGACTTAGCTTGCGTAGTTTAGATTTATCATTTAATTTAGCTAGTAGTTCATCCTTAGCTTCAATAGTTTTTACGACTTGATCTAGTATCATGTCTAAGTCAAAATTTGCATTGGTAATGGTGATGAACATGTTGTAAGTAACCATGTGATTGTACTTTTTATCTATAGTGTAGTTTTCACCTCTAAGATTATTTAAAACATCACAAAGTAGTTTAGTAGTATAAACAAGTAGGTCTTGCGCGCTGGCAACATCCGCCTTTTTACCGCAGACACCAGCCTTAGTGCAGCCTTTGTTGTTTAAAGTTTCTTGACATTGGTAACAAAACATAATTTTCCTCCTTTAATTTTTCATTTTCTATTTTGTCTATATTTTATACTTAAGAAAGTCTTCTTTCTGTAACATATCTTACACTATAAAAAAGTTTTATAATAATACTTATAAAATATTAATATCTTTTTGTGAGATATTGATAAGATCTTTATTTCTTTTTGCAACAGATTTCGCAGAGCAAATGTATGCATGGGACGAAGTGACTTTTAATAACACCATACAAATTCACTCAAACGCTTAGTTCGCAGAGAAGTTGAGATGATTTTGCGTTGTGCAGAATTTTTTGGAGTGAGGTGTGCAACTGCGCACTCCGCAGCGACAAAAAATTTAAAACTAGCAAAAGGGCTCAACTTAATGCGAAATAAGTTGAGCATTGCCGAAAAAGGGAACGAGTTCCAGGCGACGTTTGAATGCGAAATTATTGACAATCATCACATCTTGTGTTAATATTAATATGAGGTGTAATATGCTATTCATCGATCAACTAGACCGTATAACAAGTGAATATCCTGACAAAGTAGCCATCGTTGACAAAGAGAAGTCCATCACTTTTAGTGAGCTTCGCGCGAGGGCTATTAGTCTTGCAAGTGAGATACATAAAATTCATCCACAAACGAAGCGTCCCATCATGGTTGAGACTGACAGGTTTTTGGAGACTATAATCTCATTTTTCGCGGTTATTTACAGCGGCAACTTTTACGTGCCCATCGATGCGTCTATGCCTCGTGAGAGGATTGAAACTATCAAAAAGCGTCTTGAGAGCACTTTAGGCATTTATCATACGAAGAATATTTTCGAAGATTATGCTCTTCACTATGACTATAACCATGATTATGGCTGTGACGAGGCGGCTCTTGAAGGGATTAGAGCAAAGATGATAGACGCAGATCCTGTTTATGTTTTATTCACATCTGGTACAACTGGTGAGCCAAAGGGCGTTGTTATCAGTAATTTCATGCTCGTGGACTTACAAGATTGGCTAGAGAAGACTTTAAAAATAAACGAAAACGATAGGCTTGCAAATCAAACGCCGCTCTTCTTTGATGCGTCGCTTAAGGAGCTTTGCCTATTTACGAAGACTGGAGCGACTTTATACTTAATGGACCCGAAGGACTTTTTATTTCCAGTCAAGGTAGTTGAATACTTAAACGAAAATAAAATTACGGCTATATTATGGTCGGTGTCGGCGCTTAATATTCTTTCAAATTCAAATGTTTTTGATATAGATAAACCAAAATACTTAAGGCTAGTTACTTTTGCTGGCGAGCAAATGAGCGCGCAAAAGCTGAACATCTGGCGCAAAACTGTAGAGGCTGAGTACTTTAACTTGTATGGACCGACTGAGGCGACTTGCGATTGTTGTTACTATAAGGTTGACAGGGACTTTAAAGATGATGAGATCATCCCCATAGGCAAGGCTTGTGAGAATATGGAGGTCATGATACTTGATGGCGACAAAGAAGCTGACGAGGGTGAGCTTGTTATCAGGGGTAGAGGCGTTTCTTATGGCTATTACAATAAACTTGATCAAACTGAGAAGGCTTTCGTGCAAAACCCACTAAACAAGGCATATAGAGAGATTGTCTACAGGAGCGGTGACTTTGTTAGAAGAAATAATTTTGGTGAGATAGAATTTTTGGCAAGAAAGGACAATCAGGTCAAGGTCTTTGGCCACAGAATCGAGCTAGACGAGATAGAAAGACAGGTCTACGCCATGGGTATACACGAGGCGAGCGCTGTTTTTGATAAAGAAAATGAAATCATAATTTTGTTTTACTCTGGAAAGGAATTTTCGAGGAAGGAGTTTAAGGACTTTATCCTTGAAAGGCTGCCAAAGTATATGCTTCCATCGAAGTTTGTGCACATGGACGCTCTTCCTAAGACGCAAAACACTAAGATTGATAAGAAGAGGCTTTTAGAAATTTATGAACGTGGAGAAGTTTAATAGAGTTGTGGAGCTTGAGATTTTAAAATCTTATGAGGGCTCCATCACAAATGATTACATGAATACTTCGCTATATGAAACCAATATAGCTAGGCTCTACTACATAAAAGGCTATAGGAATTTCTATGTCCTAATCAAAAGAGAAGGCTATTACAAACTTTATTATTATATAAATGATATCAATGAAAAATTTGATGCTAAAGGCACTTTTGTAAGCGAAATCGTTTCTAAACAAATGGATGAGACGCTTGAAAATATTGGCTTTGAGCTATACAAGACAAGAGTGAGACTGCGCCTAAATCATAAAGAGCCTTATGAATCAAAGCGAGTTAAGTATATTGACGACGCAGAATTTATTTATGGTGCGTTACAAAGCTTTGATGAATACTCAGGCGAAAGGCTTAGCATGGATGAGGTTAAGGAGCGCATAGAGAAAAAACTTTTCATAGGGATAGATGGCGCTGGCTTTATCGAGTTTAGCACGGATGCGTTTAAGGACAGTATCGAGCACTTCTACATAGACCCAGCTAAGAGGGGCGAGGGACTTGGCAGCGAGATCTTACGCCATTATCTTGGATCTGTTTCTAAGAAAAAACGCGTCAATGTGTGGACAGACGAAGGCTCGAGAGCGATAAAACTATACCATAAATATGGATTTAAAGAGGACGGACTCAAGTCCTACGTATATATTTGGAGGGAAGACCAATGAAAGAAAAAATAAAAGAAATCATCGAAGACGTCACTGGAGAAGCGGTTGAGGACACAACTGAGATCATCGAAGAAGGCATACTAGACTCCTTCGACATAGTGACTTTAGTCATAGAATTAAACGACGCTTTTGGCGTTAAAATACAAGTTTCCGAGCTATTGCCAGAAAATTTCGCAAACGTTTTAGCGATAGAGAAACTAATTAAATCATTGCAATGAGTTTTACAAGCTTCACTTTCATAGTATTTTTACTATGTTCCTTTATTGTGTTTAAGATTGCTAAGTACAAGTGGCAGGCGCTTTTACTCATCTCTTTAGCTTATTATGCAAGCTTTAGTGTAAAGGCCTTTGTCTACTTAATCTTTGTAATTTTAAGCACTTATTTTTCTGCCATTTATTTAGAAAAGCATAAGAATAAATTTATTTTGACTCTTGCACTCGTATTAAATTTTGGCATGCTAAGCCTAGTTAAGTTTACTAGTGTCAATATCTTCAAAAACTTCATTCCGCTTGGCATTTCATTTTACACATTCATGGCGAGTGGCTATGTGATCGACGTTTATAGAGCAAAGTACGAAGCGCAAAAAAACATTTTCAAATACTCGCTCTTCGTTTCATTCTTCCCGCAAATGATGCAAGGACCTATTTCGCGCTACGATGATATATCCCATGGCCTTTACAATGATGATAGTAGTGCCACAGACATTTCTTATGGTCTTATGCTAATTCTATACGGCTTCTTTAAGAAGCTTGTCATTGCCGATAGGGCAGCGGTTTTTGTGAACAAAGTTTTTACCGAGCCAGATTTATATTCGGGCATCTTTGTTTTTATAGCAATTATATTTTATTCAATTCAAATTTACTGTGACTTCTCAGGCGGCATCGACGTCGCAAGAGGCGCGGCCTATTTATTTGGTGTGAAGCTTGACCGAAACTTCAAAAGGCCATTCTTCGCGACAAGCCTTGCGGATTTTTGGAGACGCTGGCACACAAGCCTTGGCTCGTGGATGAAAGACTACGTTTTCTACAGTCTATCGCTATCAAAGGCCTTCGTGTTTATCAACAAACAGTCAAGAAAGCACCTTGGCCGCAAATTTGGTAAGTACTTAACACTAAGTATAGCAAGCTTTGTTGTTTACTTCATCATAGGTATATGGCATGGCGCTGGTCTAAACTTTTTGGCCTTCGGTCTATATAACGGTACCATAATCAGCTTGGGACTTATTTTTGAAGATAGATTTAAAGCCTTCAGAAATAAAATCGGCTTAAAAGATACATCACTTACTTATAGAATAACGAAAATATTTTCAACGCTTATGATAGTCTTTGTAGGCAGGTATTTTACGAGATCTGCTGGCCTTAGAACAGCTCTTCACATGATAAAGAAAACCCTTGTCGATAGAGGTTTCAGACACGCAGCTACTGGTCTAAGCAGGCTTGATTACGCCGTTATACTTATTTCGCTTATACTTGTCTTCATCGTTTCACTCGCTGAAGAAAAAGAAATTGATGTGAAAGAAAAAATTCTTAAGATTAAGCCAATCTATTTATTCACGGGACTACTTATATTTATGGCCTTTGTCACATACTTTGGTGTATTTGCGAGCGGCTTTACAAAAGTAGACTTTATCTATAGAAATTATTAGGTGATTATATGAAAGAGAAAAAATTCATCACAATATTTTTTGCATGCATCTTAATTCTTGCTCTAGCCGTAGCTATTTTGAATGTGCTAGCTGATCCATTCAACGTCTTTGGCGATAGATTTACTAAGTGGTATACTTATGATTTTACACAAAACCCAAGGACGGCCAAGATTGAGTACATCAAGGGAAAGGATTACAAAAACTTCATTTTGGGCGCAAGTGGCGCTTCATCCATTCCAACAGCTGAGCTTGAGAAATACACTGGCAAAAAGTATTTTAATCTATTTTCATACGGCGCGGACCTTTATGTTGTTGAAAAGAATTTAGATTATATTTTGAAAAATTATGAGGTGGAGTCAGTAATACTGCCACTTTCGATACCATCGGCTCTTAGATACAACGGAGAGAGGAATTCTTTAAACTACTACATGAATCCGGATGTTTCTGGCGAGAGCAAAATTTTGTTTTATGCGAAGTATCTTTTTGCTAATCCGAGAAATGCGATTGAAAAATTTAGGGCAATGGGCAAGAGGTCACTCGTTCAAGAGAGCTTTGACGTCTTCAGCCTTGATGGTTCTTATGACAAGAGCCAAAGGGACATCGAGTACATCGGTAGCGAAGAGGATTACAAGGCAGAGAAAGGCTTTAATAAGGACTACACAAAGCTTAAGATGGCTCACGCAAATGATGCGCTTGAGGCAATTCGCCGCATGAAAAAAGCCTGTGACGATGCCGGAGTAGAGCTTACAATGCTTTTATGCCCAATGTATAAGGACGAGACTGCTCGCTATGACAAGTCCGAGGTTGAAAGCTACTACAAGGGACTCGCAGAGATCAGCCCTTTCTGGGACTTCACAGGAACTGAGTACGAGAACGATCCGAGATTCTTCTACGATCCAGCTCACTTCAGAAACGCCCTTGGCAAGATGATGCTTGAGACCATTTACGCTGGTCGCAAGGACTTTGGCCGCTACGTCGACAAGGCAGAGGCGCCTCTATATACAGAGGCAAAGCCAGATGCTAAAGAGTTTTACATCTTCGAGCTGCACCACATTGACAAGGACCCGAAAAACGCTTACATCATCACAAAAGAAAAGTTTGAGAGCGTTTTGAAATATTTAAAAGAAAATAATATTGCCACAGTCTCATTTAGAGATTTATATGACTATGTTAATGGCGATGCAGATCTACCTCAAAAGTTTTGCATTATCACCTTTGACGATGGCTATAGATCAAACTACACCGAAGCCTATCCATTATTAAAAAAATATGGATTGAGGGCGACAATATTCCCAGTTGGCAAGACCATGGGGCTAAATAAATATCCAGATACAGATAAAGATATCTACGAGCACTTTAGCGCGGCCGAGGCAAAAGAGATGTCAGATGTGATTGAGTTTGGCTCACACACATACTGGATGCATCAAGCATATCCTAGTGATAAATACACGTTCAGAAGGACTGCCAAGAGACTTCCGGGTGAGAGCGAGGAGACTTACGTCAAAGCCTTTAAAGAGGATACTGCCAAGTACAAGGCGCTTTACAAAGAGTTTGCAGACGGCGAACCACTTGTATTTGCTTATCCAGAGGGCGACTTCGACGGTCTAAGCGAGCTAATCGCTGAAGAAGTCGGCTACAAAGTCACTTTAGGCGTTAAGCCGGGCAAAAATTACATCGTAAAGGGACTTCCTGAAACGCTTAAAAAGCTTAAGAGAATCAATATAGATGAAAAAACAGATATTAGTGAATACGAGTAAAAATTTTAGGCTAATGGAACTCACTTCACCAAAAGATTTAAGCGAAGCAAATTTAGCTGAGCCAGTAATTTTCAAATTGCCAATGGATTTAGTAAATATAGATTATTTTCAAAAGCACTTAAGCCAAGCTAATTTAGAAAATTTGCAAAAGATCAAAGACGAGAGAGAAAAAATCCGCTATATAAAGACGAGAGGCCTAATCAATATACTTTTTTCACTAGAAAATAGTGAAGCGGAGCCTATTTGGCAGCAAAATAAATATGGCAAGCCATATATAAATGGCTGGGACAAAGACTTTAGCATTTCACATAGCACAGAATTTTCAGTCGTGGCAGTGGCAAGTGAAGCAATTGGAGTAGATATAGAAGACAATAGCCGCGATATAGACATAGAAAAGTTTAAAAGAACAAAATTTTTGAACTTCGATGAGGGCGCTTATAATAATAAAGAAGAATTTCTTATGCGCTTCACAGCCCTTGAAGCTTATCTAAAATATCTTGGCAAAGGCTTTCATAAAGATGCAGGGAAGATTAGCGTAAGGAAAGTAAATGATGCCATAGTAATTGACGATGGCGGACTAATTAAAGCAGAAGTGATTAGTGATGGTGGCTATACCATAGCCATAGTTAAGGGAAAACCCCTCGAAATCGATGGGATTAAATTAAAAAGAGGTAAAATTATGGACAGAGAAAAAGTAAAAGAATTATTTGATAAATACACAAAAAAGTTACGTATAGTGCCTGAGTGGGACATAAGGCTTGAGTTTGTCGAAGATCCTGAATGGAAAAAGACGGGCGATTTCAAGATAGACCCGACAGACAAAAAGGCGGTACTTATGCTAAACGCAGTAAATCCAAAGGACGAAAACATCGAAGAGACCATAGTTCATGAGCTAATGCACATCAAAATGTATCCACTAGATCAAGTTTGTGAATCTGTGATTATAAATATGTTCGACGAAGGCAGCAAGGCGCAAAACTTTGCTTATCAAGAGTTTTTCACAGCACTTGAAGTGACAGTCGAAGAGCTCGCAAAGTGCTTTTTATACGAGTTTGGCGAGAACAAAGAGCTTTCATACGGAAGGATGAAGAAGATCAAGTCATTCAATGAGCTTTATGATGGATTAAATAGTATTGAATAAAAAATTTGGCTCTTTACTTATTAAGTAGAGAGCTTTTCTTTGCCTTGAAAATTATTATCTCTAGTGATATAATTAACTAAAGAGGTGGACTATGGCGGATATTATGGAGTTCAAGGGCAAAATTGAACTAAAAGATGATATAAAGGCGCTTAGAGAGGAGCTTGTAAGTCTCGTTGAGGAGCGCGACAATTTAATATACACGGCTTGTCCAAACATCAAGATGAGGTACATGCTTGAGGCTGGCTATCTTGAATACAAACTTTATGAATTAAGCCTTAATTATCAAAGACTAAAAAGAAAGAAAGAGCTCATTCAGGCGAAGGTCTATAGAGATGAAAAAGTCAGTGTTATAGAGATAGACGAGATACTTGACAAAGAGTTTGAAAAATATAAGGAAGATCTTGAAGAAAAGCTAAACGAAGTGAACGAGTCAATCAAGAGAAGCGAGGGCGAATTTTTATCTGATGTCGAGAGCGAAGACCTTAAGGATATGTATAGAAAAGTCGTTAAAAAGCTCCATCCAGATCTTAATCCAGAAGTAACTGAGGCTGAGAAAGAACTTTTTGTGAGAGCGGTCGAAGCGTATAAAGCGGGTGACGTCGCTAGCATGAAGCTTATCTATGTAGTTTCTGGAGCTGATGAAGAGAAAAAAGATGACGATACTAAGCTAAAAACTGTCTTGGATATGGCTGAGGAAAAGGCTCGTCTTGAAAAGCTTATTGAAAATATTAAAAAGAACATGGATGAGATCAAGAGCCGCTTCCCATATACGCTTAAGATTTATCTTGATGATGATGCTCTTATGAAGAAAAAACAGGATGAGCTAAGTCAATCGATAAAAGATTATGAAAATGCAATAAAGGATTTAGAAGAAGCTATAGCAAAACTATTGGAGGAGAAAGATGAGTGATTTAGTTAAAAAAGATGATGGCGGCGGCCTTTTAGGTGTACTGCATGGCACTGGCGGTCTTGTGGTGCCAAAACCATTCGAGCGCGAAATATATCTATTTACCACGCATGTCGCAGGAACAACACACGTTGACAATATTTTCGATATAGAAAAGCATTTGAATATTGACGATAAATTATTATTTTTCAGAGAAGACAATCCTCATGATGAAAAGGCCATACGCGTAGAAACACTTCAAAAGGAAAAGATTGGTTATGTACCAAGAGGCGATAACGCAGTATTCTCAAGGCTTATGGACGCTGGCAAAGAGCTTTACGCAAGGATTAAGGATAAAGAGACCGTTGATGAATGGCTTAGGATTGAGATGGACATATATTTAAAAGACTAGCATACATAAAATAAGGAGGATTAAAATGAAAGATACAGAAAAAAGTATGCCAGTTTTTGGCGTTGGACCGATTTTTGTGATAACAACAGTTTTAGTCACTGTTATCTCAGTCGTTTTGAATAGAAGAGGCGCACTTGTCAATGGCAAAATCACAGGCGAAACATGGATCTTCACTGCACTTGAGATAATTTTTATAGCGCTAGGCGCATATCTATGGTTAGCCTCAGTCATCGGTTCAAAAATAAATAAAAATGCAAAAGAGGGTAAACTCATTACAACTGGGGTCTATGGCATAGTCAGAAACCCAGTTTATTCAGCATTTCTAGCCATATCCACAGGAGTAATCATAGGCGAGAGAAATGCAGCACTCTTTGTAGTGCCACTAGTTTTATGGATATTTTTAACAATACTTATGAAAAATACAGAGGAGAAGTGGCTTTATCAAAATTTTGGCGATGAATATCTAGCGTATAAAAGAAGTGTCAATAGAGTGATACCTTGGTTTAGGAAGAAATAAAAATGAAAAACGAGTAAATGAAGCGGCACAAAAAATTATAAGTGCAAATTATGACTATATAAGCATATTTGGCGAGATGGCACCTCTTTGGAAAAAAGCTATAGAGAAGTTTAATGATTATAATTTAAAGGTTTTATACGATGAATATAGAAAAGTAAATGAAAATATTTGATTTTAAAACTGGTATCCATTTTTTATAGGTTATAAGGAGTATAACGTTATATAATATAAATAATAAAAGGAGGTTATATCAATTATGAACGCATTAATCGTATTAGATGTACAAAAAGGGGTTTTAAAGAAAAAAGATTTCTCAAACACTTTAAAGAATATTAGATTATTAATAAATGATTTTAAGAGCAAAGGCGATATCGTGCTCTTAACTCAACATTTTTCGGACGACAGCGACAGTCCGTTTTATAAAGCTTCCAGCGATGTAGAATTGCTAGATGAATTTAGAGAAGCTGCTGATTATGTTATACCAAAATCATCATGTAATCCATTTCATAATACAAATCTTCAAGAAATATTTAGCGAAAATAAAGTATCAAAAGTATATATCTGTGGTTTTAACACAGAATATTGCTGCTTGTTTAGCAGTATCCTATCTTCTGATAGAGGTTATGAAACAGTATTTGTAGAGGATGCCTGTGGAACTTTTGGAGATGAGGAAATATATGAGATGCCAGGACTAGATATAAATGATTTTATTGGTTCTATTCTTAATTGGTCAGGAGAAGTAGAAGTATTATATACAGATGAATACTTCAATGGCGTAAGCAATGAATAAATTTACACTAAATAACGATCTTCAAAGAATTAAGAATAGTTGGTATTAGGGGTAAATGACAATGAAAATTAAAAATTTTTTATTTAAAATAGTCTTAGTAATATTTTTGGCAGTAGCATTTAGCAAGAGCTCATACGCAGTAAGCGGTATAAGCCTAAATCAAAAGGAAATAGATGCGATCGTATCAGAGCTTGAAAAAGCGCCTAAACCAGTTCTTGGCTACCACTTTGAATACGGCTCGCACAATATATCCTTTGACAAAACCAAAGATCAATATGCCATCGTTTACATTTCAAATCACGATGCGAGTGGCTTTGTCGGCGTGATAGATACTGAGGAAAAAAGCGTTATAATACCATTTAAGTATAAAGACATATATTTTTTGCCTGAGAATAAACTCCTATTGGCAGAAAAAGATAAGTCCGATATAGATCAAAAGTATTTTATATCAGATATGAAAGGCGCCTTAACGCCTGCACATTTCGATGGCATGGTAAGCGGAGTAGATGAAGCTGGATACATTACACTTTGTAAATATTTAAAAATAAATGCAAAAAACGAACAAAACGTATTGAGCAAAAAAAGCGAGGCGCTTAAAGAAACGCTTGTTCCTAAACTAGCCTTACTTGATGATAAGCAAAATATGGTCCTAGATTTTATTATAGATGAAGTTTGGCCATCAGGAATAGTTTTTGAAGACGACTACGCCATCGTTAAAAGCAAGGCAAGTGAATGGTACGCTGGCTCTCAGTCAACTACAAATAATGCAAAAAGCGGCGTAATCGATAGAAGCGGAAAAGTACTTATACCATTTGAGTATGATAGGATAGAGTATCTAGGCAAAGGCAAATTTGATACTTATAAAAATAATAAAAAATATAGCATCGATTTGAACAAAAGCAAAGAGCAAAAAGCTTGGCAAAAACCATCCGCTTGGGCAGAAAAAGAGATTACGAGAGCTATAGACGAAAGACTAGTTCCTGCAATACTTCAAAATAATTATCGCGATGATATAACGAGAGGCGAGTTTTGCAGCATCGCCGTAAACTTTTACGAGAGCATGACAAAAAAGGAAATTACAGGCAGAGTTAAATTTGACGACAACGTTTTGCTCTCAGTCGAAAAATTAGCCTACGAAGGCATAGTACATGGTCTTGGCAATAATAAATTCAATCCAGATGGCAAAATAAAAAGAGAAGAAGCCGCAGTGATCTTGTCAAAGCTAAGCGAAAAGCTTGGGATGAATTTAGTATCAGGCGATATTAGTTTTTTGGATAGCCAATGCATTTCCACTTGGGCAATAGACGACGTCAAAAAAGTTTATACAGCAAAAATTATGCAAGGAGTAAGCGATAGAAGATTTTCACCAAAAAGCCATTATACAAAAGAGCAGGCAATAGCGACACTGCTAAGAATAAAAGATAAATAGAGGTATTATAGATGCTAAGTTTTGAAACTGGCATCTATTTTTCATTGAATAAATTATCTATATGTAGTATAATATATTTATAAAACAAAAGAAAGGATCGTGCATATGGTATATGAACTTAATGAAGGAGGACGTATATATTGAATTTAGATGATTTAATTGAATTTGAAGAAGAACACACTTGCTTAGACTTTAAAAGTAAAGAATATAACAAGGACAACTGGACAGATTTAATAAAAGATGTTATGTCTATGGCTAACTCTTTAGATTCAAATACTAAAAGAATAATTATAGGGGTCAAGCAAAAACCAGGAGAAGAAAAAGAGTTTTTAGGCGTAGAAGAAATTTCTGATCAAGCAACATTAGAAAATATAATACAGGAGAATATTGAACCAACAATCAATTTTAGATATTTTAAACATTATTTTAAAGGAGTAAACTTAGGAATTATTGAAATAATTGACAATAATGATAGACCTTATATGATGAAAAAAGACTATGGTAAATGTTTAAAACGAGGCGATGCATGGATTAGAAAAGGCTCTAGACAATCAAGGTTGGGAAGACCAGAGCTAGATGAAATTCAAAGGAATAAAAAGAACTTAGTGTTTGATAATAAAATAATCATTGGCTGTGGAGAAGAATTAAAAAAGGAAATAATTATAAAAAAAAGTAAGGCAAAGAGAGAATTATTACCTTCAGTTGTAGAGAAAAAGCACTTAGAAAAATTAGTTAAAAAACTAGACGATAGGTATGGCTCAGGCGATGGTGTGGGCAAATCATATATTACACATTCACCTGAAAGAGGTTTTTTGTTTGGTGAGTTTAATGATGCTGATAAAAGCATAAAGGCTGGAAAAAGTTTTTTTAATCTACCAGTATATGAAACAAAAGAAGAGTTATTAAAAGACATAGAAAATATTAATGATGATTACGAAGAAAGGGATAATTATTATATATTTGAAGAATGTTCATATAAATTTAATTGCATGATATATAATGATGGGCTAGAATTTTTAGAGGATGTAGTAATTGAAATGTTTTTTAACGAAGAAGTATTTTTAGTTTCTGATAAAATTTATGATAAGCCGGATGATTCAAATCCTATTCAGATGAAACAAAACAAACCAAAACATTACTATCCTCAAATTGAAAGGAAGGATGAGTCAGTAGTAGCAATAGCTAGTTATGACAAGATTCGTCATAAAACTTTAACTCAAGTATTTAAAGAAGATTTAAGGATTTTAATTAATCCAGAAGTTAGTCTTAAAGAAACAGAGATAAAATATAGAATAAGTGCAAAAAACTTACCAGACATAGTTGAAGGATCTATTAAAGTTTTGATTTCTTAGCTATTATAAGAACTGAAAAACCATATATTAAACAAAATAATTTGAAAAATATTTGTATAGATGCTAAATTTTAAAAATTGGCATCTATTTTATTAAATAATTGATAGAGTGAAGTTTTATGTGATATAATTAATTTATTGAGGTGCATTAAATGTATGCAAGAGAAAAAACTGTTTCAAGACTAATTTTTTATGATTATTCATCTATTTTATTTTTAATGGAACGTGTAAAGAAAAGGAAAGATATGGGAAATTATATTTTCCCGTTTGTATCAACTTTTGGCTTAGTTATATATGAATCATTAAAACTTATTGATAAAATGGGCGCAAGTGAAAAAATTGGATTTGAACAAAATGAAGAATTTTCAAAGTTTTATGAAAAACTTAGATTAAATACAAAGTTTTATGAAAAAAGCTTATGCGATGTTAACTCCTGCTTAAAAAATAAATATGATTATATGAGCAATTACTTTTACAATCTTGTAGTGAAGTTCCTAAGACCTTTTGGTATACACTATAGATATGGGGTAACATTTTTATTAAAGGATGGTAAAGAGATTCCAGTATCAAATACTATAAATAGTGCTGTGATGCTTCCTAATTTTTCATTAGATGATAATTATATTCAATATCTTGTAAAAAATTTCAAATATGCAGGGGAACTTTTAGCTACATTACTTGGAGAAGATATAGTTAAAAGTAAAAATCTTCTTACTATAGATAAAGATACTAAATTTAGAGACAAAGATTATGGATACTTTAGAAAAAGCAATTTTTCAATAAACTATAATGAAAATTTTATTTTGTTTAATTTAATTTGTAATATAAACTTTATATTGTATGGATTAAATAAACTGATTTTAGAGGATATACCTATTAAGCTTAGGGCTACTTACATACTATATTATTATTTATGTTCAATAAATTCTGCAATAAATAATTATTTTAATTCAACTTTTAATATCGACAATCGATATTCAGATAGAATAGTAAGAAATGCACTAGCACATTACGGCTTATATAATGCGTTAGGCGATGACATTATTGAAGATGATTTATTCGGCGGACTAACTAATAAGTATTTTAATCTTAACTGGATTGACTTACTTAAAGAACTAAATGTTATATTGTTAGATTATAGAGACCAAATTTTGTTTTACTTAGAAAAGAATAAAATACAAATAATTTAATATATTGGGAGGAAATATATGATAGGTAAAAACTTACAAGATAATCTTGATATTAAAGTTAATAGTAAAAAGATGGAGAAACTTAAAGATGATTTTCCTGAATTTTTTACAAAAGAGGGAGATTTTAAGCTTGACTCATTTAAAGACTTTTTAAAAGAGGAAGAAGTGGAGCTAACAAAAGAAGCTTATGAGCTAAATTTCTTAGGCAAATCTTATGCTAAATATCAAAGTTCATTAAACACTGAAACATATATTTCGCCAGATGCTGAGCACAATGAAAAGCCTGAGAACAAAGACAGTGAAAACGTTTATATAGTTGGTGACAATATAGATGCACTAAAACATTTATTGGGTTCATACTCAGGAAAAATCAAATGTATCTATATAGATCCACCATACAATACAGGCTCTGACGGCTTTGTTTATCCTGATAGTTTTAAGTTTACAGCTGAAGAAATTGCTGAAAAGATAGGCATAACAGAAGAAGAGGCAGATAGAATTTTAAATCTTGAAGGAAAAAGTTCTCATGCTGCTTGGTTAACTTTTATGTATCCTAGATTATTATTAGCAAGAGATTTATTAGCTGATGATGGTGTTATTTTTATTAGTATAGATGATAATGAGCAAGCTAATCTAAAGTTAATGTGCGATGAGATATTTGGTGAAGATAAAAAACTTGTTGATGGAGCTGTAATTGTAAAAACTGAGGGAAGAAGATATGGTGGATTTGCAAAAACACATGACTACTTTTTAGGATATGCTAAAAATAAAGAGTCTGTAGAATTGAATGAAATTGATGTGGATGGTAAAAAATTTAAATATTCCGATAAGTATGGCGACTTTAATATTCAAGATTTAAGAAATCAAAATGCAAGTGCTTTCAACTCTGAAAATAGACCAAACTTAAGATATCCATTCTATGTTGATGTTTCAAATACTGATGACAATGGGTTTAGTGATGTTTCGCTGATTCCAATTGATGGATGGGAAGAAGTATATCCCATAGTTACAAATGGCAAAGAAAGTGTATGGAGATGGGGAAGAGGAGAGAATGAAAAAGCACAAAAACAAATTCATAACATATGTGCCAGAAGAGGACCTGATGGTACAATAAGAATTTTCGAAAAAATGAGAACCATTACTGAAAAGCCTAAGACTGTATTAATTAATAAAAATTATTTAACAAATACTGGAACTAAAGAGGTGGACTCTTTAATAGGCAAAGATATTTTTGAATTTCCAAAACCATTAGAATTTATTAAGTTATTTTCTAAAATTGGATCTGATAGACATTCATTAATTCTAGACTTTTTTTCAGGAAGTGCAACGACCGCAGATGCAGTTATGCAGCTTAATGCAGAAGATGGAGGCAATAGAAAATACATCCTTGTTCAATTACCAGAAACAATTCCAACAAATAAACCAGCATACAAAGCAGGCTACAGAACAGTAGATGAAATCGGTAGAGACAGAATAGAAAGAGCAGCTGCAAAGATAAAAGATGAAACAAAAGCAGATATCGACTATGGATATAAACTATTTTACTTAGAAAAACCAAGTGAAAAAACATTATTAGATCTAGAAGAGTTCAAGCCAGAAATAAAACTAGTTTCAGACGATATGATATCAGTTTTTGATAACAAACATGCTAGTGGCAAAGAAAATATCTTAGCTACATGGCTTAACGAAGACGGATATGGTTTGACAAAAGAAGTGCAAGACTACAAATTAGAGAATTATACAGCTCAGCTAATCGAAAAAACACTATACATCATAGACGAAGGACTAGAGTCAGATGATGTAATGAAATTAATTAAGCAAATTGAAGATGATTCACTAGATATAACAAGACTAGTTATATATTCATATTCAGTTAAATTCTCCGTTCTAAACGAACTAAGAAAGAATATAAAAGTTTTGAAGAACAATAAGAACGTAACTTTGATTGAGAGGTTTTAAGCGTGATAGAGTTAACAATACTGCCACATCAAAATGATTTTTTGACGGCTATAAAAAAAGCTTTTGACGGAGTAGCTATTGAAAAATCAAACGATGTGTACGCGAATCCAATTATTGATTTGCAGGATGAAAAAATAAATAATAATATTAATGAGTTATGGAACGGATATGAAGAACTTCCTAGCATTCCTCAAGCGTGGAGAAAGAGTGACGGAGATGACCATTTAGGCTTAGACATAAAGATGGAGACAGGAACAGGAAAAACATATTGCTATACAAGAATGATGTATGAACTAAATCAATTATATGGTTTTCATAAGTTTATAATTCTTGTTCCTACAACTGCAATTAGAGAAGGATCTAAGAGCTTTTTAACTGCTGATTATGCTAAGAGGCATTTTGCTGACCTTTACCCAAATAAAAAGTTATTCTTAACAAGTTTAGAGGCTCAAAAAAATCCTAAAGGCAGAAAACTTTTTCCAGCAGCTGTAGCTGAGTTTGTAAGAGGAACAAGTTTAGAGAAAAATAAGTTTTCAGTATTGCTTATGAATTCTGGTATGCTTTTATCAAAAAGCACTATGGATACTGATTATGATCAAACTGTTATTGGTACATTTACTAAACCATATAAGGCTCTTGAAGCAACAAGACCAGTTGTTATCATTGATGAACCTCATAGATTTAAGAAATCTAATTCAGCATACAAAACACTTATTAAAGAAATTAATCCCCAATGTATAATTAGATTTGGGGCGACATTCCCTGAGATTAAAAATAATGAGATTGATTATAATAATTTAATTTTTAATCTAAATTCAGTCCAAGCGTTTAATCAAAACCTTGTAAAAGGTGTAGAGACATATATGATAGATGCTGAAAAAGAGAATGAAAGCAAACTAAAACTAATGGATTTTAAGAAAAACCCTAAAGTATGTACATTTAGAGATGAGATAAACAAGAAAACTATTGAATTCAAAAAAGGCGAGTCTCTAGCTTCTTTTGGTAATGACTTTTCAGGACTAAGTGTTGATGAAATAGGAAAGCTTGGAGTCGATGAGATTAAGAGCGGCGTCAGATTATCAAATGGTCAAGTTCTTTCTAAGTCTGATATTATATATGGTGGCATATATACAGATACTTATCAAGAGCTCATGCTTAAACAAGCCTTAGTGAATCATTTTGAATCTGAAAAAGAAAATTTTATGAGAAGTAAAAAAATAAAAACGCTTAGTTTATTTTTTATAGACTCTGTTAGTTCATACAGAGATGAAAACGGTGGTAAAGGTAGTTTAAGACTAAAGTTTGAAGATTTACTTAAAAAGCATATAAAACATGAAATAAATAATATTGATAAAGAACTAGATACTAGACAAGATGAAAAATTATTAGAGTACAAAGAATACTTAGAAAGTTCTTTAGAAGATATTAGCAAAACTAATGGCGGTTATTTTAGTCAAGACAATGCATCATCTGATAAGGAAATTCAGGAAGAAATTGATAAAATTCTTAAAGATAAAGATTATTTACTCAATTTTAAGGATGATAAAGGCAAATGGAACACAATGAGATTTATTTTTTCAAAGTGGACTTTAAAAGAAGGCTGGGACAATCCTAATGTCTTTCAAATTGTAAAACTAAGGTCTTCAGGCTCTGAAATTAGCAAACTTCAAGAAGTAGGCAGAGGACTAAGACTACCAGTTGATGAAAAGGGTCAAAGAATTTCTGATGAACAATTTTATTTAAAGTATTTGATTGATTATTCTGAAAAAGATTTTGCAAGCAAACTTTTAGATGAAATAAATTCAGACCAAGCCAACAAGCTTATGAACGTTAAAACTATATTGCCTAAGTTGTCGACTATTATGAGTAAAGACAAAGATGATATTTTCCTTGATATGCTTAGCAAAAAATATATTGATATGGATGGCAATATAAAAACAGAAAAGCTTGATGACTTGTATCAAGACTATCCTGAAGCAATAAATAACTTAAAGCCAAGTAAAATTATTGATGGAAGAAAAAAGAAAAATGTTGTTAATATTAGAAAAGATAAATTTACTTCTATTAGAAAACTTTGGGAAAAAGTAAATCAAAAATACTATATGAAGTTTGAAAGCATTCCAGATCAAGAACTTGTTGATGCCTTATATAAGATATTGAGTTCAGATGTATATAAAGACACTAATATATTGACAAAAACATCAAGGCTTCAATCAGAAAATGGTGCGGTAGTTTTAAAAGATAGAGTAAGTAATTTCTTCACGGTTGATGAAAAATTGACATATTCTGAATTTTTAAAGCAAATGAATAAACAAATTGCGGTACCTGTAAATTTAATTCATCAAGCGCTTTGCAAGTACTATCACGACTATGAACGTATAGATGATAGACTATTTACTAAGGAAAGCATACAAGCTGTTGTAAGTGAGTTTAATACTTGGCTAGATGAAGAACTTATAAAGAAGTTTTCATATAAAGCTCTAGATGTAAATATAAAAGAAACTAGTTTAACTAACTATAAAGGCGAAGTGGTAGACAGTATATCTCAAGGACTATTAGGCTTATATAGAGATGATAATTGTGCCGTGCCTAAAAAATTCATTTATGATGCTGTAGTATACGATAGTCCAAAGGAAAAAGAAACTTTAGTAAAAAGCGATATTGCAGATGTAGTTGTTTTTGGTAAAATACCTCGTAGATCTATACAGATACCACTATTTACTGGAGGAACAACAAGTCCAGATTTTATGTATGTAATAAACAAAAAAGATGGTGAGTCACAAATTAATTTTATTGTAGAGACAAAGGACATGAAAGATGAAAAGTCTCTTAGAAGTGAAGAAGATTTAAGAATAAGATCAGCTGAAAAGTTCTTTGAGACTATGAAAGAGGATGGAGTAAACGTTGTATTTAAGAAGCAATTAAAAAATGATGATATTGTTTCTATGATTAGTAGTATAGTTAAAGAAAATTAAATAACCCACACAAAAAAGGCTACCTTTATGGCAGCCTTTTTCTTATCTCTTCAATTCAACTCAATCTATTTAACGTCTTCTAGCAATATCTTTTCCAATTTAAGTGGTTCTACGTACTCGTCTCCTTTATATGCACGCATATTGCCGCCTGATATTTCATCTATCAAAGCGACTTTACCATCGACCATGCCGAACTCGAATTTTATGTCGTATAGCTCTAGGTCTTTCTTTGCAAGCTCTTCTTTTACGAACTCGCCTATCTTTTTAGCAAGGCCAACAAGCTCGTCGTACTCAGCTCCTGTCATTATGCCTAGTATCTCTAGTGCGTCTTTTGTAATTAGTGGGTCGTTCCTGTCGTCATCTTTTAGTGTGATTTCAACGTATGAAGGTAGTTTCATGCCGCTTTCTGCGTATTGGCCGTAGCGTCTAATGAAGGAGCCAACTGCTCTGTATCTCACGATGACTTCAACGCCGTTACCAAAAACTTTTGCTTTTCTAACTACTGCTTCGTTTTTATCTGGATCTGCTGAAACGAAGTGTGTGTTTAGTCCTTTTTCGTTTAATTTTTCATAAAAGAACTTTGTTAGTAGGCAAGCACTGTGTCCTGCGCCTTCCATTGTCAAGCCGACTTGGTTTTGGCCTGGGTCGAACACGCCGTCTTTGCCTGTTACGTCGTCTTTAAATTTTAATAAAACTTCTTTGTCGTTTAGTTCGTAAACGTCTTTTGTTTTTCCTTGGTATATTTTTTTCAAAACTATTACCCCCAATCTTGCCTATATTGTATGACTTATATCTGATATTGTCAAGTGATATGGGCCTCTTTATGATAATATTATTCGTCTTAGACATATTTACATGCATTTTACATAATTTTTATTACATCTTAATGGTTTTAGTGATATAATTATAGTAATGGTAATATAGGAGGTAATTATGGATACTGTTATAGAGGTTAGGGGTCTTGTTAAAAAATACAAGGAGCTCACTGCTGTGGACAATTTGGATTTGGACGTGAAAAAGGGCGAGATACTTGGTCTTCTTGGTCCCAATGGTAGTGGTAAATCAACTACCATAAACTGCATTTTGTCTCTTCTTAAGAAGGATGCGGGCACTGTGAAGATTTTTGGCGAGGAGATGAGCGCTGATGCATACGATATCAAGAGAAGGATAGGCGTTGTTTTTCAAGATGTGGCTGTTTATGATGAGCTAAGTGTTTACGAGAACATCGACTACTTTTGCGGTCTATACATTATTGATAAGGCTGAGAGGAAGGCGCTTGTACAAAGGGCGATTGACCTTGTTAGTCTTAATGATTTTGTAAAATTTAAGCCTAAAAAGCTATCTGGCGGTCTACTAAGAAGACTTAATATTGCTTGCGGCATTGCTCACAGACCTGAGATTATCATTCTTGACGAGCCGACTGTTGCTGTCGACCCTCAATCAAGAAACAATATTTTGGAAGGGATCAAAAAGCTTAACGATGAGGGCTCGACCATCATTTACACTTCGCACTATATGGACGAGGTTGACTTTTTGTGTGATGATATAGTCATAATTGACAAGGGCAAGGTCATCGCAAAGGGCACTTCTGAGGAGCTTAAGGACATGATCACTATGAATGAAAAGATTAGCTTTACATCGAAGGAACTTAATGAGGATCTTATTACAAAGATTAAGGCTCTTGATAATTTGCTTAGTTATGAGAATAAGGACGGTTCTGTCAAACTAAGCTTTTCTCATGGTGATGGCTACTTAATGAATTTAATCAAGCTTCTTGATGAGAACAAAATTCACTACAGCTCTCTAAATGTTGAAAAGCCAAGTCTTAATGACGTTTTCTTGGAATTAACTGGCAAAGATTTGAGGGATTAGTATGTGGCTGCACTCATTTAAAAATACATTTAGATACCTTTTAAGGCAGAGGGCAATGTTATTTTGGGCTTTAATATTTCCTATAGTTCTAGGAGTATTCTTTAAGCTTGCCTTTGGCAATATCACTGAGATGGATAAGTTCAAGACCATAGACGTGGCTGTGAATGAAAACCTTATGAAGGATGAGAATTTTAAACGTTTTATGAAGGAGATGGAGGACGAGGAATATTTCCATGTGACTGAAGCGAAAGACAAGGATGTTTTAGACGAAAAAGATGCTCCTAAGGCCTACATCGAATCAATGGACAAGATTTATACGAAGAAGTCGGGCATATCTGAGACCATGGTTGAGACCATAATGAACGTTTACTCACAAAAGTTCTCTATGATAGCTAGGATAATGCAAAAGGATCCGACTACTGATTTAAGTAAAATTGTGGGTGTGGATGATCATATAAAAGATGTTTCGCGTAAAAATATGGATATGACAAACACTTTTTTCTACACGCTACTTGGTATGACGGCAATATATGGCTACATGTGGGGTATGTTTGTCATTTATCAATACGAAGCAAATCTATCGACTAATGCGAAGCGTAATGCGATTTCGCCAACAAAGAAGAGCACTATGCTATCGGCATCGCTTTTGGTCAGCTGGATTATTAACTTCGTTATAATATTGATATTTATTATTTATTTAAAATATGGTCTCGGCATTGACTTTGGTGGTAGAGCCCTTCCACTTATTGTGCTTAGCGCACTAGCGTCACTAAGTGGTGTTGCCTTTGGCGTCTTGCTTGGCGTTTCAAATAAGGCAAGTTTAGACACGAAGATTGGTTTAGGCATCGCCATAACTATGCTTATGTCGTTTTTAGCTGGTATGATGGTATCGGACTTAAAGATAATTATCGCTGAGAAGGCACCCATCATCAACAAGTTAAATCCAGTTGCAATAGTGACTGATGCGGTTTATTCGTTATACTACTACGATTCGATGGCAAGGTTTAATTGGGATATGATTAATCTAGCTTTGATTACTTTGTTATTCGTAGTGGCTTCACTATTTTTCATGAGAGGTAAAGAGTATGAAAGTCTTTAAAAATTATTTCAAAATAGTATGGGCTCACAAGACAGCCATAATTCTTTATACGATTATTTTTGCCGTCATAATGAGTTTTAGTACAAAGGGTACAAAAGAGGCCTCTTATAAAAGTATTGATGTAAGAATATATTTAAAAGATAACGCTAACACAAGCCTTTCTAAAGCACTTTGTGATTATTTAAATACTAACGCAAAACCTATAGACATGGACGAGTCTTTGGTAGAAGACAAGCTTTTCTACGCCAACATCAGCTGCGCAATTGAAATACCTAAGGACTTTGATCAAACGAAGAAAGTTTTATATAAGGCGGCACCAGATGAGATGTACGGCATGAGCGTTAAGGAGAAGGTCAATATCTACTTAAGTCAAGTAGCTGCATACGAGGCGGCAGGCTTTAGTGAGGATGATGCCATTAAGTATACTAAAGAAGATTTGGATAAAAAGTTTGATGTTGAGATAAAAGAAGGCAGCGTCGATACCAAGAGAGATAATTCACGCATTTACTTTAACTTCCTAAATTATGTTTTACTCTCACAAGCAATCATGGTTGTAGCGACCATAGTCAAAGTTTATAGGAAAAAGCCTATATTTATGAGAAATCTTGTATCGCCTATGCCAAGAGCGAAGATTAATCTTCAAATGATGCTCGGTCACATCGTTACAGGTCTATTCTTATGGCTATTTTATATGGTACTTTTCGTGCTTATGTATAAGTACGACTTTACTAAGACGCACATCAATCTTATGATGCTTAACTCATTTATATTTACGATTACAGTAGTAGCCATGTCGGTGATGATAGCAAATCTAATTAAGAGCGAAAATGCCATCTCAGGCGTGATGAATGTAGTTTCACTCGGCTCGTCATTCTTGTGCGGTGCCTTTGCTCCGCAAGAGCTGCTTGGTGATACAGCCTTGACATTAGGAAGAGTCTTTCCAGGTTTTTACTACATTCAGAGTAACGACATGCTTATGGAGAAGCCAGAGTTTAGCACTATGCTTCCGAATGTATTAATAATGGTGGGTTTTGCAATTGTATTTATAGTGGTGAGTATAGTGGCGAAACCAAAAGCAAATGACAATATAAACTAGTTTTAAAAATATTTTATAATAGCGTTCACAAATTTTTCTTAGTGAGCGCTATTATTTTGGGTATAATTAAATATAGGTATATTTATGTTAAAATTAATTTATGATTAAAAACTTTTGCAGAGTAATTGGATGGATGGGACGAAGTGGAGCTTTGAGGTAAGCGGAGTGTACATACAAGTACTCGAGCATTGCCGAAAAGCGAACGAGTTTTAGCCGCCAATTGAATGCAAAAGGATATATTAATGGAGGGGAAAATACATGGGACAATTAAGAGTAACAGGAAAAGGAATATTATCATTAAAGCCGGATACTATAGTCGTAAAATTTACTTCTAGTGCAGTTTATGATGATTATGCAGAAGCTATTGCCATGGCGAGCGAGGCGACTAAGGACTTAAAGGCTGTCATAGCAAAGGCTGGCATCGATAGCGAGCTTCTTAAGACTAGAAATCTTGAAGTAAGTCCAAAGTACAAATCTTATTATGACGACAAAGACCATATGCATCAAAAGTTTATCGGCTACGAGTACACTCATAGCTCACATATCAAGATTGATAATGACAATAAAGTCCTAGGTAGGCTTTTGTATGAGGTGAGCACATCGCCTCTTGATGTGGAATTCGATATAAGCTACACTGTTAAGGACATTGAGAAGGCTAAGAATGATTTACTTAGAGAAGCTGTTAAAGACGCGAAGATGAAGGCTGAAGTCCTTAGCGAGGCGGCAGGTGTTAAGCTTAAGGGGATTGTGGACATTAACTACTCTTGGGGCGAAATTGAGATATATTCGCACCCAATAAGTTTTGAGGCCTGCGAGTGTAAAAGTGCGCAGATATCTAACTCATTCGATATAGACATAGATGCTGATGATATCGATGTCAATGACTCAGTAACAGTAGTTTGGGAAGTGGAATAGTGAAGCTAATAGAAATAGATGAAAGCTATTTATCACAAATAAAGGCTCTTTACGAAGAATCGGGCTGGAGCTCATATTTGGGTAATGATGAAAAACTTAAAAATGCTATAAAAAATTCTTTGCTAACGCTTGCGTATATGGATGGAGGCGAGCTTCTAGGCTTTGTAAGATGCGTAGGAGACGCTGAACACGTGGTTTTAGTGCAAGATCTTATCGTTAAGAAGAATTATAGACGCAAGGGTCTAGCGAAAAAGCTTATGAAAGAAGTTTTCGAAAAGTACAAGGACGTTCGCTGGATACAAGTTAATACCGATGGCGAAGATGAAGTTGCCAATGCGTTTTACAAGGCCATCGGCATGAAAGACATCAGTGAAGCTGGCGTAGTGAGCTACTTTATATAAAAAAATGACTATAATACTAGAAATTTTATACTTCATAAGCCTTTTCACATTTAAATTTGGCTCAGATAGTAATCTTATGTTTATCATACCATTAATATTGTTTAGCATATTGGGTCTAGCTGAATTTATTTTATGGGCAAGAAAAAAATTTGATCAAAATGACAAGACAAGCAAAATAAAACTTGTTTTTTATCTCTCAGCGACCATGCTAATGATATTCGTAAATGTAACAGTTTTGGCAATGATATTTAATCTAAGAGCTTAAATATTTTTAGGGTTAGACCAGTGGTCTAGCTCTTTTTTTATACAGCTTATATAATTTTAAAATATCAGAGAAAAATATATATAAAAAAATCTTATACAAACGGCTGAAACTATTGAAAAATCTTATTTGTAATGAACTCAATCTTGTGCTATACTTAAATCGATAGTGATATCGATACAATCACGAAAGGGAGGGTTTATTATGAATTCATTTGAAAGAGCAAGGGAATTTGCTAAAAAATACATTGATCCCGTTGCTAAACAATTAGACGAAGAAGCAAAATTTCCAAAGGAAATTTTTGATAAACTAGGAGAAGAAGGTTTCTTTAAGATAATGATACCTAAGGAAATGGGCGGTGAAGGCGGTACTATAAAGGACCACTCACAAATCTGTATGGCATTAGCTGAAAGCTGCGCATCTGTTGGTTTATGCTATATGATGCATAACGTAGCACTTATGTGTATCTTAGCTAATGGCAATGATGAGCTTAAAAACAAGATTGTTAAAGAAATTCTTGAAGATAAAAAATTATGTGCACTTGCATACAGCGAATTTGGCACAGGAACTCACTTCTACATGCCAGAGATGGGTATTGAACACAAAGAAAACTCTTGTGTATTAAACGGATCTAAGTCAATGGTTACTTCGGCTGAATACGCTAGCTACTACTTAGTATTAGTGCCTTCTAAAAAAGAAGGGGAAATCGATAACTGGGTAGTTCCTATAGATAAAAAAGGCGTTCATTTTGAAATGAAAGCTTGGAACGGTATGGGTATGAGAAGCAACGCATCTTGTCCAATGCTTCTTAAGGACGTTGAACTAGAAAATATGTATAGAATTGGCGAATGGGGTAGCGGTCAAGCACAAGTATTCTCAGTTGTTGCACCATACTTCATCTTAGGTCTAGCAAGTGTTTACTCAGGTCTAGGCAAAGCCATCTCTACAGCAGCTAACGAACACGCTATGAAGAGAAAATACCCTACAGGTCAATCTCTTGCAAATATTGAAACAGTTCAAATACACTTAGCTAAGATTTACAACAGAACTCACGCAGCAGAAGCATTTACAAAGCTTGCAGCTGAAAAGGCTGAAAGAGGAGACGCTGATGCAGTTGTTGACATCATCGCAGCTAGAGTTAACGCAAGTGAAGCAGCTATTGAGACATCTATCGATGCAATGAGAGTTGCTGGCGGTAAGGGCTATAACAAACAAAACCCTATAGAAAAATACATGAGAGACGCATACGCAAGTCAAATCATGGCACCATCAGTAGACGTGCTTACAATTTGGCTTGGTAAATTGATCACAGATCAACCAATACCATAGGAGGAAAGATGACTGATAAGATAAAAGTTGGAGCAGTTCTTTATGATCCAAAGGTTAGTATCATTTGGGATATGATCCACAAATTTTTTGAAGAAAGAGGCATGGAAGTTGAAGGCGTTTACTTCAAAGACTATGATTTACAAGTAGATGCTGTTGTTAACGGCGATATTGATATCGCTTGGAACTCACCATTAGCTTGGTTACAAACTCAAATCAGGACTCACGGAAAAAGTGAAAATGGTCCTATGAGAGACACAGATAGAGACAGAAAGACTATCTGCTTAGTTAAAAAAGACTCAGGCATTAAGTCTTTTGAAGATCTTAAGGGCAAAAAGATAGGCTTCGGTGCATTTGACAGCCCTCAAGCAAGACTTATACCTATCTATTATTTAAAAACTAAAGGCTTAGAATATGGCAAAGATTATGAAGAAGTTCGTTTCGACAAGGGCGTTGGTCTTAACGGTGACCACGTTGGCGGCGAACTTGACGCTGTGAAAGCACTTGAAGCAGGCGATGTTGACTGCGCTTTCACTATCGATCTAAACTTCAACGCTTGGTCAAAAGACGGTACTATCGATGCAAACGCATTAGAAGTTTTAGGCGAAACACCTCACTTCGATCACTGTATATTCTCAGCTCGCGTAGGCTTCCCATCAGAAGACTTTAAAGCTTGGGCTAAAATTCTTCTTCAAATGGATTACAACGATCCAGAACACAAGAAGATCATGGACCTTGAAGGCCTTACTGAATGGGTTGAAGGCAGAACTACTGGCTTCGAACAAATAACTAATGCCGATAAGTATCTAGACTTCTTCGGCAAGTATCGTGACTAGGGTATTCTCCACTTCACTTATAGGAAGCATGCCAAGAAATGAAGATATATTAAGAGCCCTTAGAAAGAGATCTAAGGGTTCTCTAAGTGAAGAGGATTTTATTAAGACGATAGATGCTGAGGAAGAAGCCGTTGTTCGCATGCAAGAAAAACACGGCATCAGCTACGTCACATCAGGCGAATTATCAAGAGATAACTACGTTTCATTTATATCGACAAAGTTAAATGGTGTTAAAATGATGTCCATGTCTGAGATGCTTGAGTATATCGATGATAAAAAAGCCTTCGAGCAAATACTTTCTATACTTGACGTTCCAGCCATAAGCATAAAGAACGCTATATGCACAGGAAAAGTCTCTCGTAAGACCAATATCGTTTGCGACGAGCTAAAGAGACTAAAGGCAAGAACTGATCACAAGGTAAAAATCACTTTGCCAGGACCTTATCTAGTAACTCGTTCAATGTGGCTATATAACTTATCTAGCAAGGCTTATGGCTCAAAGGAAGAGCTTGGTGAAGACGTTATCAAGATTTATAAGGAAGAGATAGAAGAGCTTCAAAAGATAGGCGTTGACATAATTCAGTTTGATGAACCAGTTTTAACAGAAGTCGTATTTACCGAAGGAAAGCCACGTACCTTCATGTGTGCAGCACTTTCTGAAAAGAAGGATCCGACAGAGGAGCTAAAATTTGCAACTCACTTAATTAAGTCATGCATGAGCCATATCGATAGGACTAAGTCGATGCGCGCACTTCACGTCTGCCGCGGCAATTGGTCCAAAGATGAAAGCATTTTGCTAGAAGGACCATATACACCTTTAATTAAATTATTTGAAGACATAGATACAGACGCGTTATTCCTTGAATTTTCAACAAAGAGAGCGGGCGAGTTAAAAAGTTTATTTGCTTCAGACAAAATTAGAGAAAATTACATTCTAGGTCTTGGCGTTATAAACCCAAGAACTGATGAGATTGAATCGCATGAAGATATGGTCAAGAGAGCCGAAGAAGCACTTGGCTACATCGACAAAGAAAGATTATTCTTAAACCCAGACTGCGGTTTCGCTACTTTTGCAAATAGACCTGTATCAACACTTGAAATAATTGACAAAAAATTAGCAGAGCTTGAAAAAGCAGTTAAAGAATTGAAGGAAAAACATGAGTAGCTACGGTAATTTCAATAGCACGGAAGAGATGAGCCGCTTTGATTTTACTATGAGAGCGACATCGAACGACATCAAAACCGTTAACAGCTACGGCGACATGGCTTTTATATCCACAGACCAAGAGCTGCCATACGATAACGAGAAAAAAGAATTATCGTCGGTGGAGATATTTTTGGCAGGAATTTTGGAGTCGATGATGCTCACAATCATTAGAGAAGCCAAAATTAAGAAGCTTTCACTAGATGAGATTGAAGCAAAGGCAGAAGTAAAGACGACAAACCCACTTCGCACGCTAAAAGTAGTCGGCGTTGATGAAGCGCCGCGCATAGACGAGATTAAAATCAAAGTGTATTATTATATAGATGATATCACAAAAGAAGAAGCTGATAAATTTATGAGAGAAGTTTTGGATATGGATATGGTTTATAGCGGAGTGAAAAAAGGGTTTAACATAAGTATAGAATTTATATATGAACTATAGAAATCAAAATAGTAGGGGTAGATACTCTCTACTATTTTTTTATCTTATAATATACGGCGAAACTATAAATAAATACAATAACAAAGCCATTTGCTAATGGGTAATATATAATTGAAAGAAAATATAATAGGAGGTAATATTATGGATTACAAAAAAGAAAGAGAATTAAACGGAGAATTAAGCAAGGAGCTTATCAATTCATCACCAGAAATCATGAAAGCATTTGGTGATTTACACGCTGTTTACACAAAAGAAAGCGCTGCTACACTCATTGAAAAAGAAATGGTTGCTCTAGGCATCTCAATCACAATCAAGTGCATCCCATGTATGCTAGCTCACATCACAAGCTTTAAAAAAGCAGGCGGTACAAGAGAACAACTTATCGACGTTATCAAAACTTGTATCCTTATGAATGGTGGACCGGGAACTGCGTATGGGGCGAAAGCGTTAGCGATGTATGACGAACTAGACTAAATTTACAGTTAATTTTTGTTAAAATTAGCCCTTGAGCTCGTTCGCGCTCTGGCAATGCTCGACTTATTTCGCATTAAGTTGAGCCCTTTTGCTAGTTTCGAATTTTATGTCGCTGCGGAGTGCGCATTTGCACACCTCACTCCAAAAAATTCTGTACAACGCAAAATCATCTCAACTTCTCTGCAAACTAAGTGTTTGGGCGACTTCGTACAGGCACCTTACTCAATCCATCATAGCACCAAGGTTCTCGGACGTTTATGGACGAGGCTCTTCAATTACTATACAGTGAATAAATTAATTTAGCTTTTATAAAATGTAAAAAAAGTCTTGTGGCAAGTCCATAAGACTTTTTTCGTACTTATGGGTATATATAATATAGAGGACAATTACTTATATATAAGGAGGTAAAAATGTTTTACGATTATAAAGTTAAGAACATATTAGGCGTAGAGGTTTCTATGTCAGAGTATAAGGGCAAAGTAGTACTCATAGTTAACACAGCTAGTAAGTGCGGTTTTACTAAGCAATACGAAGGTCTTGAAGAACTCTATGAAAAGTATAAGGACCAAGGTTTTGTCATCTTAGGCTTTCCATGCAACCAATTTGGATCGCAGGAGCCAGGCGGCAATGCTGAGATAAAAAATTTCTGCACTTCTACATTTAGTGTAACTTTCCCTATGATGTCAAAGATTGATGTCAATGGTGATGGCGCTGATCCATTATACAAATTTTTGAAAAAAGAAAAGGGCGGCATCTTAGGTGACGATATCAAATGGAATTTCACAAAGTTTTTGATAGATAGAGAAGGAAACGTTGTCGATAGATTTGCTTCACAAAAGACACCAAAGGCACTAGAGAAAGAAGTAGAAAAACTATTGTAGAGAAAGATTATAATCTATGTAGCACTCATATATATATGGGTGCTATATTTTTTATGAAAAGCCTTATAGCATCTTAGCACTTTTCTTGCTTAAGTAGGTAAAAATATTGCAAGCAAGTGACTCATATATTGCATATGATACTCATAAAGTAGTGTTGTATGCACATATTTGCAAATTTTTATATAAAAATTTCAAAAAGACTTGTATTTTATAACATAAAGTGCTATAATATATAAAAGAGCTTCCACTTGATAAAGTGTAACATAGCTATCGTGACTACAAGAAACACCGTTAGGCTATTCAAGCTAAGGGAGTTATATCACGAGATTAGGGCTCTTTGAATTATAACTTAAGATCCTTTGAAATTATCTTAAGCTAAGAGGACATTAAAGTACGAGGAGGTTTTATGATGAAAAGAGTACTTGCGATGTTAATCGCGCTAATTATGATGTTTTCTCTAGTAGCATGTAACAAAAACGATGCACCTGCTACTGACGCTAACAAGACTGAAGGCGAAAAAACTACTGAAGCTACTGATGGCGAAGCTAAAGACGGCGAAGCTAAAGATGGCGAAGCTACTGAAGCTAGTGATTTTCACATCGGTGTTGTAACTGGTACTGTATCACAATCTGAAGACGAACAACGTGGTTGTGAAGCTATGATCAAAAAGTACGGAGACGCTAAGGAAGGTGGACTTATAGTTCACAAGAACTATCCTGATAACTTCTCTGCTGAACAAGAAACAACTATCCAACAAATAGTTTCTCTTGCTGACGACCCTAAACTAAAAGTTATCGTTGTTAACCAAGGTGTTCCTGGAACTGCAGCAGCATTTAAGCAAGTTAAGGAAAGACGTCCTGACATCTACTGCTTCGTATCTAACTCTCAAGAAGACCCTAACCTTATCGAAAGCGCAGCTGACCTAGTTATCGACCCAGATAACGTTACTCGTGGATATTTAATCCCACTAGCAGCTCAAAAGATGGGCGCTAAGAAATTCGTTCACGTTTCTTTCCCAAGACATATGTCAATCGAACTATTGTCTTTAAGAAAAGATATAATGGAAGCAACTTGTGATAAGATCGGTATGGAATTTGCTATGGAAACTGCACCAGACCCAACAAGTGATATCGGTATCCCAGGCGCACAAAACTTTATTTTGGAACAAATGCCAGCTTGGGTACAAAAATATGGTAAAGATACTGCATTCTTTGCAACAAACGATGCTCATACTGAACCAATGCTTTTAAAAATTTCTGAATTAGGCGCATTATTCGTAGAACAAGACTTACCATCTCCAATACTTGGATATCCAGGAGCTCTAGGACTTGACCTTAAAGACGCTGCCGGAGATTTCCCTAAGATTGTAGAAAAAGAAGAAGAAGTATTATCTAAGAAGAACCCTGGTAGAATGGGTACTTGGACTTATTCATACGGTTTCTCTACTACTCAAGCTCTAATCGAACTTGGTAAGAGAATGGTTGAATCTGGAAAAGACATGATGAACACTGACGATGTTGCAGCTGTATTATCTGACATGACTCCAGGTGCTGCTTGGAAGGCTACTGTTTATAAAGACAGAACAAGCATGGAAGAAAGAAAGAATCACTTACTAGTACTACAAGACACTTACGTATTTGGTAAAGGTTTCTTAAAGATGACTGATGAAGAAGTTCCTGATATCTATAAGATGCTAGAAGATTATCAATCTAAGAAATAGACATATTGATTAATGGACGGAGCGGCTTCATTGCTGCTCCGTTTAACATTATTGGAAGGCGAGGTTTTTTATGGGCGAAATATTAGAGTTTAGAAATGTAGGAAAAAGCTTCTCCGGTAACCATGTTTTAAAGGATGTTTCATTCAAACTTAAAGAAGGAGAGATCCTAGGACTTGTAGGAGAAAATGGTGCTGGTAAATCGACCATGATGAACATACTCTTTGGAATGAGTTTCATTAAAGAGACTGGTGGCTATGAAGGAGATGTTCTTATCAATGGTGAAAAGGTTAACTTCAAAAACCCTATAGACGCACTAAATGCCGGTATCGGTATGGTGCATCAAGAGTTTTCATTGATTCCAGAGTTTACTGCAACAGAAAATATATTGTTAAATCGTGAAATTACTAAAAAGAATCCAATCTCTGCTGTATTTGGCAAACAATTGGAAACATTAGAGAGATCTACGATGGAGGAGAAGGCTAAAGAAGCTATCGAAAAGCTTGGAGTAGACATAAACACAAAGACGCTAGCAAAAGATATGCCAGTTGGTCACAAGCAATTTTTGGAGATAGCTAGAGAGCTTTCTAAAGAAAAAGTAAAAATTATTATCATGGACGAGCCGACTGCGGTACTAACTGAGTCGGAAGCAGATATACTTATTGATGCGATGAAGAGACTTGCCAAAAAAGGTATAGCCATCATCTTCATCTCACACAGACTTCGTGAAATAATCGATGTTTGTGATCAAGTCATAGTTCTTCGTGACGGAGAAATTATAAAAGATACTGAAAATAAAGACCTTAATATCATGGAGATAGCAAGCTGGATGGTTGGCCGTGATATGTCAAAGAAGGAACAAACTAAAGAGCTAAGAGAAGTTTGCAATGAGACTATAATGAAGGTTGAACACCTTTATGTAGATATGCCAGGTGAGTCGGTTCGTGATGTTTCCTTCGAGGTTAAAAAAGGCGAAATACTTGGCGTATGCGGCCTAGCTGGTCAAGGTAAACTTGGTATTCCAAACGGAATCATGGGTCTATACCCATCGGGCGGAACTGTTACCTACGAAGGAGAGCCGCTAGATATAAATCATACAAAGGAAGTTTTAAAGAAAAATTTAGCCTTTGTATCAGAGGATCGTCGTGGTGTTGGACTTCTTCTTGATGAAGGAATTGACTGGAACATAGCCTTCGATGCTATGATGGTTAACGATAGATTCACAAAGAAGGTCGGACCATTTAAGTTTAGAGATGACAAGGCGATGAAAGAAGCCGCTCTTAAATACATTGACGAGCTTGAAATAAGGACTCAAGGTCCAAGTGAAAAAGCAAAGAACTTATCAGGTGGTAACCAACAAAAGGTATGTTTGGCAAAGGCATTTGCACTTGAGCCAAAATTCTTATTTGTATCAGAACCAACTCGTGGTATAGATATCGGTGCGAAATCACTTGTACTTGAAGCACTTAGAAAGTATAACAGAGAGCATGAAACATCTATAGTCATCATATCAAGTGAACTTGAAGAGTTAAGAAGCATAGCTGACAGAATACTTGTTATATTCGAAGGAAAAGTTTTTGGAGAGCTATTACCTACAGATCCGGTAGAGTACTTTGGACTAATGATGGCCGGAACAAAACCGGAGGAGGTGTAGAATATGAGAGAAGAAAGTTTTGTTAAAAGAGTCGGACTTCCTAGAATAATTATTTTCTTTTTCATAGTAGGACTTTTCATAGTTGGATCCTTTATAGGCGTTGACTTAAAAAGATCATTCATAGACGTTCTAACACGTTTCGGTATGAACGCAATACTAGTATTATCAATGATACCTATGATACAAGCGGGCTGCGGACTTAACTTTGGTTTGCCAGTTGGACTTATAGGTGGTATGCTAGGAGCAGTTTTATCACTTGAATTAAGATTAACAGGTATAGGCGGCGTAACATTTGCACTTGGTCTAGGAATGCTTTTCGGAGCAATCTTTGGCTGGGTTTATGGCCTAATCTTAAATAGAGTAAAAGGCGACGAAATGATTATCGCAACATACGTTGGTTTCTCATTCATCGCACTAATGAATATATTTTGGGTAGTACTTCCATTTAGAAATCCAGAATCAGTTATGGGTTTCAATGGTGAAGGTTTAAGAACAACTATATCTTTAAAGGCATATTGGGAGAAAGCCTTCTCTCGTATACTTGGTATAGAGCTTGATACAGCAAGTGAATTAGGAGACAAATTACTTATACCAGTAGGTATGTTTATAGTTTTTGCAATATTTGCATATTTAGTTTATCTTTTCTTTAAATCTAAAAAAGGTACTACAATGACAGCTGTTGGCTCAAACGAAAATTACGCAAGAGCAGCAGGTGCACACATCAACAAGACAAGGATGCTAGCAGTAATCCTTTCATGTGCTATAGGCGCAGCGGGTATGGTTATCTATGAACAAAGTTACGGCTTCGTTCAAATGTATAACGCACCACAATTCTTCGCTTTCCCAAGCGTTGCAGCCATACTACTTGGCGGTGCATCCATTAAAAAAGCTAATATAAAGAACGTTTTAATAGGTACACTACTTTTCCAAGGTATATTAACAATGACACCAACAGTTATTAACACAGCAATAAAGGTAGATATATCAGAAGTTTTAAGACTTATAATATCAAACGGACTTATACTATTTGCCTTAACACGTAAGGAGGGTGGAAGATAATGAAAAAGCGTAATAAATTCTTTACAGTAAATGAATACACCGTTCCTGTGATGTTTATCATCATATGCGCGATAGGTATAGTTTTTAGTAGATTCACACCACAATTTTTGGTTTCACAAGTAGTTATAAGATTTGCAAGAAACGCATTTTTGGTACTTTCACTACTAATACCTATAGTTGCCGGTCTAGGCATAAACTTTGGTATGGTACTAGGAGCCATGGCAGGACAAATTGCACTTATATTCGTTGAAAACTGGGGTATTACAGGCCTACCAGCAATTATAATTGCTGCACTTGTATCCATCCCTATTTCAATTATACTTGGTTTATTCGCAGGTGGCGTATTAAACAAAGCAAAATCAAGAGAAATGATCACATCCATGATACTTGGATACTTCATGACAGGTGTTTATCAATTCTTTGTATTATATATTTTTGGTGGAGTAATTCCATTCGCTAACAAGAGCTTAATTTTATCACGTGGCTACGGCGTTAGAAATGCAATCGACCTACAAAGTCAAAAAGGACTTGATAAACTATTTGATAGAATCATTGGTCAAGACATATCAGTTCTAGGTATTCAATTACCAATAGCAACATTCATAGTTATCGTACTAGCTTGTCTTTTCATAGTTTGGTTTAGAAAAACAAAATTAGGCCAAGACATGAGAGCCGTTGGAGCCGATATGAAGATAGCCGAAGACGCAGGTATAAACGTTGACAGGACAAGACTTAAAGCCATCGTCATCTCAACAGTTATGGCGTCATTCGGACAAATTATCTACCTACAAAACATCGGTAACTTAAACACATATAACGGCGCAGACCAAACAGCACTATATGCAGCAGCGGCCTTACTAATAGGCGGCGCGAGCGTATCGAAGGCGACAATCAAAAACGCCCTTGTAGGTACAGTACTTTTCCATTTGATGTTTATAGTAATGCCTACAGCAGGAGCTAATATCACAGGTAACTCAATGATAGGTGAGTACCTAAGAACATTCATCTCATACGCAGTCGTTACAGTTACACTTATACTTCACTCTATAAGAAGAAAGAGCGAAGCAATAGAAGAGATGGAAAAATTGAAAACAGAAGAGGCTAAAAAGTAATTTCTTCTTTAAAACCATATAAAGAACAAGGCGTTCACTTAGGTGAACGCTTTGTTTTTTGCAAAACTATATTTTTCACTGTAAATTTATTTTTTGCTGTAAATTATCTTTTAAATGCAAATATATTTTTGAATAAGAATTGTTTTTTTACTGTGATTTTATTTTTGAATAAGAATTGTTTTTTGATCACGATTTTATTTTATATAAATATCTTTTGCTAAAATTTTTTGCTTGGATTAATATTTTGAAGGATTAAAAACATTTTATCTACCTTAATTGTTGAGCGAAAAATATTATCAACATAAAAACTCTTGACATATTAGTTAGCATATGCTAACATGTAATCAATATTAATGTTTTTAAAGAAAGGAGGCTTATTAATGAAGCTTTCTATGAAAAATTTACTTAAAAACAAAAGTTATTTAAGCTATTTTTTCGCGAGCGCTTTGTCGATGGGCTCGTCAAATATTTTGCAATTTGCTTTGGCTCTATACATCTTGGATATGACTGGCTCGCCCTTGATTTATGCCTCTATACTTTCTATAATCATAATTCCGAGGATAATACTGACACCCATAGCTGGCGTTTTAGGCGACAGGCTAAGACGTATAGATATAATGAAGGTTTTAAACTTTGCCCAGGCTCTTCTTATGCTAATATATGCGATATTTGCAATTTTTTACAAAAACATTTCTCTTATTGCGGTTTACGCTCTTGTAATTCTTCTTGAGATGATTGAGGTTTTTTACAATGCGGCGGAAAATTCGATACTCGCTGAGATTATTGATCAGGATCTTATGGAAGAGGCTGTCGCTTTTTCAAAGGTGGATGATGGCATTGTATATGTGACTACACCTATGCTTGCGGCATTTATCTACAAGCAATTTGCTTTGAGTGGATCTTTTATTTTGGTTTGCGCTTTGATGAGTTTAACATTTATTTTAAATTTCTTTATAAAAACGCCTTTTGCGGTCAAGGTCAATCACGATGAGAAAAATTCTTTTAAAAGCTATTTTATAGATTTTAAAGATGGTCTACTTGAGCTAAGCAAAAATAAATTCGCTAAAGTCTTTGTCGTTGTAGCTCCTTTAATAAATTTTTCTTTTGATGCGGTTTGCTCGGTAATTATAACTTATGTTTTTTTAGAAGTTTTTAAGCTTGATGAATATGTTTATGGTGTTTATAGAACGATAACTTCATTAGTTAGCATAACTCTGCCATTTATAATACTTCCTGTAGTTAAAAAATTTAAGCCTTTAAAATTATTGAAGTATGCTTCTTTATCTATAGCCACATGCATCTTTTTAATGGGAGCCGCTGTTTACTACGGCAGTTTGGATTTGGAAAATAATGCAATTATTAGCGTTATTTTAATAACTATTTTTGACTGCTTAATAATTAGTTCAGTTATGCCTCTTAATATAGCGACACAGGTTTTCTTTCAAAAGAATGTCAAGGATGAGTACAGAAGTAGGATTTTATCAGTACTTAGAATGCTTGTTCTATCATCGATACCTCTTGGCAATATGTTCTACGGATTTTTAGCAAATAGATTTGAGGCTCATATATGTATATTCGTTGGCAGTTTAGCTGTTTTCATAACATATCCACTCATTTTATATCTATCGATAGAATAAAAAAGGCTTGACATATTAGTTAGCTTATGCTAATATATCAATAAGAGGTTAGTTAAGGCTAACCAATAAAATGAAAGGAAGAGATTCATGCGAGACGCAAAATTTGAGCATATCCTTGCCAATCACTGTTCTCCTGTGCTTATGGGGACCAAGCTATCGAATTTAATATCTGTATCTAAGATGGATTTTGCAAGTAATGAAGAATTTCTTTCTAATTACAAAAGCCTTTTAAAGCCTTATGGCATAGCGATTGAAAAGCTTTGCGAGTGCGAGGAGAGGATGCAGCTTTTTGTATATAACGAAGAAAGGCTTGCTAGGCACCTTAAAAAATCAAGGATTGCTAAATTTTTAAGTGAATACGGATATGAGTCAAGCGATTTAGATGTTTGTATCTCGGTTCTTAAATCTAAGCTTAGGCACTTTGAGTTTCCTCATGAAATTGGTATCTTTTTAGGTTTCCCTCTTGACGATGTTATTGGCTTTATTGAAAATCAAGGCCAAAACTACGTTTATTGCCGTTATTGGAAGGTTTATACAAGGCTTGAGAGCACTAAGCGCACCTTTGATTTTTATGACGAGCTAAGGACCTTTGTTAAAACAAAACTCATGGAGGGCTATACCATTGAAAAGCTTATGCGTGAGGTTTATCAAAGCAAAATTGGTTTACACAATTTAATAAATGCGTATTAATACTTAGTGGATAGATATCTATCCACTTTTTTCTTGCTATTATCCCGATTTCATTATATAATTAAGATGAGGTGTTCTTATGATATTAATAGTTGAAGACGATAAAGACATAAACAATTTAATTAAGGAGCTCTTAAGTGAGCGCGGTTTTGAGACGAAGCAAGTATTTGACGGTGCTGAAGCGGTTGACTTCCTAAAGAATAACGAGGTGGATTTAATGCTTCTTGACCTTATGATGCCTAAATTAATGGGTGAGGACGTGATTAATTACGCGAGATCCATGAACATGAAGATGCCAATCATAGTTTTATCGGCTAAGATTGACAAGGCGACTAGGCTTGGCTGCCTTGACCTTGGCTGCGATGACTTCATCACTAAGCCATTTGATACAGACGAGCTTATTAGCCGTGTTAGAGCTCAGCTAAGACGTTCAAACGCTTACAATAGGCTTGGCGAGAAGGCTGTGCACTTCGAGGACTTTTATCTTGATAACGATAACAATGTTATCAGTTTTAAAGAAGTGCCTCTTAATTTAACTCGCATGGAGTATAAGCTATTAAGGCTTTTAATCGAAAATCCGAAAAAAGTTTTCACCAAGGAAAATCTTTACAGATCAGTTTGGGAGGACGATATCTACTCAGACAACACCATCAACGTACACATATCAAACCTCAGAAATAAGCTAAAGGAGATTGACCCGGACCATAAATACATCAAAACTGTTTGGTCCATAGGTTATATATTGAAATGATAAATTATTTTGAAAAATCAAGCGAGATACTTGATGGGCTTTATGGCGCGACTAAGCACAAGCGCGATATGACTAGCAATGAGAACATGAAGAGACTCATAGAAATTTTTGGCGTTGACCTAAGTAAGTTAAATGTGATTCACGTTGCAGGAACTGTTGGCAAGGGTTCATTTTGTATAATACTTGACAATATTTTAAGAGAGGCGAATCTTAAGACAGGACTTTTCGTTGGACCTTCGATTGAAGGGATGAACGACAGAATCCGTATCAATGGCGATTTTATTCCGCCAGAAAAGTTTTATCATTATTTAAAAACCATAGTTGATAAAATTAATGAGCTTGAGATAAATTGCATTTATTTTGAAATAGTTACACTCATCGCACTTATGTACTTTGCCGATGAAGGCGTAGATTTCGCCATCTTCGAGGTGGGCGTTGGTGGCCTTTATGACTCGACTAATTGTTTTTTACAAAAATCAGCTGATGTCATTATGAAGATTGATTATGACCATCAAAATGTACTTGGCAACACTTTAGAAGAGATTGCCTTCAATAAAGCCGGCATCATTATGCCATTTGACACGGTTTACGTCTACCCTCAAGGGGATAATGTTATAGATGTCATTAAGGACGAAGCAAAAAAAGTTGACGCCAAGGTAAAAGTTTTGGATGATAAATCCTTGTGCATAGGAAAAACTGGCACAGAGACTGAATTTTCATATGATGGCGAGGACTATAGCGTAAGCCTAGCTGGCGAATTTCAAGCAAAAAATGCAGCCATGGCAGTATGGGTGGCAAAAGACCTTAATGATAGATTTAGACTCGATATAAGCGATGAGGCCATAAAAAAAGGACTTAGCGAAGTTAAGTGGCCATGCCGCATAGAGACTGTTAAGAAAGACCCATACATCATCATAGATGGTGCACACAACGAGGCGAGCGCTGCTGAGCTTAAAAAATATTTGCTTGGACTAAATAAAAAAGTCATCATGATTACATCGTTTTTGAAAGATAAAGATTATAGAAAAGTTTTCGAGACTTTTGAGGGACTAAACGCTGAATTTATCGTGACTAGCCTTGTTTTCAAGGGCAGAGATTTTGAGTTCGAAAAACTTGAGGAGGCCATCGGCGACAAGGATGGCATCTACTTTATTAAAGATAACAAAGAGGCATACAAGAAGGCACTTGAGCTATATACAGAGGATGCGCTCATAGTTGTTGCAGGTTCACTCTATCTTGCAAGCGTATTCAGAGACTTGATTTTGGGGCTTAAGCATTATAATTAATAGATTTGGGTATATAGTTTAGGAAGGAGTGATGAAATGAAATTAGTATTTTTAATAGGCTCACAAAGAGAGGGCTCACTGAATAAACTATTAGCAAAGGAAATAGAAAAAGAATTTGATGATTACGATATCGTAGAATATTATCCAAACGATTTTAAAATGTTTAACGGGGACCTTGAAAAACCTGAAGAAGACTGGATTAAGAAGATTAGAGAAAATATCAGAGAAGCAGAAGGCGTTATCATTGCTTCACCTGAGTACAATTACTCAGTTCCAGGCACAGTTAAGAACATGATTGACTGGTTATCGAGACCAAACGAAGAGGGAAAATACTTTATAGGAGGCAAAAATTTTGCCTTAGTTGGAGTCACAATGGGACTAGATGGAACAAGACTTGCACAAAAAGAACTCATAGCAATACTTCACCAACTAAGAGCAAATATCGACGCAAGTAATTTCATAGCTGTACCATTTGCAGATGCAGAAGGAAAATTTATTCAAGAAAATAAAGAAAGAATCAAAAATTTCGCAGATAAATTTAAAAAATTTATAGCAAAATAAATTTATATCATCATGAGCCGTTTATGCGGCTCTATTTTTATGGAAAAATTAAAGAATTAACAAAATTTTAACAAATTTGCAAAGCCTATTGAAAAATCTCTTCCCATGTATTATAATATGAGAAGTAAAAGGAGTTTGATTATGAAAAAGAAATTTGTAATATCTTTCATAGTTGCCTTCTTGGCATTTGGTTTTGTATTTTACAAGGCGCAAACCAAGATAGATAACGGAGAATTAAAAGATAATAATATAGAAGAAAACGAAGTAGAGGACGAAGCGTCTGAAGAGAACAAAGAAACAGAAGAGGAGCTAAACCCAATATTCCCAGACGATCAGAAAGTACTTAAAGAAGAGCACGGTAACGAGCTTTGCTTCTTACTTATGGGTATAGACAAAAGAGATGCCGGTCAAAAAGAGATGAGAGGACAAAGATCAGACACAATGATGCTTTGCAAAGTAAACTTCGATGACGGCTCAATCAAGATGCTAAGCCTTCCTCGTGATAGTATAGTAAAGATTAGAGGTAAAGATGATAAATTAACACACGCTCACTCATACGGCGGACCAGCGCTAACACTTAAAGCAGTTAGAGACTGGTTAAAGCTTGATGTTCGCTACTACGTAAGAGTTGACTACAAAGCAGTTGAAGAGCTAGTAGGTATCGTTGGTGGAGTTGAATTTGACGTGCCAGTTGACATGAAATACCACGACACAACAAAGGGTAACGAATTACACATCAACTTTAAAAAAGGCAAGCAAACTATCACTAAGGATAACGTTATAGGTCTTTTAAGATTTAGAAAAGGCTACAATGATTACAAATACGGCGTTCAAGACTATGGTAGACAAAAGACACAACAAGATTTTATGAAGGCACTTGCAAAAAAAGTTCTAAGACCAGAAAATATATTAAAGATAGGATCAATTTGGAACACAATCAATAAAAACGTTAAAACAAATATCCCAGGAGGAACCATAGCCACATCCATCTTGCAAGTTGGTATAGGTAGAGTCCACGCAGATAAGATGGAAACAGCTTCACTAGTAGGAACTGAAGGCCATATTGGAAAGCTTAGTGCACAAAAGATTACACAAAAAGAGATAGATGAGAAGGTGTATCCGTGGTTTGGAGATTACCGCTTCAAGTAAATTCTTGTCTAAATCGCGCCTGGCGCTCGTAACGCTCGCTTACGTCCTGCGGATTACTTCTATGTACACCTCGGACGTGCGCTCACTAAACTTCGCCCCATGCATCGATTTATTTCAAGAATTTGTGAAAAAAGATATTTTGGAGCGAATCAATTTATTTCAAGAATTTTAAATAAATATATTTTATAAGAAGGCAATTGCCTTCTTTTTTTGTGCTATTGTTACAAACCCATTACAAAAGCGCTTAAAACTTGATTATTATTGGAAAGGGGTGTTATACTTAAGTTGATAGGGTATATATTTATATATAGCAGAAGAATAATAGAGAAAAAATGAAGGAGACAATAATTAAGGGGGATTAATATGAAAAAGAAATGGATGGGTTATTTACTAGCCTTTATGATGGTGTTTTCTCTGTGCATAAACACAGCGCAAGCAGTGAACTTCTCAGAGATAAAATTTTCAGATGCAAAGGGATTTTATTTTGAAAACACAAAAATAAATTCTGACGAGCTAGATCCAGAGCCGCCAGCAGCTGAGGACATAAAGCCAGTTGAGGCAATCGAGTCAGAAGCGAGTACGCTTGAAGAAGAAAATCATCTTGAAAATTCAGATGATACACTTGAAATAAGCGAAGAGAGAGTACCCGAGGTAGTAGGCGAACCAGCTGCCTTTGATTTAAATAAGATTAATACAGTAGCTAAGGGCGCAGATGGAAAATTTTATGGCGTTAAAGACTATGGAAACACTTGGGATAATGTGTTGACTAAGTATTTCTACGAAATAAGCGAAGAAGATTATAATACCTTATCTCAAAATTTTTTAATGACTTTCAAAAGAAAAGACGGACAGCCTTTTAAACTTAATGATGCCAAGATGGGCGATGGAGATATTAATGATGCAACACCAAATTATTCCGGAAAACCTGATGCATTACTTACAGAAATGCATCTTAGAGATTATATGGTCTATGATACTAATATTGTTGGAAATTATTCGCCTGTGAGAGTGGCCGGTCAAGAAGAGTTAACGTGGTCAATAGAGTTAAACAAAGACTGGGATATTAAAGCGACACAAGGCTATACAGATAACGCTAGAACTAGACCTATATATATGTACTACAATGTAGAGCTAAATGGTAATGGACATAAAATTTATAGGTCCGACAATCAGAAAGATACAATTTTAGAGCTTGGTTCTGAATATTATGGATCTAGTGCAAAACTTGTAACAGCAACACTTAAGAACCTTACTATTGATGGTGGTGAAAAAGTTAGCTGCATAAAGCTTCATGACAAGGGAGAATTAAATTTAGAAAATGTTCAAATTGTAAAAGGTTTTACAGAGCAAGACAATTTCAGCGCAGGAATTAGCCTAGGTAGAGAGACAAAACTTAATATGTATGATAATTCGTCAATTACAGATTGTATTGCTATAAGAGGTGGAGCGATAAATGCCTCAAGTTCAAAAACTGTCATAAACATCGATGGTTCAAATATTTCAAATAACCGTGCAGACCTAGGCGGAGCAATATGCTCTTTAAAAGATGATAGTTTTATAAATATAAAAAATGCCACTTTTGATAATAATCAAGCAATTTTAATGTCGCAAAATGGCTATGGATATGGTGGAGCAATTTATACTCAATCTAATACAAGCATAGAAAATACTACATTTACACGTAATTTTGCCCAAGCCTACGGTGCAGCTATCTATCATAGAAATGATTCTAAGTTTGAAATAAAAAAATCAACTTTTAAAAACAATGGTATATTAGTTATTCCACAAGGCATACTCTTTACCAATATGGGCGGAGCTATCTATTCTGCTAATGAAGTGAGTATATCTGACAAATGTACTTTTGAAAGCAACATGGCTAATTACGGAGGTGCACTTGTTAATGGTGCTAATGCAGATATTTCTAAATCCACTTTTAGAGGAAACGGAATATTTATGACCCAAGAAGGAAATTACTTTGGCACTAGTGGTGGAGCTATCTATGCATTTGGTTCAGTAAATATATCTGATAACTGTATTTTTGAATTAAATATAGCTAGTAAAAAAGGTGGAGCTATTTGCGCTAGAGATAAAGCAGAAATAAATAAAGCTACTTTTGTAAATAATCAGTCTGTAAATGGCGGAGCTGTTTATGCTGAAAAAGCTGCATACATTAATAGTTCTAAGTTTACAGAAAACAAGGCGCAATTTGGCGGAGCAGTTTTTGACGACGGAAACTCAAGTTTTAATGATACAACATTTGAAAAAAATACTGCGATGTATTATGGAGCCGGTATATATACTAGAGAAGGAATAAATGTTACAGAAAGTAAATTCATTGAAAATACTAATTGGAGAGGTATCGAATTTCAAGGTGCAGGCATATATATTGATAAAAATGCGCCTAACATTACAAAGGTAACAAATACTTTATTTGAGAAAAATTCAGCACCATCGGGAGGGGCAGGAATTTTTATTGGGAAAAATTCTAAGTTAGAAGTAGAAGGTTCAAGATTTATCAAAAATAATGCAGCTAGAGGGGCTGGTATATGTACTTTAATAAATGTAGAGGGGCTAGACCTAAATAAATCAGGTATAAAGGTTACTTCAAGCATATTTACAGATAATACATCTTATTCAGGTGCAGGCATTTATACTTCGCTACCAAGTGAAATTATTGGCTCTACATTTACGAATAACAAAGCAGCACTTAGCGAGGGTGATGATGAAAAGAATCCGCATTATTCAGGAACAGGTGGAGCTGTTGAAGTTATAAACAACACAACAATTATCAAAGGCACTACTTTTGAGGGTAATTATGCTTATGGCTCAGGAGGAGCATTAAGTATCAATGGTGTTAATAGACATAATGATGCAAACAGAGACATACAGTCTTTGAAGGACAATATAAGTGTAGAAATTTCTGAAGGCACAAAATTTATAGGAAATATTTGTGGCTTAGGACAAGGAGGAGCTATATATACAATACCATATCTATATGAAATAGAGGGATATGGAAGCGATGTTGATAAAGGTGTTCTTAAGGAAAAAGGGTATAGAAACTTAAGCATAAGTAATGATACTTTATTTAAAGATAATTTAGCATTAAGTGGCTTTGCTGATTCACCAGATAATTATGAAGAATATAAATTTTTAGGCTTCGTTGAAAATACTTTTACGGAGAGATTTGGCAAACAAAATATGTCTAAGTCACTACTAAATAATTATGATGTTAATTTTAAAAATACAAAAATAAGAGCCTATTTTGATCCAAATGGCGGAGAATTTGCAAATGAAGCTAATCCAAAGGATATAAAGGTGACTGAAAAAGATAGAGTTAAAGAGAACGGCGAAGATAAAGGTGCAGAATTTATTATATTACAAGCGCCTAAGAGAGATGGCTACAAATTCTTGGGCTGGAAAGGCACAAGATACATTCCTGGTGGCAATATAGATGAAATTTTAAAGTTTGTTATAGAAAAAGTTAAAAAAGAAATTCTTTCGTTTGAAAGAATGTATAAGCCTGGAGAAAAGGTTACATTAAAGTCAAACTTTTTATTCGTTGCAATTTGGGAAGAAGATAAAACAGCACCAACACCACAAGAGCCAAATAAATATATCCTAACACTAGACGAAAACTATCGCGGTGGAGAAATTACAGATCATGAAGTAGAAGAAGGAGAGCTAATCGCTCCATATCTATATATTCCACGCAGAAGAGGATACATCTTTAGAGGCTGGAGCTACGATAGAAAACATCTTGACGAAGTAAAACCAGAAGAAAGAATTTATTCGGACACAATTTTATATGCAATTTGGAAAAAAGCAGAAATAGAAAAACATGAAGAACCAGAAGAAATTAGAGGCGAAGAACACAAAGCCTATATCTTTGGTTATCCGAACGGAACAGTTAGACCAAACGGCAACATCACAAGAGCAGAAGCAGCAGCGATGCTAGCAAGACTACTAAACATCGAAGCCATCGGCTCATCAGCAAAACCAAACTTCAAAGACACAGAAAGCTCTTGGTACAACAAAGCCATCAACTCAGTTGTAGCAAGAGGCATAATGAAAGGCTACCCAGACGGACGATTCAGACCAAATGCGCCTATCACCAGAGCAGAATTTACTCAAATGATATCTACAATAGATAACAAGCCATATGGCGAAGCGCCATTTATAGACGTAAAAGGACATTGGGCAGAAAGAGCAATAGGTAGTGAATATCAAGCAAAGAGAATCACAGGCTATCCAGATGGATTATTCAGACCAGACGCTGACATCACAAGAGCCGAAGCAGCAGTTATACTAAATAAAATATTCGAAAGAAACTACGATGCAATGTCACTTGCAAAATGCAAAAACGCCTTGATGCTAAAGAGATTTATCGACCTTGACGAAACATTCTGGGGATATAATGATATGGTTGAGGCAACTAATACTCACGAATATGTGAGACGCTACAAAGGCATGATAGAAGAGGACTGGTTACTAATAAAATAATTTTATTAAAGAAGGCTTATGCCTTCTTTTTTTATGAAAACTATATTCAACGTTTTCATCGCTTCATTACAAGAAAAAATATGAAGAAATCTTAATAATTTAATCCGAATTTACTATTGCCAATCGCCACTATATGTAGTATAATAATATTTGCGAAGAGGAGAAGCAATCAAAATATTGTGGAGGTAAAAGATGTATATATTCAAGAGAAGCGGCGAAAAAGTGCCATTTGACGAATCTAAGATTGTTGTAGCTATTAAAAAAGCGATGAATTCTTCAACTGGGGTATATGAAGAAGGTCTTGCTGAAAAGATAGCTGACGAAATTAAAAGGGAAGCTGTTGTAGCTGAGAGACCTCTTTCGATTTATGATATCGAAGACAAGGTTTACTACAAGCTTATCGAGAACAAAAATCCGGCTACTGCTAGAAGTTATGAAAATTACAAGGCTGTTCAAGCTTTTAAAAGAAAGATTAATACTACTGACGAGAGCATTATCGGTCTTCTTGATAGAAAAAACAGTGATTTAATGAAAGAAAATTCTAATAAAAATGCTCACATCGCATCTACTCAAAGGGATTTGATTGCTGGCGAAGTATCTAAGGATATTGCTAGAAGACTTATGATTGATGATGACCTTCTTCAAGCGCACGATGAAGGCTCCATCCATTTGCACGATATGGACTACATCATTCAACCAATGTTTAACTGCTGCCTTGTTAATATGAAGGACATGCTTGACAACGGCACTGTTGTTAACGGTAAACTTATCGAAAGCCCAAGATCTTTCCAAGTTGCTTGTAATGTCATGACGCAAATAATTGCTCAAATCGCATCAAACCAATATGGTGGACAATCCATTGACATAAAATGTCTTGCAAAGTACTTAAGACGCAGCTACGAAAAGAATTTAAAGCTTGCTAAGGAAATGTTTGATGACAGCTCAAAGCAAGACGAGCTAGCAAGAAAACTTACTCAAAGGGATCTTGAAAGTGGTATACAAACTATACAATATCAAATAAATACTCTTATGACATCGAATGGTCAAGCGCCTTTCGTTACTCTTTTCATGCACATGGAAGATGAAGGTTTTGAGTACGAAAAAGAGCTTGCTATGATTATCGAAGAGATTTTAAAGCAAAGAATTCAAGGCATCAAGAACGAATGTGGTGTTTATGTAACACCAGCTTTTCCAAAGCTTGTTTATGTGCTTGATGAAAATAATATTCACAAGGATTCAAAATACTATTATTTAACTCAAACTGCTATAAAATGTACTGCTAAGAGGATGTATCCTGACTATATCTCTGCTAAAAAGATGAGAGAAAATTACGAAGGCAATGTTTTTGCGCCTATGGGCTGCAGAGCCTTTCTATCGCCATGGAAGGATAAGGACGGCAATTACAAATTTGACGGTAGATTCAACATGGGTGTTGTTTCTCTAAATTTACCGCAAATAGCTATAGTTAGCGGCGGCGACGAAGATAAATTTTTTGAAATTCTTGACAAGAGGCTTGACCTTTGTAGAAAGGCTTGTCTACTTAGATACGATATATTAAAGAACGTTACAAGCGATTCATCTCCAATTCACTGGAGACACGGCGCTATCGCAAGACTTGAAGAGCATGAGCCAATCAGACCACTTCTTGAGAATGGTTATGCGACTGTAACTTTAGGATACATCGGTCTATATGAAGCGACTTATCTAGTTCGCCATACTACTCATACTGACGAGCACGCGACTGATTTTGCTCTAAAAGTTATGAGAACTATGAATGAAAAATTAAATTCTTGGAAGATGGAAGATGGTCTTGGTTATGCGCTTTATGGTACTCCTGCTGAAAGTCTTTGCTATAGATTTGCTAAGAAGGACCTTGAAAGATTCGGAGAAATTAAAAATGTAACTGACAAAGGCTATTATACAAACTCCTTCCATGTTGATGTTAGAGAAAAAATATCTGTATTTGATAAGTTTAAATTTGAGGCTCAGTTCCAAACACTTTCAAAGGGCGGCTGCATAAGCTACGCTGAAATACCTAACATGGGTCATAACTTAGAAGCGCTTGAAACTATAGTTAACTATATCTATGACAATATTCAATATGCAGAATTTAATACAAAATCAGACTATTGCCACGTTTGCGGTTATGACGGCGAAATCATAATCAATGATCATAACGAATGGGAATGCCCACAATGTCACAACAAGGATCAAGCTAAGATGAATGTTACAAGAAGGACATGCGGCTACCTTGGCGAAAACTTCTGGAATGAAGGCAAAACTAAGGAGATAAAGCAAAGGGTACTTCACATATAAAATGAATTACGCGCAAATTAGGAAGTACGACATAGCGAACGGCCCTGGCGTTAGAACGACTATATTCTTAACGGGTTGCACTTTAAACTGCAAAAACTGTTTCAATAAAGAGTATCAAAACTTTCATTTCGGAAAAGTTTTTGATGATAATGCCTTTGATGAGGTCATGGACTGCTTAAGCGATGCAAACATCCACGGTTTATCGGTTTTAGGTGGCGAGCCCTTTGATAACCTAGCTGGTCTTAAGGATTTCATTCAAAAAGTGAGAGCAAAGAGCGAAAAAGACATTTGGGTTTACTCCGGCTACACTTTTGAAGAACTTTTAGAAAAGGAAGGGGCTATAGATGTCTTGAAGAATATAGATGTTTTGGTGGACGGACGCTTCGTAGAAGACTTAAAAGATTTGAAGCTAAAGTTCAGAGGCTCCTCTAATCAAAGGATTATCGATGTGAAGAGGACACTAGAGAAAGATGAAATTTTACTCATGGATAAATATATGAAAGAAGATTGATTATTCAGTCTTCTTTTTTTATGCCAAATCGTTGACAAAGCGTGGTCTATGGTGTAGACTAAATATATAATTAGATTTGGAGGTAAATTTATGAAATATAACGCTATAATTCTTGGAACTGATCACAATTCATACTCAGTTGCAAGAAGTTTTTTTGAAGCATATAATGAAAAGCCAATAGTTGTCGGAGCGGCTCTGCTTGTGCCTTTCGTTGCAAGCACAATCGCCGATATACACATAGTTAAGGATTTTTCAAGCGATGATGATGTTTTTGTAAATACATTAAATAAAATTGCAAAAGAAAGAGAAGAAGAGGACTTTATTTTCTTCGCACCAACTGAGCACTATGTTGACTTACTTGTAAGGAACGAGAATAAATTCGATTTCAAGGCGCATATACCATATCCAGATCCAAAAGAGGCTGAAAAACTCATACTAAAATCTGAATTTTATAAAATTCTTGAAAATATTGGAGTTGCTTATCCAAAAACTTTTATAGCGAATAAAAATAATTATCAAATCGTTAATATCAATGGCGAAGCATTTTTAAAAGCTGATGAGTATAATGATTTTTTAGAGTCAAATGCTACCAATATACAAAAAGGTTATCACGCGATGAAGAAAGACGAGACGCTAGCTATACTTGAAGAGATTTACAAGAGTAATTATACTGGCTCCATCATAGTTCAAGATTATATTCATGGCGGCCAAGGAACTGAGTACTCACTTAATGGCTACAGAGCGCACGATGGCAAGGTATCAATGGTCTTAGCAAGAAATCTACTCTCTGATATGAGGCCTATGTGGGTCGGTAATCATTTGGTTCAAGTTGATCATTTCGATGAAGAGATGTTTAATACAGCAGAAAAAATAGTTTCTAGTCTTGATTATAAAGGACTATTTAATTTTGATTTCAAAAAAGATTCAAAAACTGGCAAAATTTATACACTTGAGATGAATATTAGACAAGGCAGAACTTTTTATTACGCTACACTTGGCGGAGTGAATTTAATGAAGATTGCCATTGACGATATGATACTAGGTAAATCGGTGAGCGAAAGGACAAAAAGAGCCTTCATGCTCACAGCCATTGACAAAGATATTTGCAGGGAGCATCTTGACAGTGAACTTTTAAGTGAATTTGATAAAAAAGAAAGGCTTGAGAACACTGCCATTCATATAGTAAATGAGAGGGATGCGGCGCCTGAAAGGGTAGAGAGGGTTAGAAATGCGCTTAAACGTCAAGCGGATGATTTATATAAATAATCTTTATAAAAAATTCTTGACAAATGGGGAAAATTATTATATACTAACAAGGTAACCTTGCTCTTTATTTATTAAAGAGCCATAAGTCCAAAAGGAGGTGGAAAGATGAAAAAATATGAAGCAATGTATGTTTTTTATCCTGAAACAAGTGAGGAAGCTAGAAATAAATTCCTTGATAGGATAAAATCAGTTATCGAAGCACAAGAAGGTAAAGTAACTAACACTGATGATTGGGGTCTAAGAAAATTAGCATACCAAATCAAATTCAAAACTGAAGGCTACTACTTCTTAATGAACTTTGAAGCAGAAGAAGCTGTAATTCTAGAACTTACAAGAATTGCAAGAATCACTGACGTTTTGCTACGTCACATGATAGTAACAGACGAAGATAAATAAGAGGTGAAGAGATGAACGTATGTAGTTTAATCGGAAGATTAACAAGAGATCCTGAGCTAAGATACACACCTAACACAAATCAAGCAGTTATCACATTTACTATAGCTGTTGATAAGGGTTTATCAAGAGAAAAAAGAGAAGAAATGGAAGCAAAGAACATGCCAACAGCAGACTTTATTTCCATCGTAGCTTGGGGTAGAACTGCAGAGAATATCAGTAATTATGTTTCAAAGGGCAACATGGTTGGAGTAACAGGTAGGATTCAATCTAGAACATACGAAGCTAAAGACGGTACAAAAAGATATGTAACAGAAGTCATAGCTTCATCAGTAGAATTTCTAGAAAGAAGAAACATTACCTCACAATCTCCTAACCAATCACACGAAGATTACTTCAGTACCGACGAAGATTTTTCAAACGTTGACGAAGGCTTTGCTCCTGGAAGCAATAGGGATATTCCATTTTAATTAAAGGAGGGAATATAATGCAAAGAAGATTCAGACCTAGAAAAAAAGTATGTGCTTTCTGCCAAGAAAAGAATGAACACATAGATTATAAAGATGTAGCAAAACTAAGAAAATACATCACAGAAAAGGGTAAAATCTTACCAAGAAGAATAACAGGCACTTGCGCTAAACACCAAAGAGAAATCACAACAGCTATTAAAAGAGCAAGACAAGTGGCGCTTTTACCATATACACAAGACTAATGCACTTTTGCATTAAAATCGCGGTATAGCAAAATAAATAAATTTTTGAAATATATAAGATTTTAATTAAGCTCCATGCAAATGGAGCTTTTTTGATGGGAAACGCAAATCCATCGTAGTGCGAAGCACCAAGGTTCCCGGGTGCCCGCCAGATGCGAAGCATCGTGGAAGGGTGGGGTTCTTCTTTAATCTAAAAAATCAGGCGAAATTTTTGTGCTTACGAAATCACGGTATAGCAAAATAAAGAAATTTTTGGTATTTATTGAATAAATATTATTAAAGGCTTTCACTTTAGTGAGAGCTTTTTTAACGCTTTATTACAAATTTATTAAGAATCAAGAAATTCCTTTTATTTATAATTGCATGGGCATACAATATATATATATTAGTAAAAAGTGATAACAAGATTGTAATATTTACTGCAAGAGTCTAGACAGGCGAGGGACTATGTGATATAATATAACTAGATAAATTAGAAGTTGTGGAGACGAAAATGATGGATAAATTAAGAAAAGAAATTGCAATTCAGCAGAAAAAAGGATTACCATTTATCATGGCATCGGTGATTATATGGCTTCTGATAGTAATTGTGTCAATTTTAGATATCAATATGAATATGAAAAATTTATTGGTGTTTTGCTGTTCATGCCCATTATTACCGCTGTCTTGGCTCATTGGTAAACTTATAAAGGTGGATATCTTTTCAAAACAAAATCCACTTGGACAAT
>NZ_JBXXYC010000004.1:0-119405 GCF_057222035.1 Fenollaria sp. | reverse complement strand
CTATTTAAAAGGGTCAAAAAACGGTATTTTTTAGCCTGTTTTTGACCCAATTTTCGTACTCAAACCACTACATGTTGTGGTTGACTCCTATTATTCCTTGTCCAAACCACAATACGTCATCAGAATTGCTGCTTCAACGTGGCTTGTCTTTGGAAAATTATCAAAAATTTCGACTAATTTTATCTTGTAGCCTGCCTCGATGAATTCTTTCAAATCGTTTACATGAGTTTTTGGATTGCATGATACGTAAATTATTTTCTCTGCCTTATAATCAATTAACTTTTTTAAAGCCTTTGGATGAACTCCCTCGCGTGGTGGGTCTATGACTATGGCATCTGGCCTTTCATCTACTTCATCTATAACTTTTAAAACGTCTCCATTAATTACTTCTACGTTATCAATTTCATTTAACTCACATGTTAGACGCGCCTTTTTCGATGCTTCCTCGACTATTTCTATAGAATAAACTTTTTTTGCTTTTTTCGCAAGTATTTGCGCTATGGTTCCTGTGCCTGAGTACAAATCAAAAAGCACATCAAGTTTTTCCTCATCTAAAAGCTCTTGAATGCGTCCATACATTCTTTCAGCTGCTCTTGAATTAGTTTGGAAGAATGAGAATGGTCCTATCTTAAACTTTAATCCAAGAAGTTTTTCGTCTATATCTTCTTTTCCATAAACAAGAATTAATTCATCTGCTTGAACCACATCTGATAAACTGTCATTTTTTGTATGATAAATGGATTTTATTTCGCCATCCAAGTTTAGATCAAGAAGCATATTTATAAAATCTTCTTCAATATTATAATCCGATGTCGTTACTAAATTTATAAGTATTTCCTTTGTAAAAAATGCTTTTCTTATAACAAGGTGTCTTAAAGCGCCATCATGAAGCTTTTTATGATAATATTTTAAGCCTTTTTCTTTAAAATAATTTAGTGCCGCTACGCGAATTTTTGTGAAATCAGCGTCTACTATGTTGCAATCGTCTGTCTCCACGACTTCGTAGAAGCGCTTTTTCTTGTGAAGTCCAAGGCTTAAGGTCCTTGCCTCATCGCCATTATCCGAAAAAGTGTATTCCATCTTATTTCTATAGCCTTCTACTTCAAGTGATGGATGAAAAACTATATCTCCACTAAAAACGCTTTTATATAATTTTTGAAGCATTTCTTTTTTTATCTTGTCTTCATTTTCATAAGTGAGCGTTTGATAAAGGCAGCCGCCGCACTCTTTGTAAGAAGCGCATGGGGTGCCAGTCTCAAGTGGACTATCTTCAAGCTTTTCGATTACATCGCAGATGTAGGCGCCATTCTTTTTTCTTTTAGTTCTTAAGCGAAGCTTTCGTCCTAATATTTCATTTTTCACGGCATATTTTTTATCTTCATAAAAAGCAAAAGCAAGGTTTGGATACTCTTGCTCTTGTATGATTAAATCTAATTCTTCTCTTTTATTTTTCAAGTTTCTTCACCATAAAATCTATAAGTTTTTCTGCTGGATCTTCCAAATAGTTTTGTTCCAAGCTTACAAGGATATTGTCCCTAACAAAGTCATTGTTCATAAAGGTATTTAGTGCTTCTACCTCGCGATAAGTTTTTGATGAAGCAAGTATAAGCTGATGATTTATTAAAAATTCAACGTTTCTTGCCTCTTGTCCTTGAATTGGATCAACAACTATCATCGGTAGGCCCTTGGCGATGCACTCACTTGTAGTAAGTCCGCCTGGCTTTGTAACTATGATGTCTGCTGCACTATAGTACTCTTCGATATTTGATACGAAACCAACTATCTTTATTTTGTGTCTTAATTTCATTTTTTCAATCTTCTTAAGAAGTGTTTTTCTCTTTCCTAAAAAGACTACTACTTGAAAATCATTTGTCAGCTTGTCTATCCTTTTAAGCGCCTTGTCAACTCTAACGTGGCTCATGGATCCACTCATAAGTAAAACCGTTTCTTTGTCTTCATCTAGTCCAAGCTTTTTACGCATTTCTTTTTTATCAAGATGCTCAAAAAATTTCTTGTGAATAGGTATGCCAAAGTGAAGAGCCTTCTCTAGAGGTATCTCTTTTCTTTGCATTTGTATATCGAGGTCCTTGTGAGGCAATACTAGATAATCAATTCCCTCACTATCTTCCCAGAATGGATGTACAGTAAAGTCTGTGATGATGCCAACTGTTAATCCAGTGTAAAAACCATCAAGCACTAGGTCGCTTAATATGTTCGCTGCAAATACATGTGTTGCTATGATGGCATCTGGCTTAAAATCATCTATAAACTTTTTTATCTCGCCAGTTAATGTTTTTTGCGCTAATTTACGCGGCTGAGCACTGTTAGTCTCTTGAACTTTTTTATCCGCTGAGTCATAAGCTGCTCCATAAAGCGTCGGGAAATAATTTATGCTCATATTGTAAAAACCATTGGCAACATCTTTAAGCCAATTGCTATTGATTTGGCAAATGTCTATGATTGCGCTTTCAAAACCGCGGCTCTTAAGCTCGTTGTCTAAACTTCTAGCTACTGAGTTATGTCCTTCACCAGCAGTAGCTGTTAATATAATAGTTTTCAAATCTTTCTCCTTAATCTATATGCCTAACATCACTTTTGCTACAGCAAAGTAAACAATTAATGATGTGGCGTCTACTATAGTCGTGATTAGTGGCGATGCCATGATGGCTGGGTCAAGTTTTATCTTCTTCGCGCCAATTGGAAGAAGTCCACCAACTAATTTAGCTAGCATTACTGTAAACATAACGGATATGGATACTGTGATGCCAATTTTGGGATCTTGGCTTGGATGAAGTAGTTTTATACGTCCATAGTTAACTAGCGCTAAAACTACACCAACCATGATTGATACTTGAAATTCTTTCCAAAGCACTTTAAGTGCGTCTTTTGGCTCTATCTCGCCAACTGCTAGACCACGAATAACTAGTGTAGCACTTTGGCTACCAGCGTTACCGCCTGTATCCATCAGCATCGGGATAAATATTAGTAGTGATGGTATCGCTGCGATATAATCTTCAAAGCGCTGCAAAATTGATCCAGTTAGTGTAGCTGATATCATTAAAAATAATAACCACGCTATCCTGTGTTTTGCTAGCGTTACAGGTGGTGTATCAAGGTATTCTTCTTCAGATGGACTTAAGGCAGCCATCTTTTGGAAGTCTTCTGTTGCTTCTTGTTCGATGATGTCGATAACGTCGTCAACTGTGATGATACCGACCATTCTTTCTTCGTTATCAACTACTGGTACAGCAACGAAGTCATACTTTTGTATTACTCCTGCAACGATTTCTTGGTCTTCATAAACATTGACATAAACAACATCTGTGTTCATGATATCTGCAATAACTTTGTCGTCATCTGCCATAACTAGCTCTCTTAGTGAGACAATACCCTCTAGTTTTCTGTTGTCATCAACTACATATATAGTATAGATAGTTTCTCTTTGTAGGCCGACTTTTTTAAGTCTTGCCATAGCTTCTTTTACTGTTAATGTCTTTTTAACCGAGCAGTATTCGATTGTCATTATACTTCCAGCAGAATCTTCTGGATAGTTTAGGAACTGATTAATTAATTTTCTTTCACTTGGAGTAGATTTCTCAAGAATCCTATCAACAATATTAGCTGGCATCTCTTCAAGCATGTCAATCTTATCGTCAAAGAAGATCTCTTTAAGAATGTACTCTACATCCGCATCAGTACTTGTCGCAATGATGTCTTGTTGCTGCTCCGAGTCGAAGTATGTAAATACATCTACTGCTTTATCTTTAGGAAGGAGTCTGAAGATAACTGTCGCATCAGTTACCTTCAACTCGTCCAAAATTTCAGCTACATCGGCGGCATTCATGCTAGAGAGCTTTTGAATCAGGGCTTTTGGCTTTTTTCCTTTGTATAAGTCTAATATTTCATTTTTATCTTGTTCGAGCTCTGCTTCTCTTCTGTCGTTGTCCATGATGAATACCTCCTTTTATAGTATTTTTAAATATTAATTGTAGATTTGATCAGCTGTAAAGCCGTTTCCTAATCTAATATAGAATCTTAATAATTCTTCTAATGCATAAGCTGGAACTGGTCCAACTAGTTCTGATGACTTGACTGTAACGCCATAGCTTTCTGCTTCACTCTTGATAGTTTCAAAAACTCTGTGGATAGGTGTTAATTCATAATTAACTAAGTTCATTGATACTTGAGTGCATTTTTGATCTTCGATTGGTAGAGCTATAGCTCTTACTGCTGTGTATCCGCCAGTCTTTGCTCTAACTGATCTCATAACAGCTTTAGCGATTTCCATATCTTCAGTATTTAAATAAACGTTAAAAGCAATAAGTGGGAATCTTGTTCCAGTTACTGTTGCTCCGCTCTTTGGATTGAATTTTCTTTCGCCTTCGTCTGGTGTCCAATTTTCAGCGTCTTTAAGTCTTTCTTCAAGGCTTTCGTACTCGCCTTTTCTTAGCTTAACTAGTGATTTTCTGTCTTCTCTAGTAGCTGAGTCTTCATAGTAAAATACTGGAACGCCTTTTGAGCCAACATATTTACCAAATGCATGAACTACTTCGTTCATTTCATCTGTACTCATGTCCTTAACTGGTACCCAAGCTGCTACGTCAACAGCTCCTTGACGAGGATGTGATCCATGTTGAGTAGTCATATCAACTCTTTCAAAAGCAACATCTACAAGTCTTTTAGCTGCTTCTAGAGTATCTTCAACTGAACCCTTAAAAGTGAATACACTTCTGTTGTGGTCACTGTCGTAGTTAAGGTCAACCATAGTAACCTTGTTATCTTTTAGCACGGCTTCTTTGATTGCTTCGATAGTATCCATGTTTCTTCCTTCAGAAACATTGATTTCCGCCATAATTGTTTTCATAATTTACCTCCTAATATTTAAGACTAGCATATAATTTAGTCTCATCTTTAGAAAAAAATCTAAAATTTGCCTCACCATCATTGATTTCGTAGGCAATTTCAACATCTTCTCCCAAAAGACACTGCTTTACATACTTAAGTCTTATGCTCTTTATATCTTGATTTAATATTTTTATAATTTCATCTATATATACTGCATTATTAACATGGTGGTATGAGTCAATATATTCTTTCTTTATACAAAAGCGTGATATATTAGCTTTTCCATCGTATTCTTCAAGCTCAAGGTCCTCATCATCAAAAAGCTTTTGAAAATCATCTCCAAAATCATTTGTCCTAATGGGTCTCATGCTGGATTTATCCACATAGATAATCTCACAAGTCGCCTTGATTATGCTCTTGCCACTCGCTTCAACGATAAATTGTCTATATGAAAAGAAGCGATTTACTCCAGATGGCGTTGTATGAACTGTGATAGCGTCATAGTCCATATTATAGAATTCATCCATAAAGTCTATGCGCCACTTATATATCATCCAAGCTACTTTATCGTCTTTAATCCCATGGGCATAAAGCTGAGCAAAGGCCGCATCGACCATAGACTCAACTGCTTTTTTTATACTTTTTTCCTTAAATTTATAATCTTTTGTATATACTTCCATGATATTCCTTATGTAAAGCCCTTAAAAAAGGGCTCTTAATTACTCATTTAAAGCTTTCATCAAGCGTTCTAGATCAAGTCCGTGAACTTGGCAAGCTTCTTCAATTGATTCCATTTGGCTTGAAGGGCATCCAACGCATCCCATACCGTGTTCCATTAGGATGTATGCTGCTTCTGGTTTTGCTCTTAGTAAATCTCCTATTAGCATGTCTTTTGTTATTTCCATAATATCACCTCTCTTTGTATATACCCAAATTGCTTTATTTATTTTTATTTATTTTCTAGTTTGTCAGCAACTTCATCTGCTATTTGACGAAGTTTCATGTAGTCATCCATAGTAGGCGCACTCTTTGTTTCAACTGTTGTTTCAACTTTATCCATAGCTGATGCGTCTCTAAATTTTTCAAGTGCTTTTAATGCTCCACCTGACCAGCTATATGAGCCGAATACAGCTATGATTCTATTTTGTAATTTGTTCATATCTAAAACATTGACTAAATCATGCATTAGTGGGAACAAATCGTTATTGTATGTGCATGAGCCAAGTATAAGCGCTTTATACTCCCAAATCTCGTTTAAGATGTAGGACTTGTGTGTCTTTGATACGTCAAACATCTTTATATTTTTAACGCCTCTTTCAGCAAGTCTTCTTGCGATAGCTTCAGCCATCATCTCAGTATTGCCATACATTGATCCATAAACAATTACTGCACCGTCCTCAGTCTCTTGCTTTGACCACTTGTCATAGCATGCTATAATCTTATCTGGATTTTCTCTCCAAACCGGTCCATGAACAGGGCAAACCATGTTTATCTTAAGATCTGCAAGCTTCTTAAGAGCTGTTTGAACTTGTCTTGAGAACTTTCCTACTATGTTTGAATAGTAACGTCTTGTCTCAGATCTATATAAATCCCAGTTTATCTCGTCATCGAAAATTGTTCCATCAAGCGCACCAAAACCGCCGAAAGCATCTTGTGAGAATAATATGCCTGATTTTTCTTCGTAGCTAACCATTGATTCTGGCCAATGCACCATAGGTGTCTTGATAAATTTAAGTGATACTTCGCCCAAGTCAAGAGTATCGAAATCATCAACAAGGATTAGATTGTCCTTAACACTGTAGAAGTTTTCAAGAAGTTCAAAAGTTTTCTTGTTACCAACTAGTTTAACATTTGGATAAAGATCGATTATAGTTTCAATCGCACCAGAGTGGTCTGGTTCCATGTGATGAATAACTAAATAATCAAGGTCTCTTCCCTCAAGCACTTCTTTTAGCTTTGTCACAAAGTCATCTACCTTTGTTATTTTTACTGTGTCAAGTAAGGCGGTCTTTGTTGACTTAATTATATAAGAGTTATATGAAACGCCTCTTTCAAGTGGCCATTGATTTTCAAATAATTGAGTTTGTCTGTCATTAACTCCGATGTAATATAAAAAATCATTTATTTTTACTGATAACGTGTTCATTAATATCACCCCAATTCATTATATAATAAAGGAAGAATTTTTTCAAGCACTTTATAAGCTTTAAGCTATTATTGTCATAGCTCTTGAAAAAAGAAAGCCTTCGTTATATAATAATAGAAAGATTATTTGTTAGGAGTAAAATTATGTTACTTAAAGATATATTATTGGGCATTTGTGATTATACTGGCGATGAAAGCATAGAAGACATCGTCTACAATAGTAAATATGCCCAAAATGGCACTCTCTTCGTTGCGCTTAGAGGCGCTCTTAGTGACGGCCACAAATACATTAAAGATGCTTATGAAAAAGGTGTTCGCGTCTTTGTAGTCGAGGACGATAGCATGGCACATGCTTATGTTGATGCCACTTTTATAAAAGTTAATGACACAAGAAAGGCTCTTGCCATCATCTCAAGAAACTTTTTTAATAAACCAGATGAAGATATCACAATGATTGCAATAACTGGAACTAAAGGCAAAACTACTACAGCTAATATCATATATGAAGCTCTTAAAAAGATGGGTGCGAAGCCTGGAATCATTGGCACTAACGGTGTTTTTTACGCCAAAAAAGAGGAAGCTGTTGATAATACTACGCCAGAGAGCTATGAGGTCTATAGAATTCTTAATAATATGCGCAAAGAAAAAATCACTCACTGCGTTTTGGAAGCTTCGTCCATCGGCCTCAAGATGAAAAGGCTTTATAGAATTAATTTTGATATCGGCGTATTTACAAATATTTCGCACGATCACATAGGCGGCATCGAGCACCCAGACTTTGATGATTATTTTTCTAGCAAGATGCTTTTGAAAGATATTTCCAAAAAATTTATCTATAATAAAGACGATGAAAAACTTAGAGAGACTATAAAAAATGGAATTAATTTTTCAATAAATGAAGAAAGTGATTATAAAGCCGAAAATATAGTTATTTCTGACGATATATTTAAGATACAGAGTGATTTTGATATAAATGGCAAAGTTTTTGAAGTAAAAAGCATATCTAAATATGATATCTATAATTATCTTGCAGCCATCAGTGTTTTGAAAGAGATAGGATACGATTGGAGCGAAATTATAGACGCGGTTAAAAATATTTCAATTCGCGGCCGCTTTGAAGAGATAAATGTTAATGATAGGCTCTACATCATTGATTATGCTCACAATTATATCTCTTTAAAGTCAATTCTTGAGACTTTGAAACATTTTAAGAAAAATAAAATAATTACTGTCTTCGGCTCTGTCGGTGGAAGAAGCGAAAAAAGACGCGAGGAACTTGCTGAAGTAAGCGATGAACTAGCTGATATAAGCATAGTCACATCGGACAATCCAAATTTTGAAGACCCATCTAAAATCTGTAATGAGATTGCTTCTTTTATAAAAGGAATTCACTATACTGAGCCCGATAGAGAAAAAGCGATTGAATTAAGCTATGAACTTTCTAACAAAAATGACATCATTGTCGTAGCTGGCAAGGGCCACGAAACTTATCAACTAATTAAGGGCGAAAAGGTCCACTACTCTGACAAGGAGTGCATTTTAAAATTAAAGGAGGCGCATGATGCATAAATTTAAACGAAGCATTATAAGTTTATTGATAGCGCTAATGCTATTTACAAACGCGAGCTTTGCAAAAGATTTAGACATAAAAAATACAAGAGCATATATACTCTACAATGTAGAGACTGACTCCATCATATCGAGCTCCGCGAACATTAATGAAACAGTGCCCATAGCCTCGGTATCAAAGCTTATGACCTTTTATATAGCACTAAATAAATTAAAGAGCGGCGATATTCACGAGAGCGATGAAATTGAGATAAAAAAAGAAGACTGCTACCCAACTGGCAATAGACTAGGAATAAAACCTGGAGAAAAATACACTCTTCATAGAATGCTTGAGATAATGATGACAAACTCGTGTAATGATGTTACAGCCGCCATAGCAAGGCACATAGCCGGCAGTGAAGCAGCTTTCGTAACTATGATGAATGAAAAAGCAAAAGAGCTTGGATATAGTGGCGCAATATTTTATAATGCACACGGCCTCCCTCGCCTACCTGACCTTAAGCAAAACTCAATGTGTGCGAAGGACGTACTTGATTTAACAAAGAGAATAATCAAAGAGCATCCTAACTATATTGACTATACCATGACAGTAGCGATCGATTACCCTGAGAAAGATTATCACGATGACAACACCAATCCGCTTTTTGGTCGTGAGGGCGTTACTGGACTTAAGACAGGAACTACGCGTGATGCAGGATTTTGCTTCGTAGCGACTTTTCATAGCCTTGGTGATGGAATAAAAACCGAAGATAACGAGATAATCTTTGTTATGCTTGGCGCTAAGACAAAGGCTTCAAGAGAAGAAAATTCTGCTTATGTATATGAATATGCCTTAGAAAATTATTCAAAAAAGATACTTCTATCAAAAAAAGCAAGCAAAATCGCAAAATATGGTCTTGATGATTATAAGGAAGAAATGCTTGAGATAGAACCAAAAGAAGACTTCGTTCGCTCGCTAAATAATGGCATTAATACCGAGACAAAATTTATTATGGACGCAGATCTTGATTATAGCCGTGTAAAAAAAGATGATAAAGTTGGCGAATATAAAGTTTACATCGATGGTGAAGAAGTTTTTAAGACAGATGCCATCGCTATGAATAGCCTAACAAAGAAGACCATCTTCGATAGAATATATGAGTTTTTTATGAATGTATGGAGCTTTGATAAAGTAAGTACAGCTAAATAAATTTAATAAAAAATAAAATTATAGTCAAAAATATATATGCAATGAAAAATAAATAGATGTAGAAAAAAGTATTTATGATGAAAAATATATTTATGTAAAAAAAGATAATTATATAGAAAAATATTTATACCGATAAATAAAATTAAGGTAGCTAGCAAATTGCCAGCTACCTTTTTTTGCGTCAAAACTATTTGTTATCTTTTAATTTTTCATTCATTAACTTTGCCACCTTTTTATATTTCATGTATTGCGCATACCATAATAAAAAAGCAATTCCAACAGGTACTATAAGCATCTTAAGTATGTCACCTAGTCCGTAGCCTTCTTGTATAAAGCCGAACTTAAGAAAAACTAGTATCATTATCCCTACCCCTGTGCACATATATATGACCGACTTAAGCGCTATGCTCATAGATTTAAGATCATATATAAGCGAAGGTATGCCGTATCCAAGACCTATTAATAATGCTCCAAGCATCGCCTTAGTAAAGCCATATGATCCAAGCTCAAGAACTCCACCTGAGCCCTGCTCTTTGCCTATAAGACCAAAGACCGTAAAAAATAACGCTATCGCTATCGAATATAACGTAGACTTAAATAAATTTTTTAACTTCATAGTAACACCTCATATTCCTAAATAATTTTTCAAAAGAGCGATATAGTTTCTCGTTACATAATCTTTCAGTGAGTTTTCAAGAAAGACTGTTAAGTTGCCACTTAAACCAGCCTCAACACGCTTTAACTTTTCTGCATTGATTATAACCTGCTTTGAAATGCGTATAAAATTCTTAGGTAGCCTCTCTTCGAAGCTTTTTAAACTGTCCTTAGATAGGTATCTATCACTTTCAAGATATATCGCTAGCCCCTCAGCCTCCACTCTTAAGAGATAAATCTCCTCTGGCTTTATTATGATTTTTACATCATCTTTCTTTACTATGATGGGTCTACTAACACTATCAAGCATAGCTACTAATCTATTAATTTCTTCTGTTACTTTGTCTGTACGTATTATTATCTCGGGCTCTCTATATACACTTGATACTTCAATATTAACTTTCACACTATATCCCCCTTTCTTGTTTTAATTATAACATGAGTTTCTATATATGTAGTTGTTTTTCTTCTAAGATACATTTATCAGTGCTTAAGATGCATAAGAAAAGCCCTGAATTACTTCAGGGCTTAGTCTATAAATTTATTTATTTCCTAAATCTTGTGTTACCTTTGCATCTTTTAAGTCTATCATGCCGTTGTCATACAAGTGGCATGCGCAGAAGTGTTCAGGCTTTAACTCCTTAAGTTCAGGTTCAATTTTGTGGCAGATGTCCATAGCATATCTACATCTGTTAACAAATTTACATCCTGGCGGAGTATTAATTGGTGAAGGTACTTCTCCCTCAAGCTTGATTCTATTCTTTGCTGATCCTGCATGTGGGTCTGGTACTGGTATAGCGCTCATCAAAGCTTGTGTATATGGATGAAGTGAAGCTTCATAAATTTGTGAGCTTTCTGCAAGTTCAACGATTGATCCAAGATACATTACTGCGATTCTGTCAGAAATGTGCTTAACCATGGACAAGTCGTGCGAAATGAACATGTATGTTAAACCAAGTTCGTCTTGAAGCTTGTTTAGTAGGTTAACGATTTGCGCTTGAATTGATACGTCTAGAGCTGAGATAGGTTCGTCGCAGACAATGAAGGATGGTTCTACAGCAAGTGATCTTGCTATACCAACTCTTTGTCTTTGTCCACCTGATAGCTCATGTGGGTATCTAAGAGCGTGTTCCTTATTTAGACCAACTTTGTCAAGCAATTCATTTATCTTAGCTTGTCTTTCTTCATGACTATAGTTGAAGTGAACATCCATACCTTCAGCAATGATATCACCAACTGTGATTCTTGGGTCAAGTGATGCATATGGGTCTTGGAAGATATATTGAGCATTCTTCTTAAAATCAATAGCTTCCTTACCTCTAAGTGAGTGAATGTCTTTACCGTTAAATAAAGCTTGTCCCTTAGTTGCTCTATACATACCAAGAACTGTTCTACCGCAAGTTGTCTTACCGCAACCAGATTCACCTACAACACCGAATGTTTCGCCCTTGTAGATATCAAAGTTAACATTATCAACAGCTTTAAGAACTTTACCCTTGCCAACATTAAAATGTTTGCTTAAATTTTTAACTTCTATAAGTTTTTCAGTAAATTTAGCCATTAATATGCTCCTCCTCTCATTGCATCCCAATCAATATCTCCAGCTAATTCATGTTCAAGCCAGCACCAGTTGTGATGTGTTGGAGAAAGTTCAGTCTTTGGAGGATGTACCTTTTTACAGATTTCCATAGCTCTAGAGCATCTAGCTGCAAATGGGCATCCTGGTAATGGTAATAATAAGTCTGGTGGTGTACCACCTAGTGCTCTTAGCTCAACGTCTTTTGCGTGAACCTTTGGTATTGAGTTAAGTAGAGCCCATGTGTATGGGTGTCTAGCATTGTAGAAGATTTCATCTGTAGTTCCTTCTTCAATGATATCACCAGCATACATAACTTGAATTCTCTCAGCAAAGTTAGCAACAACGCCAAGGTCATGTGTTACAAGTATGATGGCTGTATTTAATCTCTTCTTAAGATCTTGAAGTAAGTCAAGGATTTGTGCTTGAATTGTTACGTCAAGAGCTGTTGTTGGCTCGTCTGCAAGAAGAAGCTTTGGATTACATGAAAGTGCAATCGCAATCATAACTCTTTGTCTCATACCACCTGATAATTCATGTGGATAAGCTTTAAGTCTATTCTTTGCTTCTGGTATTTGAACTAGTTCAAGCAAATCAGTAGCAACCTTGTCAGCTTCAGAGCCGCTTAAGTGTCTGTGTATCTTTAATGCTTCTTTAATTTGATCGCCAATTCTCATTGTTGGGTTTAAAGAAGTCATTGGGTCTTGGAATATCATAGATATATCGTTACCTCTAAGGTCTGTTAACTCTTTAGAGTTCATAGCTAAGACATTCTTACCGTTAAATATAATTTGTGATTCTTTTTTTATTTCACTACTATCCTTTGGAAGTAGTCTCATTAGTGATTTTGCTGTAACGCTCTTACCGCATCCACTTTCACCTACGAAAGCCAATGTTTCACCTGGATAAAGGTGGAAGTCTAAACCTCTAACAGCCTTTACTTCTCCAGCGTAAGTATGGAAAGAAACGTTAAGATTTTTAACATCTAATAGTTTTTCTCTGTTTTCCATCATTAGCCTCCTACTTTCTTAGTTTTGGATCAAGTGCGTCTCTAAGTCCATCACCAAGAAGTGTAAAGCATAACATTGTTATGGCTATCATTAGTGATGGGAAGAACATTTGATGTGGTAAGTACATGAAAGTAGCTGTCGCTTCAGAACACATAATACCCCATGATGTTGCAGGTGATTGAAGACCTATACCTAAGTATGATAGGAAGGCTTCTGAGAATATAAATCCTGGAACGTCAAATGTAATACCTACTATAAGTATAGGCATTGCGTTTGGTATTAAGTGCTTTGTAATTATCTTCCATGAGCTAACGCCAAGTGTTCTAGCTGCAAGAACGTACTCTTGTGCTTTTATTCTTAAAACTTCAGCACGAACCATACGAGCTGTACCTGTCCAGCCTGTTATAGTAAGGGCTAAAAGCAAAGTCCATAAGTTTCTTGTTTCAAGTCTGATTTGTAATACGATAACAACTAGTAAATATGGTAAAGATGCTAGAATTTCTAGTATTCTCATCATAGCCATATCTACAATTCCACCAAGATATCCAGATATAGCGCCATATAATAAACCAACTATAGTTGATATCAAAGCACCGGCAACACCAACTATAAGTGATGTTCTACCAGCAAAGAAAACTCTTGTGAATATATCACGGCCGGAGCTGTCTGTACCGAACCAGAATTGTGAGTTTGGTGTTATATCTTTTAATTTTGATTGAATTTTTGTAGGACTATAGCTGTTAAAGTATGGTCCAAATATAATTAAAAATATAAGTAATCCTAATAGCACAAGTGCTAGCATAGCTACTTTATTTTCTTTTAATCTTCTCCATGCATCTTGCCAAAAAGATATTGAAGGTCTAGCAATAAGTTCTGCTTCTTCATCGTTTTTTGGTATCCTTTTGAACATCTCAGGAGTAAGTTTTAAATCTTTTTCTTCCATGTTTACCTCCTGATTAATCTTCTGTAAGTTTGATTCTTGGATCGACTATAACATATAGTACGTCTACAATAAGTGTTGCAACAACAAATAAGAATGCAAAGAATATTGTAGATGAAATAATCATTGGATAGTCTCTATCTTGGATTGATGTTACTAGGAAGAAACCTAGTCCTGGTATAGAGAATATCTTTTCAATAACGAATGAACCAGCGAAGATACCGCCGATTTGTGGTCCAAGTATAGTTAGTGACGGAATGAAGGCGTTTTTAAATACGTGTTTCCTTACTATATTAAATTCACTTACGCCTTTTGCTCTTGCAGTCAAGATATAGTCTGAGTTGATAACTTCTAGTACAGAAGATCTCATGTATCTTGCATAAGTAGCTATAGTACCAAAGCTTAGAGCTATAACAGGAAGAACCGCGTTCTTAACTGAGCCCCAGCCCATAACTGGTAATAATGCTAATTTATTTGCAAAAACATATTGTAATAATGTTGCTAGTACGAATGAAGGTAGTACTATACCTATAATTGCAAGGAACATTACTAGGTAGTCAGGCCACTTGCCTCTATTTAAAGCGGCAATTATACCTAAAACCATACCTAAAACAAAGCCTATAACTAAGGCAGTTCCGCCTAAAGCACCTGATATAGGTGCAGTTTTAAAAATTCTGTCAGCAATCTTTACACCTGGATATGTAATTGATTCGCCAAAGTCTCCTTGAGTCATGTTTTTAAGGAACAATCCGTATTGTTCATACAACGGCTTATCCAAACCATACTTCTTCTCAAAGTTAATTCTAACTTGTTCTGGTAAATTCTTTTGTACTCTTGCTGTCAAAGGATCCCCAGGAATAGTATGCATTAGATAAAATGTTGCAGTAGTGATTATAAAAAGAGTGATGAATAAGTAAATAACTCTTTTTACGATATACTTTATCATATTATCCTCCTAATTTCTTCTTATAATCTAAGAAAAGGGGAGAACTCCCCTTTTCCTAAATTAAATTTTGTTAAAATTACTTTCTTCCGCTTGTGAATATTCTTGACATACCCATTGTTGAGAAGAAGCTGTAGTTAGCGTTTCTGATGTATGATCTTCTAAATACGTTAGCAATTCTGTGAATTACTGGGCTTAGAGCTGCGTCATCATATAGAAGAATCTTTTCTGCATCGTGGAATAATTGAACACGTTTATCAGCGTCTTGTTCAACTTTAGCTTCGTCTAATAGCTTATCAAATTCTTCGTTCTTGTATCCTGTAGGATAAGCAGCTGTTTGTGAATGACAAGTTTCTAGGAAGTTTGATGGGTCGTTGAAGTCTGCACCCCAAGCTAACCATGCAATATCCCAACCTTTACCAGTTTGAACGATATTGATAAATTGTGACCAGTCTTGGTTATCTACTTCTACTTTGCATCCTAATGCTTCTTCTAGACATTGTTGTACGAATTCTCCAGAAGTTCTTCCTTCTTGAGATGTATCTGAACCCATAAGCTTGATAGTAACGCTTGATGGATCTCCTAAACCTGCTTCCTTAACGCCTTCTTCAAATAAAGCCTTTGGATCTGGATTGTCTTCAGCTAATTTCTTAACCCAACCTTCTCCTAGCTTGTTGAATTCTTTACCTTGGCAAGTTACTGCTGGTGGTACGAAGTCAAATGCAGCTGTTGGAACACCGTTGTAGCAAGAATCGATTAATTCTTGTCTGTCAAGTGCTATAGAGATAGCTTGTCTAACCTTGTTATTTCCAGTATTTGAATCTGCGTTGCAGTTAAACATGAAATATGTTGTATCAGGGTTAGCTCTTACTGTGCTGTAGTAGTCAGGGTTATTTAAGAATTCGCCTTTCCACTTAGGATCGCCTACACCTGCGTAGTCGATTTGACCTGCTTTAAGTGCGTTGAAAATAGTGTTTGAGTCTTTGATTATAGATACTTTATATTTGCTTAATTTTACATTGTCCTTATCCCAATAGTTATCGTTCTTAACATAGTTTTGTTCAGAGTTGATAACCCAGTCTTTTAGAATGAATGGTCCACATTGTGGAGCAGTTTCTGGACTTGTTGAGTAAGTGTCTTGGTATTGTTCAACTAAGTCTTGTCTTTGTGGGAAGAAAATTCTTGTTGTTACAATATCGATAAAGAATGGAACTGGATGTTCTAGAGTGATTTCTAGAGTTTTGTCATCTTTAGCTACTACGCCTACTTCTGAATAATCAGGTTCTTGACCTTCAGCTAATTTAGTTTTGTTAACTTTTTCAGCTCCCTTGATATAGTATGTGTTGTTAGCATATGGACATGCTGTTCTTGGATCTATACATCTCTTGATACCATATTCATAGTCTTTTGCAGTTACTGGAGTACCGTCGTTCCATACGTTTCCTTCTCTAACATGGAATGTATAAGTAAGACCGTCCTCAGAAAGATCCCAGCTTTCAGCTCCAGCTGGTACATATTCAACTGAACCCATTTGTCCTTTTACGTCTTGAATTCTTACAAGTGGTTCAAGAATGTTAAGTAATATACCGTTACCATAACTATCGCTTCCCTTAGCAGGGTCTAATGTGTTTGGATGAGCTGTATCAAATGTGTTTATATATTGATCAGCATCTGGTTCACCGTCTGTTGGCATTTCAGTTAAAGCGCCTGTATCTGCAGGAGCTTCTTCCTTGCCTTCTTCTTTTCCTTCATCTGTTGTAGCTGGTTTGTCAGCATCAGCTGGTTTATCAGCTGGCTTACAGCTTGCTAGTACGCTTATAGCCATTACTAAAACTAGTAATAAAGCTAAAAACTTTTTGCTTTTCATTTTAATTTCCTCCTTAAAATAAAATTAGTATCTACATTGACTATTATAAACTCTCTTATCATAAAAGTCAAGTTTTTTGAATAATTATAAATAAATAAAGCCTCGATATTGAACTAATAAATTCATATATCAAGGCTTTATAGACATTCTTATTCTATAAAAATATTTCGTCTACCGTAAATATTATTTCGTTTAGCGTAAAAATTGTACCATGTATTGTTTTAAAATTGTTTCTAATTTATGTTTTATTTCATCTAGATCAAGTTCTCTAGTCCTCTTGTTTACATCATCTAAGAGGTCCCATATAGCAATGATTACCTTGGATGCGTTTGAGCTGTACATTCTTTCAACGATATCAAGTGTTGTGAAATTTTTCTTCATTGTGTAGTCTTCTATCCTTAGCTTCATATCGCTTGATGAATTTAAATACTTATCTAGCTCTTTCATATCAAAGTCTGAACTGTAATATACAGTAGTCTTGTCAAGGTTAAGAGGCAAACTCTTTTCATCTGCATTTATATCAAAGGCATCTTGTATTGTTTTTGACTCAAAAACTTTGCCTTCTTTCATTATTTTTTTAATAATTTTTGAATTGCATCTAATATAATCAGTAAAAACTTTATCTATTATATCATTTTCTTTCAAAACAGCAAAAATTTCTTCTATAGGGTTTTTATCTGCGCTTATAGTGTCCGCGTCCATGGTTTTTGCGTCAACTTTTATTGTTGTTTCGTAATCTTCTATGTCAACTAATCTAATGTAATCAAATAATTTTGAATAGTATCCGTATTTTTCTTTTATATACTCATAGCTGTCAAAGGCGATGAAGTCAAAGCTATAAACCAATCTTTTGTCAATTTTATTTAAGTCCTTATCCTCTTCGATTGCTTTTATGGCATAATTAAGCGGTCTTAGCTTGTTATCAACTTCGAAGTAGTCTTTCTTTGCCCAAGCGTCTGAAGAAAATTCGTTTAGATAAAATGATAAATCACATAAAATTTTCACGCCTAAATCATTTGCATAATTTTTTAATTTTAAATACTGTCTATATAAAAGGAACTGAAGAAACTCTTGGAATTTTGCTTCTTCTTCTATATCCGCATCTAAATTATCCTTATACTTATTAATATTTATCTCTTCTTCAGAAAAATCTTCGAAAGAATTCTTCTTATTATATATAGTCATAAATAAAGCAAAATCTTTTAACCAATACTCGTTGTCTTTAATAAATTCTTGATATATGGCTTCTTTAGTAAAGTCTTGATAAGCTCTTTTATATACAAGCCTAAGCGCTTTAATTTTTTCTGCCTTGATTAACTCTTTGTCATGAGCATCAAATTTTTTCTCGGCTTCTGCATCTAGCTTAAATATTTCTGCAGTGCTAAGTAGACCCATGTTGATGAATTCATCAAGGTCTGCATATATCGGGTCGATGGCAAACTGGGATATGGTTTTATAATTTCTCAAATCTGAATCCATATACATGATTGGCTCTATATGCCAAATTTTTTGAGCTGAGCCATGTAAAAAATCTACTGCCTTCATGGCGTCTTTAAATGTGCCGTGCTTATATTTGCTCTTAAGCATACTTATTGGTAATAGTACACCTGCTTCTCTAAGTGCGTCCAAAAAATCACCTTCTACTTCATATCGTTAATTAAATCATCTATCGCCTTTGACGGATTGAAATAATATTTTGTGCTTCTGATGCTAGCAAAGTTCCAGCCAACTCTTTCCAAAATATCTCTCTTTTCCATTTGGTCGATGATTGTTTCGTCGTCTATATCAAATTCTGATCCTTCTGCTTCTACTATAAATTTCTTATCATCTTTTATAGCAAGTAGTGCTATATTATAAAGACCTGCCTCAACATTAGTTTTTACTTCTATGCCTCTTTCTTCAAGCTCTTTCTTGATATCTTCTTCAAATGATGACAGTTCATATCTATTTCTCTTGTCAAAGACCATCTTGTCCTCAGGATTTATGAAAAATTCAATTAAAGTTCTTCTGATGTCGCCAAGTTTTAGATCTTTCTTGTAATCAAGCGATGTCACTAAAACTACTTGATCCTTGGCTCTTGATACAGCTACGTTGTATTTTTTCTTGTTCACATCGTAGGCGCCTTCGTTTAAAACTTTAAGCGTTTCATCTTTATCGTTTGAATCAACTGTACTTAAAAATATTATATCTCTTTCATCACCTTGGAAAGCCGCTGGTCTACCGCATAAAATATTTAGCCTGTCATAATCTTGTAGACTTAATTTTTCTATAAGAAGCTTATCTATAAACTTAGCTTGATCCTCGCTAGCAAGTGATATAACGCCGATTGTTTTGCCCTCATAATCAGGCTCATCTTTTATCCTTAGTATTTCATCTGCAATATAATTTGCTTCTGCTTCATTCACTCTATCTTCATTTCTAATGCCATCTAATTTGACTAATTTTAGTGCAGGCTGAACTTTTGTCGATGATGACTCTCTTAGTGGCTTTATTATACCATCATAAGAAATAAAATTTGAGTAAGCGGCTATCATTGGAACGCTTCTAAAGTGCTCTTTAAGAGTCAAAACTGGGAAGCTTGTCTTAAGTATATCGTATAGAGATGAGTTTAAATCATATAAATGGCTGTTTGCCACCTTGTCTTTAATGTACATATCTATAAGATTTCTTTGTTTGTCTTGATCAATGCCGACTGCTTGTGGACTAACTTGTTCATCGTCACCGACTATAATCGCCTTTTTCGCCAATTGAAGTATAGGTATAGATGAGATATCTGCTTGAGATGCTTCATCAATGATCAGATAGTCAAATTTTTGATTGTAATCAAGACTTTCAAGTGCCTTGTCAATGGTCATGATCCAAGCAGGAACAGCTCTTTGGCACTTCTTAAGAAGTTCTTTTGCTTCTTTCTTTAAGCCAATCGCTTGCTTGCCAGTGCCTTTGCCAATCTTTTTCATAGTTAGCTGCCAGCCTTGTAATGCTTGCTTTTTCTCTATATCGTCCTTAATCTTAAGCATAAATGAGTGCCATGCCATGTTTGAAGCGAGCTCTTTAGTTATGTCATAAAGCTGCTTTTTGTACCAAGTCATCATCTTTTGATATTTTTCATAAGGCGTTCTATTTATCTTTGAGATAATGCCATCAAATTGCTTGTAATACCAATTTTCTTCGATATTTTCAGGTGCGTCCTTAAGGCCATGAATATCAAAGCGATTATATATAAACTCTTTCCAAGTTGGCGCAACAACTGCTAATTTGTCAAGAAGCTCGTTTCTCTTCTTAAGTATTTTAATTTTTTCGTAAGTCTTTTTAAGATTTTCAAAACTATCTCTATAGCTATCGTAGTACTTAGTCTCAATCGCCGTATTCATTAGTAAAAGTAAATCAGACTTATTATCTTCATCTACTTTTAATTTATCAAGTGTATCATCAAGCTTTGCCTTAGCTGGAATATATTTTAAATCATATTCATCAGCTAGCTCAATGTATTTTCTTAAATCGTTTTTAATTAGATTCATCTCTTTGATAAATGAATCATGTGGTGATAAAACTTTGTTATTGACAAAGATGCTATTCACGTTGATGCCCTTGTCTTGCATTAGCTTGAACAAGGACTGAATGTTTTCGTCATAGAACTTCATTAGCCTTGTAATTAATGGTAAATAGCTTAATAGTTCTTTATTTTCAATTAACTTTTCTCTGTCAAAATCAGCATTTGTCTTATATATAAGTTCATCGAAAAGTGCTTTTAGCTCGGAAATCTTTATATCTAGGTTTATATTTACTATAGCGTCGTCCATATCCTCGACAGTTACTAGGCCTTGGCCGTTAATACTAACGCTTGCCAAAACTTTTTTCCACGAATTTTTAAACATGGCGGATATACCCTTGATCTTTTTGCCTTCAACAAGCCTTGCTCTCATCTCTTCGAGTGACTGTCTTAGCTCTTTTTGATTCATATCACTTGGGTATATAAGTCTCTTGCCTCTTAAGTGCTCAATGTTTCTATCGTAGTAGTCATCAAGCTCTGTGATTAATTCTGTTAATCTAATGTAGCTCTTCTTGTCAGCATTGCCTGCCTTGGCGCTAACAATTACTTTTATTTGCCAATCTTCTAGCTTGTCAAGACTATTGATATAATCAATTTTTTCATATATATCTCTAAAATCTTCATCTGCCTTGCCACTATAAAGAGCGTTTTGATCAAGGTAGACTTTTTCCTTTAAAGTGATATTTCTTCTAATCTCTTCCTTAAGAGTCTTTGCTCTAAGTAGTGCAGCATCCATCACCTCAATCGTCTTTTCAAGATCTTCTGGATTAAGTATAGTATTTGGATCAGGTAGACCAATGTTTAGTTCTTTTTCGTCCTCTCTCGTAAGAGCCTCGTTTGAGTAGTATAAAAAGTCTATGTCGCCTTTTTGTATAGGAGGCTCTTCATATAGCTTCACTTCGCCCGGTATCTTGTTTAGACCCACATGGTCATGCAAGAATCTCGCTGCATCTATAGGACTAAAAACTTCTTCTCCAATAGTAATGCTCTTTAGCTCAGATGATTTGATGCTAAAGATTTTCTTTCTTGTTTCATTAAGTCTTTCTATAAGAATATTTCTATCCATATTAAGCTTTTGTATCTTTTCTTTAAGCTCTTCAATGGAGTGATTGCTTATATAATCAGTAATTGAGTCGATGGATTTTTCCATGTCCTCGTTATTGTCGTCAATAGTTGATACGCAAAGGGCTCTGATCTCTTCTTGAGTCATGCTCTTTAGTACCGATAAAGCTTTTTTCGTTTGTGATGCGACTAAAACAGTTTTGCCTCTAGCTAAGATATCGCCCAATAGGTTCGCTATGGTATGAGTCTTACCTGTTCCTGGAGGTCCTTGCACCAAAACAGTATCGTAGTTAGCAATTCTTTCAGCTACTTCAAGTTGCTCCTTGTTCGCTTCTTTAGTGAATAAAACGCTTTGCGAGATGCCTTCGATGTTTCTAATCTTGTCGTCAAGCGTCTCAGCTCTCTCTTCTGCTTCCTTTTCCTTGATGTTTACGCCGCATAGATTAAGTAGGCTCTTGTTTACTTCTGAACCTTTTTCTATGGATTCAATCATTTCATCAAGATTTTGTATAAAATCAGTTTCTTTATTTCTTAAATATAATAATGGTCTATTGATTATGGTAAAGGCTTTATCTGTTTCACTCGCATTTGTCTCTTGATAAGATGAGTCCGTATGAAGCCTTTTTGCCATAGATTTCATTAACTCACCCATTGACGCCGTATCAAATGGGTGGTAATAGTTCATGGATATGTGCTCCATGATATTTTTTAGCTCTAAATGATTTATATTTTCAATTAAAGATATTAGTTTTATATCAAGAGTCATGTCTCTGTTTGTATCGCGTATAGCTATACTATCTTTTCTTGAGTCAAAATCAATTGCCGCCCTCTTTATTAATATAGGATGATAAATGTTCTTATCGTATTTTGAGATTAAAATACCATTGGCAAAGACTAATTCATACAAATGAGATTCGTTCTCAAGCTTGTAATATAGCTCTCTGAACTCTTTAAATAAATTTTGCACTCTAATATCCTCTTGCGTTTTTTGCGAATAAGGTCTAGTAATTCTAAGAATCACATCACTTGTTGAATCACTTCCGCAAGAAAAATAAAGGAATTTATTATTAAGATTGATCTCATCCAAATACTTATTCCAAAGCTCGTCCTTAACATTTAGTATAGGCTTGTATTTATCGTCAATAGTTTGCCTAATGTATTTAAATAATGAAATTACTCTTTGTCTCTCGTCCATTTCTTCTCCTATCTATGCTAATATTGCAAATAATAAATGTGCTGAAAATCCGGCTACTAAGCCGCCTATAGTGTGTGCGAATATTGATTTACCAGCCAAGTCATTATATCCAAGTGCATCCATCATCGCTATGTGTGTTGAAAGATATCCTGACCAGCACATGCATATAGCTGTGAACACTGCTACGTCTGAGGCACTTGCTGCTCCTGTGTTGATTAGTTCAGGTACTAGACCTATGGCAGCTCCAGCTGAACCAAGTGCTGTGATTGGAACGGCTATGCACTTGCCTGATGTAAAACCAAATATCGGTTTAATTATAAAACTTAGTTTATCAGCTATTAATGGTAATAGCTTTACTCCTTCCTTTGCAGCTCCTGTATAAAGGCCATCTGGTCCAGGTCCGTTCGTTAATATAAGTACCACTGTACAAATAAGTATAACGCCCGGAACTATTGACATACCCATGTCAACTCCAATTTTGCCTCCATCAAGTAGAGCGTCTATAAATCTATTGAATGTTGATCCATCTCTAACAGGTCTTAGGTCCATGGTAGTTTTTTCTGCGTCAGCTTCACCCACAGCCATTGCTTCAAGACCAAACTTTTTCTTTGTAAATAGCATCATGATCCTAACGCTGACAATTGAGCCAATTATAGCTCCTAAATTACCTATAAGCGCTGCTTTGATGCTGCCATTAATTTTTAAGCCCATCATAGTAGTAGTCGTGATAAAGCCCATGCCAAAGGCTGTGCCAATATTTGTTAGCGCTGGTACTTGATATTTTTTAAAATATCTCAAAAAGTTTTTATCCTTAGCTAGAGCAAGTATCGATGGGTTATCTGATAAATAACATGTCAAAACGCCTACAGATGCCGCCCCTGGTAAATCGTAAATTGGTTTCATTAGTTTTGAAAGAAGTTTATTAATTAAGGATATGACACCAAACTCGCTAAGTATTGAAGATAATCCTCCAGCCACAACAGCTATCGCCATGATATAGAAACAAACTTCCATAAGCAAGGCATAAGCCGTGTTCATAAAGGTATTGATTAAATTGATGGCTCCCATCTTTGATGAAAGATAGTAGAAAAAGGCAAATAGTGCTGCCAAAAAGATAAATGTTTCTAAGCTAATAGCTTTTTTAAATTTTCTCTCCATAATTTTTTCCTGTTAAAATTTATTTTATGATGTCTAGCATTACGTCGTCAACTCTATTAAATGCACTTCTGCATAAAAGGCCAACATTTTTGATAGTGTCTTCAATATTACCTGAAACTACTCCGACATTTTCTTTTGGAGTGCATCCGTTAAGCGCTAGAAACGCGCTAAGTACTGCTTCGCCTGCGCATGTCGATAGCTTTAATGCACAAGTATTTTTTGCTCCATCGCAGATAAGTCCAGTTAGATTTGCAAACATATTTGAGCAAGCGCCCTCGATTTGTTCGTCTGTTCCACCCATCATCATGGTGATGCCAGCTGCAGCGCCAAGTCCAGCTGCTATAGCGCATCCGCACATGCCCGATAATTTTCCTGAGAATGTCTTAACAAATCTGTTAATCGCATGACCAAAGTATATAGCTCTAATCATGTCTTCTTTTTTTAGATTAAATTCTTCATATATTAAATATATAGGTATGATAACGTTTATGCCTTGATTGCCACTTCCGCCGCTAGTCATAACCATACAGTTTCCGCCACTCATCCTCATATCAGCAGCTGCAGCTGTTAATATCCTAGTTTTAGTGTAAGCATCGTTAGAAATTATGTTTTTATTTTCCATCTTCTTAAGGCTTTGACCAAGAAGGTTTGAATTTTTAAGCTTTAGCCCTTCATTAGCTGCGTGCATATTCATTTCAACGCCTTCTTCAATGAAGTCTAATTCTTCTAGTGGTGTCGATAAAACAAGCTCTTTAATCTTTTTAAGAGTAAGTTTTGACATGAACTCCTTCATTTCGTTACTTGACTCCTCTAGTTTATTTTCATAAAGAACTTTATCATCCACTTTTATGTATTCTACGTTAGTGTGACCCTTTTGCAAAAGTCCTTCTACACATGTTTCATCAAATTTAACAAGCATCTTTACATAGATGTCCGGTGTTTTTTCATCATAGCTTAGCTTGATATTTAAAGCTTCTCTAAGTTCTTTTGCTCTAGATATCATCTCATCATTAAATTTAGTTAAAACAAGAAGACCATCGTCCTTATTGCCTCCGCTAAGACCAAGTACAGCAGCAAGATCAAGACCGCAAGTGCCAGTATTTGGTATAGTAACGCTCTTGCCATTCTTATAAATATTCTTACTAACAATTACATCAATCTCTTTTGCCTTGGCGATGTCTTCTTTTATGTAATCATTCATGAAAGCTCCTAAGTAACACACAGCGATAGGCTCAGTGCAGCCAAGAGCAGGCATCGTGTCTTCTTTGATAATATCAAGAAGCTCTTTTTCCTCATAAGTCATAGTATCACTCCTAAAAAATAATCTCCAAAATGATTATAACACAAAAAACTCTTTAGTTCAATGATTTTAAAAAGGAGAAAAAGATATTTTTTATAAAAATTTATGCTCTTGACTTTCGTATGCTAAAAGCTTATACTGTAATTAGTGGACTATGCTTTATATAAAATTAAAGGAGGTATATTATGAGTGAAAAATATCCATTAAATGTTCCTACTCCAACGCATTTTACATACGTGGTAAAGGACCTACCAAAAGTTACAGTTGAGGAGCGTGAAAAAGCTCTTAAGGCTACTCACTACAACGAGTTTGCGTTTCCATCGGGGCTATTAACTATTGATATGCTATCTGACTCGGGTACAACTGCCATGACTAACACTCAATGGGCATCTTTATTTTTAGGCGACGAGGCTTATGGCAGAAATACTGGCTACTACGTTCTTCTTGATACTTTTAGAGACATCTTTGAACGCGGCGGAGAAAAGAACTGGAAAAAAACTTTAGATCTAGTTAGAACTGATTGCCGAGATGTTGAGAAGATGATGAACGAGGTTTATCTATGTGAATACGAGGGTGGCCTCTTTAATGGCGGCGCTGCTCAAATGGAAAGACCTAACTCCTTTATCATTCAACAAGGACGTGCGGCTGAATCGGTTCTTATGGAGATAGTTAAAAATATATTGACTGAGCGTCATCCTGGTAAGGTTTTCACTATACCATCAAACGGTCACTTTGACACAACTGAAGGCAATATCAAGCAAATGGGTTCCATCCCAAGAAATTTATATAACAAAAAACTTTTATATGAAATACCTGAGGGCGGCAAATATGATAAGAATCCATTCAAGGGTAATATGGACCTAGAAAAACTTGAAGAGCTAATCAATGGCGTCGGCGTCCAAAATGTTCCATTGATATTTATGTGCATAACAAATAATACTGTTTGCGGTCAACCTGTTTCTATGGCGAACATTAGAGAAGTTAATAAAATCGCTCACAAATATAATATACCACTAATTTTTGACGTAGCTCGTTGGGCAGAAAATTCTTATTTCATCAAGATGAATGAAGAAGGCTACGAAGATAAGTCCATAGCCGAGATAGCAAGTGAAATGTTCTCATACTGCGACGGTTTCTGTATGTCAGCTAAAAAAGATGGCCACGCTAATATGGGTGGTATGCTTGCCTTTAGAGACAAAGGTTTATTCTGGCAAAAATTCTCTGACTTTAATGAAGACGGCTCCATGAAGATGGATGTCGGCGTAAGACTTAAAGTTAAACAAATTTCTTGCTATGGCAATGACTCATATGGCGGCATGAGCGGCCACGATATCATGGCTCTAGCTGTTGGTCTATACGAGAGCTGCGATTTTAATTACATGGACAGCCGTGTTAAGCAAGTTGAGTATCTTGCTCAAGGCTTCTACAAAGCAGGCGTTAAGGGCGTTGTGCTTCCTGCTGGTGGTCATGCTGTTTACATCAACATGGATGAATTTTTCGATGGCAAGCGCGGTCACGATACTTTTGCTGGCCAAGGATTTTCACTTGAACTTATTAGGCGCTACGGCATAAGAGTTGCTGAACTTGGCGATTTCTCTATGGAATATGATTTAAAAACTCCTGAGCAACAAGCTGAGCTAGCAAACGTTGTGCGTTTTGCAATTGATAGAAGCAGACTTAGTCAAGAGCACCTTGATTATGTAATAGCCGCTGTTAAAGCACTTTATGAAGACAGAGAAAGCATTCCAAATATGAGGATACTTTGGGGCAAGAACCTACCAATGAGACACTTTCACGCATTTTTGGAACCATATAAAAACGAAGAAAAATAATTTATATAAAAGAGGCGAAAATTTTATCTTTTCGCCTCTTTGTGTACATACAAAAAAGAGATGTGAAATAAAAATCACATCTCTTTATCTTATGCTTATAAATTTTCCGTCTTTAAAAATTTTTCTCACATATTTTTCAAAGTCTTTTTTGCTAAAGTCTAAGACTCTTTCACATTTTATGCACTTGAGCCTTATTTTCCCATCCACTGAAATGATTTTAAATTCATCACTTCCACATGGATGAGACTTTTTCATCTTAACAATGTCATCTAGCCTATACTCAAGCATTAGTAATCAAAGACCTCGCCTTCAATTTCCTTGTCTTCGATAAGTTTATTTACTTTATCGAGGTCATCCTTGCTAAAAACTATTGACAAGCCGCAAGATAAGCTAACGTGTCTTGGTGTTGGTATCATCTTGTACTCTATAGCTTCACTCTTAAAAACTCCTTCTGCAAGTATTGCGTGGTGAGTTGAGTTGAAGCTTAAAACATATTTTTTCATTATGATAAAACTATATTTCTATCTGCTTTTTCTAATGTTTCGTAAATAGTATACATATTAGAAATTTCGCCAACTGCTAATTTTTCTTTTAAGCCGTAGAAGTCAAGACAAGTTCCGCAAGAGATAATCTTAACGCCATTGTCTGCCATGCTCTTGATATCGTCAAGCACTTCGCTTCCTTCACAAGTTAATTTAACTCCGCCATTGAAAAAGACAATAGTTTTTGGTAGTGGAGCTGTTTGTGAAACAGTGTATAAAAAGCTCTTGATTAATATAGCACCAAGTTTTTCATCGCCGTGACCCATAACGTTTGTGCCTACACCTATAACAAATGTTTCGTCATCAGATTTTAGTTCAACTGCATGATCTTTGTTTATAGTTACCTTGTAATCTTCGCCAACTGCTTCAACTGTAGCCTTTAAGCCCATGGACTCAGCTAATCTTGATAAATTTTCAGTAGCAACTTTATTATCAACAAGTGTGCAAACTACTCCTGTTTCCATTGCATCCAATTCTTTCTTTGTTAATATAACTGGTTTTGGACATTCTAATTTTCTTGCATCTATTTCCTTCATAAATACCGCCTCCTAATTATAATTTATACTTAAAATCATCTTATGTCAAGATATATTCATCTATTATAAATAAATCTAATAGTTTAGCTTATTTTCATTGAATAAATTGTTATATTTTCGTCAGACACTATTGCGATAAAGTCACCACTAATATAAATATTTCTGATGTCCTCTTGCATATCTTTCATATAGTACTTGCCCTTAAACGGTATATAAATTTCTCTTTCTGAGTAAACGATGTAGTCATTATTATGCTTAAGTAGGCTTCTTACATTTTGATTAAATGTGTGTTCTTCCAAAACTTCTGCCTTATTATTAAGCGTCATAAGCTTGTCATCACAAAGAAGATAAACTTTTCCTTCATCTATGGCAATGTCTTTAAGAGTGTTATACTCTTTTTTAAAAACTATGGATGACTCTTGCATATAGTAAAGTCCCTTGTTTGTTGCGACTATCTTCATATCTTTAAGATTGCCGATAAAGGCAATGACTTCGTCGTTAAATTTATAATAAAGTTTATTCTCGCCTTTTCTGTTAATTTCTTTGTACAAAGATGCTTTGATATCGCTCGAATATGGGTCAAATGACGCTATCTGCATAGTTTTGAAATCTTTATCAACATTGTATGTCAAGATTGGGTTCAATGCCTTATATCTAAAGCGTTCAGTGAACTCATCGTCATAAGTACGAAGCGTTTCATTGAAATTATCGCTTAGCCAAGCTGTGAATCTGCCGTCCTTTTCATCTATAAAAGAAATAGCTTCATCAAAATTAAAGCTTTTCACATCTTTTAGGTCATCATAGCTCAAAATATTGACAACACCATTAGGAGCGTCAGTTGAATAGATGTACTTGTCCTTAAAAAGTACGTTTGCAGTTTTCGCCTCAAAGTCTCTTCTCATAACGTCTTCGTCGCTTAGGCCTGTCATAACAAGTGTACCATCTTTATGATAATAAATATGACCATTTCTGAAACAAACTCTCATGTCAGAGGTTAAATTTCTTGTATAAACTTTATCAAGACTAAGTGTCTTCTCGCGATTGAAATTGAGTTTCATCATTAGATCCACAATTTTTTGAGGAAAGGCAAATGTTGCCGCAAGCACTAAAATTAAAACTATGGCAATGCTTATGAGTATTCTTTTGTAAATATTCATTTCCTTAAACATTTTAATAATAATCCACTTCTCCCATCTTGCCGTATGAAGCTAAATCATAAGGCGCAAAAACGCCTCTATCTGTAACAACTGCTGAAACAAGTTCAGGAGGAGTCACATCGAAGGCTGGATAATATCCCTTAACGCCCTTCATTACATGGCTCTTGCCCATAAAGGATGTCGCTTCATGAGGATCTCTTTTTTCTATACTTATATCGTCAATCGATTTGCCTAAATCAGGTATGCCTGTTACAAAATATGGTATACCCATGTATTTTGCGCAAATTGCTAGCTGCAAAGTGCCAACTTTATTCACAACGTAGCCTTCTTTTGTAATGCTATCGGCTGCCGAAGTAAATAAACTTATATTTTTTTCTTTCATCGTCCACGCGCCCATATTATCAGTGATGACTGTAACGTCCTCGCCTTGACTTCTTAGTACTGAAGCTGTTAGTCTAGCTCCTTGTAAGAATGGTCTTGTCTCTGGGCAATAAACTTTTATCTTTTTACCAAGCTCTTTTGCTCTAAGCATCATGTAGCCGACTATGGTCTCGCCAAAGCATTGCGTCATGATGGCGCCTTCGTCTGGCATTAGCTTTGCTAAATTTTTTGCCACCTCGTTTATGGCTGAGTATCTTCTCTCTAATGACTCAAGTGCTCCTTTAAATATTTCTTCGTAAGGAACTAAACCTTTTTCAATCGCGTCCTTGGCAATATCATAGGCCCTTTCAGTTACTTGCATCATTCTAAATGATGTTGTTTCTCTAGCATTGGCAAGAGCAAGCTTTGCTTCGTTCATGTGCTTAATAAATTTACCTTCAGTAAAATCTTTTGCTTCATAAGCAGCAAGTGCCATGCCCATAAAAGCGGCAGTATATGGCCCAGCACTTTGAGTAACCATATTTTTGATGGCGTCTCTCACTTCTTTGTAATTAGAGCAAATTTCGTAGCGCGTTTCAATTGGATATATTCTTCTATCAAGTATCTTGACCTTGCCGTCTTCAAACCAAGCAACGTTCTCATACTTAAGCATGAAACCAAGGTCTTTGTCCATCCTATTATTTTTGTCCATAGGACTTCATCCTCTCAATGACTGCATCTATATCGCTTTTCTTTAATACATGAACATCGTCTTCAAAGCGTACTATATGATACATCTTTGCGATATATTCAATGGTTCTTGCATTAGAGTAAGCTTCTTTCAAATCACTACCAAGCGCTAAAACGCCGTGATTAGCAAGTAAACAGCCCTTTCTATCTTTAAGTGCACAAAGAGCCTTCTCAGCTAGATCTTGTGTGCCAAAAACAGCATATTCAGCGCATTTTATATCTTCTCCGCCAAGATCAGCCATGATGTAGTGAAGTGCTTCAAGTGGCTTTCTAAGTGTGCTATAGCTAGTTGCATATATTGAATGCGTATGAACTATGCTCTTAATATCAGGTCTGTTTTTATAAACAAGTGCATGTAGAAAAGATTCTGTTGATGGCTTATTCTTGCCCTCTAAAATATTTAAGTCCAAGTCCATGACTACAAGATCATCGAAATTCATATTGTCATAAGGTATGCCAGATGGTGTGATAACCATCGCCTTTTCATCTGGGTCATATATACTTAAATTGCCAGCTGTGCCAACAGTTAGCTCATCTTTAATCATCTTTTTAGCATATTCTATAAGTAATTTCTTATCTTGTATAAACATCTAGTCACCTTCTATATTTTTAATATCTTCTTGATCATCGTCTGTGTATGATTCTTGTACATAGTTCCTGTCAATCTTACCTGTGTCTTTAACTTCATCAGCGAATGTCAATATAACTTTACCAAGGTTTTCGCCTTCCTTAAGCTCAACCTTTAGTGATTGCTTAAGAATGAATCTATCGATGACAACGCCTTTGCCTTGCTCAGTTATAATTATTGCGCCTATCTTTGGCATTTTATCAACTAATTCATTGTATTGATCAGCCTCATAATTTAAACAGCACATAAGTCTTCCGCATAGACCAGATAATTTACTTCCGTTAAGAGTCAAGTCTTGGTTTTTAGCAAGATTTATGCTTATAGGTGAGAACTCACCTAAAAATGATGAGCAGCATGTTTTTCTACCGCACTTACCAACTGATGGTATGCATTTGGCTTCATCTCTAACGCCAACTTGTCTAAGCTCAATACGCATTCTAAATATTCTTGCTAAATCCTTAACTAGCTCTCTGAAGTCAACTCTGCCCTCAGCTGTGAAGAAAAATATAACTTTATTCAAATCAAGAGTGAAGTCAATATCTAGTAAATTCATTCCAAGACCATACTCTTCGTTCTTTTGAATAAATATCTCTCTTGCCTCTGCCTTTCTTATGTCGTTGTCCCTCTTTTGAGCGATGTCCTCTTCAGTCGCCTTTCTTATGATTGGCTTAAGAGGTATACCAAAGTCGTCAAGGTCTATCTCCTTATTAGCGACGACAACATCACCTAGCTCAAGTCCTCTAACTGTCTCGACTACAACCTTGTCATCAGTAGTAAATTCTTGCTCCATAGGATCAAAATAAAATATTTTTCCTATGGGCTTAAATCTAACGCCTATTATTTTTTTATTCATATAATCACCTATCAAATTTTTCTACCATATTTAAAACTAAAGTCTCTAGGTGCAGCCTGAAATTACCGCTGTTACCTAAGTATCTCTTAGTCTCTTCTATCATGTCAATGCTATCTACCAAATCATATAGCGCAAGCCCTTTAAGATTTTTAATCTCATCTTTATAGTCAAGATTAACTATCCTATCAGCACTCGAGGCTATATCCTTGATAAAAATTTCAAAGTATGTAAGTATTTTTTCAATATTTTCTTTATTTTCTTCAAAAAAATCAATTTCTTTAACGCTCTCATAACGCTTTTTATTTAATACTTTAATGGCTGCATCTATGCTCATCTTTCTAAGCGTCATCTCTTTTTCATCTTCTATAAAAGATTTAAGCGCGCTTATATCACCCATGGATATGGATGCGTAAAGCTCTTTATTGTCTAGCTTTGGATAATTTTCATTGATATAATCCATAAGCTCATTTTTATTAAGAGGCATAACTCTAATCACTTTGCTTCTTGAGATGATGGTGTCAAGAATCATGTTAAGGCTCTTAGTAACTAAGATGACTACAACATAACTTGGCGCCTCTTCAAGTGTTTTTAAAAGAACGTTTTGACTCTCAATTTGAATATCTTCTGCTCCTAAGAGCATATAAACTTTTCGGTCTAGCTCAAAAGGTCTTATATAAACATCTTTTGCTATGGACTGAGCATCCTCTTTCTTGATTTTTTCGCCCTTGCCAAACAAGGCAAAATCTGCCTTTTTCTCTGGGATTTTAGAATTAAGAAGAAGCCCTGCAAATTCCATCGCAAGGCTTTCTAGATAATCACTGTCTTTGCCTTCAAAAATATAGGATGATACAATTTTTTTATTATTGATATCGTTATAAAGTATTTTTTTTACTTCATCATTTCCAAATATTTTCTCAAACACAAATTTTCTCCTATACTCTTAAAAATTCTTCTACGTTTAATACAAATAATGTTGCTCCACCAACTTTTACTTCAAGTGGATAAGGTACAAAAGTATCTCCAGGCATAGTAACAGTAAGTAAAGATGTAGTTATCTCTCTTGTTTTGCAATTATGATCAACAAGTTCTTTAACTTCATTTACTTTATCGTCTTCAACACCTATTAGTAATGTAGTGTTACCAGATTTTAAAAATCCGCCTGTTGAAGATAATCTTGTCACTCTATACTTTTTTTCTGTAAGTGAATCCATTAGTGCATTTACGTCTTGATCTTGAACAATTGCTACAATTAGTTTCATACTACCACTCCTTCATTAATTTTTTTACTTCATCTAAGGCTTCGTGAGCAAGGCTCTCTTTATCCTTAGTACCATCCAATTTGATTAGCTTCATGTGATTTTCTTCATAAAGCTTTAAGTAGGCTAGGTGAACCTTTTCTTGGAAGTCCTCTCCCAAAGACTCTATCCTATCTAGTTCACCAAGCTTTTTAAGTCTTTCATAAGATTTTTTTGCATCCAAATCCATAAGTATAGTTAGGTCGGGTCTAAAGCCTTCTAAGAAAAAATCATTTATCTTCATGACCTCATCTACGCCAAGTCCTCTCACTATGCCTTGATAAGCAAGTGATGACAATAAAAATCTATCTAGTATGACAGAAGTGCCTTTACGTACATTTGGCTTAATCACTTTGTCATATAGTTCAGATCTTGAAGATGCGAATAAAAGTGCCTCTGTATGATAATCCATATCCTTATTAGCCTTATCAGCTAAGATATCTCTTATCTTCTCGCCAATATCAGTTGAGCCAGGCTCTCGCGCATTTATATAATCAAGGCCCATCTCATCAAAATAGCCTGTGATTGCGTTTATAACAGTACTCTTGCCGGTTCCGTCTTGTCCTTCAAGAGCTATTACTAGTCCCTTCATTAGTCAACTACAACCAATGAGTCTTGGTCTTCGCCAAGTAGGCCAACAATATTTAAGTCTGATTCCTTAAGGAATTGTATGTGATCAAGTATCTCTTCAGTAATCTCTTCGCCAGGAACAAGTAGAGGTACTCCAGGTGGATAAGGGATTATTGGTGATGTTACTATCTCTCCAAGTGAATCCTTTAAGCTAATTATCTTCTTTGATGAGTAATATGCATCCGCTGGTCTAATAATAATCTTTGGATCAGGCATATTAACTCTTATATGCTTAACCTCTTCATAAGAAAGATTCTTTGAAAGGTCTCTAATTGCTTCAAGAAGCTTTTCATAGTCTTCGTCTTCGTTCATAAGCGTTGCAAATATTAGAGCGTAGTAATAATCACTCATTTCAAGTCTAATATTGTGTCTTTCATAAAGCTCTTTTCTAAGTCTTGAGCCCTTAACGCCTTCAAGCTTGAATAATATTTTAGTATTGTCCTTTGATTTGATAGTTTTATCAAAGTCATCGCCTTCAAAAACTTCAACTCTGTCAATCTTTTTAAGCTCTTCAATAAATTCTAGACACTTAGTTACATTGTGATGAAGTTTTTCTCTGCCTTCACCGTCCATGTATGCACAAGCTGTTTCGTTTGATAGTGTGAATAAATATGATGGTGAAGTTGTTGTATATAGCTGGAATCTATCTCTAAGTTTATTTGTATCAATTCTTTCAGAACCAACATGTATCATAGATGTTTGTGTAAAACCAGTAAGTGTTTTATGAGTTGAGTGTATAACTATATCCGCACCGCATTCAAGAGCTGACTTAGGTAGTCTGTCATCAAATTTCATGTGAGGTCCGTGAGCCTCGTCAACCATAAGTATCTTACCATAGTTATGACAAATTTCTGCTATCCTTTCAAGGTCTGAAGCGATTCCGTAGTAATTAGTGTGAGTTACTACAACAGCCTTTACCTCAGGATTGTCAAGGATTAAGTCTTCTATCTCATCTGGGTCAACGCCAGTTAGAACATGATAGTCATCGTTATACTTTGGATATACATAAACAGGATTTAATCTATTTAGTATCAAAGCGTTATATACGGATTTGTGGCAGTTTCTTTGAACAATGATGGTATCACCTGGCTTAGTTATAGTTGAGATAGCAATGTATATGCTACCAGTAGAACCATTAACAGCGTAGTAAGTGCTCATAGCACCAAATACTTTAGCAGCTTCTTGCTGACTCTCAAGTATAACTCCTCTTGGTTCAAGCAAATTGTCCATGCCATAAGTTTCTGTCGTGTCAATAGCTGGGATGTAATCGCCCCAGTTAAATAGTGTGTTCTTTCCTTTATGTCCAGGCATGTGGAAAGAAACCGAATTTTCGTCTTTTAATTTTGATAATGCTTCAAAAACAGGTCTTTTCATTAAAAACTCCTTTACACTCTATATATTTCAGTTTTTTTGCGAATGGTTCTGTACCATGTGTATATCATAATTAATATCAATATTAAGCTAAGCACATAAAGAATGTTCTTTGCTCTAGCTATTCTTAAAATATTTGCAAGGCAATAGAATAATCCCGCTAAAAAGAATAAAAGTGATGCCCTCTGTATATTTACATTTCTTCTTCTGACAGCATTTTTAAAAACGCTTAAGAAAATTAATACATTTAGTATTAAAGCGATTATGGTTCTAAATACTTCCATAAAGGTGCTGATTCTGTCTTGGAACCAGCCATTTTGCGGAAGCAGTGTTAGTATCATCAGTATCGCACTTAATAAATAAATTATGTTTGATGCATCTGGCATCCTTCTCTTTTTTAGTGTTCTTGCCGCTAGATAATAAAATATTATCAAAAGTATTGGTATCATAAGTGAACTTATAAATAAAGAGATGTTTGTAAGCCTTATAATCTTCTCATCATCTGCTAAAAATAAAGCATAAGTCCTGATACCTAAGAAAAGGGTGACAAAGACCACATATGTCTTGGTAAATATGCTTTGCAGCTTAAAATCTTTGTCAGCATAATTATATTTATTTATAAAATTGTCCATAACAAATATTATTACTATATATAAAAATGTAAATATTGGTTCTAATATTTTTTGTAGCATTAAATCACCTCATATCAAGTGAGTTTTAATCACAAATTGGTAGCGGTTTTTCATTAAATCATAAGCCTTTTGAAGCTCTTCTTCATTCTCAAATAGACTAAAGACACTCGAACCAGAGCCGCTCATCATGGTTTTGAAGCCGCCCAAAGCACTCATTTCATCAAAAAGCTTCTTAACAGCTATGTATTTAGCAAAAACAAAGTCTTGCATATTGTTTTTAAACCTTTTAAAATCATCTTTTTTTATAAGATCTTCAATAGCTTCACTGCTTAAGTAATCTCCATCAAATGACATACCTTCATAAACATCTTTCGAGCTAATGTTTATGCCAGGATTAACTAAAAGCACCTTATATTTTTTAAGTCCTTCTACCTCTTTAATTTTTTCGCCTCTACCTGTGCAAACGGCAACCGACTTAGCAGTAAAAAAATTACAGTCGCTACCAAGCTTTAAAAGAATATCAAAATATTCTTCTTTTGTCAAGGATAAATCATAAAGCTCATCAAGCGCCCTAACTGTTTCATAAGCGTTTGAACTGCCACCAGCAAGACCAGCGCCCATAGGTATATTCTTCTTAAGCTCTATACTTAGTCCTTTTATATCTCTAAGCTCTTTTACTAAATCATAAGCTTTCTTCATGATATTATCTTTTATATCAATATTACTATTAATAATAAAATCTTCTGCCTTAGCAAAAATTATCTCATCATAAAGATTAATTTTAGACATAAGAGTGATGATGTCATGAAAGCCATCGTCCCTTTTGGATATGACTTCAAGATGCAAATTAATTTTCGCATAAGATTTTGTTTTTAACATGACCTTACATACTCCTCCACTCTTACATTCATTATAACACATTTTAAATTCAATGTATAGTTTTATTTTTATTTAAAATATTGCTCATGATATTGACGCAAAATTAATCTTATAAAAAATATTTTAAGCGTCATAATAATAATTATAAAATATATTTATAAAAATTTAATCATAATCCATAAAAAGGCAAAAAAAGTCCTCACATCGCTGTGAGGATATTTTTTAGATTATTTTTACTACTACTGTCGATGTTAATACATCTGAATAAGTATACGATATAACCTGATCGTTATTTTGTCCATCTTCTAGAGTAACTGTGAATAGATTTGGATATGCTGAAGTAATTACTCCCTGTGCCTCGACAAAGGTATTTCGGCCAACATTTGTCGTTAGATGCACTTTTTTACCTAAAATACTCTCAACACTTCTTCTAATTCTCTTAATCTCGTTCATAAGATGAATCCCACCCTTCATATACTTCATAGATTTTATCTACATCTATATATAGTATAGCATACTTAATAAATTTTGTCAATCATTTATATATATTTATTTTATAATTGTACTAAAGTAATTACAGTAATTAGTTTTTGTTCATGCTCGTAAACTTGATTTTAACGTCCATTTCCTTGCCATTTCTATTAATCTTTAGAGTGGCTTCGTCACCAAGATTGTAGCCGAACATTATTGACTTAAGTGTATTAACATCTGTAACTTCTTTGTCATCTACCTTTAGTAGTATGTCGCCTGCCATGATACCAGCTTTGTCAGCCGCAGTACCACTTGCAACGCTTAAGACGATAACGCCCTTATTTGTGTTTAATTTAACTCTTAGAGCTGCTTCATAATCTTTTGCATTATAGATAGAAACGCCTAGTTGAGCTGTTTGTGCCTTGCCTGTCTTTAAGATTGAATTCAAAACGCCTTTAATCATATTGATAGGTATGCTAAAACCAAGGCCTTCTGCGTTAGTAAGCTTAACTGTGTTAATGCCAATGACTTCGCCTTTTGAGTTTAGTAACGGTCCACCAGAGTTTCCTGGGTTGATGGATGCATCTGTTTGAATTAGATTATTTATAACTTGATTTTCTACTTTTATAGTTCTATCCTTACCAGAGATAACACCAGAAGTAACTGTTCTGTTAAAATCAAGACCTAGTGGGTTACCTATGGCGATGGCGATTTGACCGATTTGTACTTTGTCTGAATCACCAAGTTCAGCAACTGGAAGATTCTTTGCATTTATCTTGATTATGGCAAGATCCATGTCCTTATCCATCCAAACTATCTTTGCTTTATGTGTTGAACCGTCGTCAAGTAAAACGTTTATCTTGCCGCCTTTACTTTGCTTTTTATTATCTTTATTTTTGCTGTTGTAATCATAAGCGTTGTCATTGTCACTGTCATTGTTATTATTTTCTTCGTCATCATCATCTTCATCTACATCTTCATCGTCAGTTTTTCTTTGCTTATCGCCCTTTGATCCGCCACCAAAAGGAAATTCATTTCCAAATGGAAAATCATCAAAAGCGTTATTTTTTTCTTGAACTTCTGAGTTAACAACGTGAGCGTTTGTGATGATATAGCCATCTGAATTAACTATAACGCCTGAGCCAGTGCCCTTTCCTAAAGCTTGTCTACCAAAAAAGTCTCTCGAAATCACTTGAGTAGTTATACCTACAACAGATGGTATAGCCTTCTTAGTCGCTGCTTCAACTATTTCAGTCGGTTGATCAATTGTAATCTTTTGTGTATCATTCTTCGCTTCGCTGCGCATATAGTTATATACATCGTTTGCCTTGTTAAACATGTAAGCTCCGCCAAAACCTGTTAGCGTGCCAAAGAAAATCGCAAATATTATTGACCAGATAAGAACACCTGTTCCATAGCGCTTCTTTTCTTTTTTATTTACCTCGTTATAAGAAAATTTTGCTCTGCTTGCTTGAGGCCTATCATATTGATTTGCCCTCCTGTAAGTTTTTCTTTCATAAGTAAAATCATCATCAGATGAAAAATCATTGTCATTGTCATTATTATTATCATTGCTATTGCTATTGCTATTGTCATTGTAATTGCAATTGTCATCACAATTATCATTATTTTCAATAATTTCTTCATCATCAATAATTTCATTGCCAAATTCATCAAATTTCATAATTTATTCCTCCTTTTGTTTTTCTGTCTTTATTATAAACGTCTTTTGTGATAGAATGGTGATAAGGATGTGAAAATTTTAAAAGAGGTGATTAAATGAAATTTATTTCGTGGAATGTTAATGGTATAAGAGCCGTCCTTAAGAAAAACTTTAATGAGTTTTTGGATGACACTATGGCTGATATATACGCATTTCAAGAGACTAAAATATCAGAAGGAATACTTATAATGGAGCGTGAAGGATATCACGAGTATTGGAACTACGCTGAAAAGAAAGGTTATTCAGGAACCATGATACTTACTAAGACTGAGCCAAAAAATGTGACTTATGGTCTTGGCATAGCTGAGCATGATACTGAAGGAAGAGTTATTACTCTTGAATACGATGATTTTTTCTTTGTTAATGTTTATACGCCAAACGCTCAAAATGAGTTAAAAAGAATAAAATACAGACAAGAGTGGGAAGATGCTTTTAGAGAATATCTTAATGGTTTAAGAAAAACTAAGGGCGTTGTTGTTTGCGGCGACTTAAACGTAGCTCACAACGAGATTGACCTTAAGAATCCAAAAGAAAATAGAGGCAAGGCAGGTTTTTCTGATGAAGAGAGAGAAAAATTTAATTTGCTACTTGATTCGGGTTTCATCGATACATTTAGATACTTCTACCCTGATCTTGAAGATAAATACTCATGGTGGTCATACAGAACAAGAGCAAGATCGAGAAACGCTGGCTGGAGAATTGATTACTTCTTAGTATCAAAAGAGCTTGAAAGCAATATCAAAGACGCAGCAATCCTTGATGATGTCATGGGTTCAGACCATTGTCCAGTCTCACTTGATATAGAATTTTAGCCTCGATTTGACAAAAGTGCTTTAATTTTGTTATAATAGCATATATTAAAAAAATGAAAGGAGAAGACTATGAGAAAATTAATTAATTTTATTTTATTCTTATTAATAGTATCAAGTCTTTCTTTCGCTAAAGATGCTAAAAATCACGTATATGAGATTGATAACAATGGAGTCATTAAGACATATAAAACTTCATGCACTACAGTTAAAGAGCTTTTAGATGATCTAAAGATTAAAATTGATGATATTGACATCGTCATACCGTCTTTAGATACAGAGCTTAAGAGTGAAGGAAAGATTAGTATAATAAAGGTAGAGATTAAAGTCGTTGAAAAAGAAGTAGATGCACCTTTTAAAACTATTAAGAAGAAAAACAAAGAACTAAACCATAATCAAAGCAAGATTTTAGTTCAAGGAGTAAACGGCAAGAACAAAGTCAAATGCAAAGAGTATTATGCAGGTGACAAACTTATTAAAGAAGAGATAATTCACGTTGAAACTATAGTTAAGCCTATTGACCAAGTTTTTGAAGAAGGCACAAAAGATGTTTTCACTAACGATAGAGGCGACTTTACAGCAAGAAAATCTTTTAAAATGGTAGCAACTGCTTATGAAGCTGGCTTCCAATCAACTGGCAAGAGGCCTGGTGACAAAGGCTACGGCATAACTGCTTCAGGCGCAAGAGCTAAAAGAGGCACAGTTGCTGTTGATCCGCGTGTAATACCTCTAGGCACCAAGCTATATATCAAGAGCTTAACACCAGGTATTCCTGATTATGGCTTTGCAATCGCTCAAGATACTGGCGGCGCTATCAAGGGCATGAGAGTTGACCTTTTCATGGATACAGTTTGGGAGTGCATGCAATTTGGTAGAAGACCAGTAATGGTGTATATATTAAAATGATAAAAAAACTAATTAAGCTATTAATAAAAATATTTTTAGCTTTGGCAATAGTTTTGGAGCTCTTAGTTATTTTTAATAACAGCAAGAGACCTACTACTTCGCCTGAGTACATCATAGTACCAGGAGCAAGATGCAAGAACAATGAGCCGATGCTCGCACTAAAGTATAGGCTTGACGCAGCGTATGAGTACTATACTATAAATGGAGGCGCAAAGATAATCACTACAGGAGCTGAGAGTCAGGGCGAAAGCATAAGCGAGGCGATGATAGCAAAAAACTATCTTGTATCACTTGGAGTTGATGAAAGTGACGTCATCACCGAAGAGAACTCTAAAAATACTATAGAAAATCTTGAGTTTGCAAGCGACATAGCCGGTAAAGATAAAAATTATTTAATCGTGTCAAACGGCTTTCACATGTTTAGGCTCGATTTAATAAGTAAATACATCGGAATCAAGCACGAGCTGTACTCAGCCAAAACACCACAAGATATACTAGTCAAAAACTATTTACAAGAAGTCGCATCGATATTTTATTTAGCGTTTAAGATAGTGACAGGAAAAGTTTAATAAGATTATATTAGGCAGAACGATTTGGTTCCGCCTTTTTCATGCAAAAAATGGATAAGAAAGTAGATCCTATCCATTTATAAATCTCAAATATTATTACTTGTCAAAAATATTTAATTTATATAGCAATGCTCTTTGTAAAATACTTTTCGTCAATGTATTTATGGTCAATAGTAATAATTGTTTTTGATCTTAAATATTTCATAGTGTCATCAAATATCTCATAGAATAGCGTCTCGTCAAGTCCTGTGCTTATCTCATCAAAGATATATAGCTCGCAGTCCTTGTATAAGGCCCTTGCTAGTAATACTCGCGTCTTCTCGCCGCCAGATAGAGTGCTACTATCAAAACCAATATTATTTAAGCCATATTTTTCAATAACTTCATTTAGTCTACATATCTTTATAATCTCATTGAGTTTGTCCTCGTCAACTTTAGATTTGAATGTGATATTATCAATGATTGACATGTTAAACAATTTATTCTCCTGAAAAACTGCTGATAAAGATATCATTTGATTTTCTTTGCCATCGACATAAACATGACCTGAAGTCGGCTTATACATATTAGTAATTAGTTTTGCGATGGTCGACTTACCCGAACCAGTTCTGCCGTTAATCTTTAATTTATCATTTTTATTTATAATCAAATTAAAATTATTTAGAATCTGATTATCTCCATATTTTAGTGAAACGTCCTTAAATTGAATTTCGTTAAAGTCTTCGATTAAATCAATATTTTCTCTATCTATGCTGTTGAAAGTCTCATCTATTCTTTTAACTGAGTTTTTAAAAGCGGATATTTCTTTTTGATTTTCTATGATATTAAATATTGGATCAGTGATCATCGATGCATATAATATGATGGCGATTAGCGCTCCTACAGAGAGACTGCCTTGGCTAACACGCATACCTCCAATAAAAATTAGAGTTGCCATAATCAGATTAAACAATAAACTTACAAGTGCTTGAGAAACATTTTTAATATTTACAATTTTTTTGTCAAGCTTAGTTAATTCATGATTCTCTTCGTGAAACTCACTTGTAAAAACTTTCTCTTTATTAAATAGTTTTATATCTCTAGCTCCAACAATAATGTCAAAAAATTTATTAATTACGTTAAGTCTTTGAATTTGGCTCTTTTCAGATGCTGTCTCTGAACTCTGTAAAATCTTTTGAATCACTACTGTCGATATGGCAGATATGATAATCATCGCAAATAGCATTATATAGTCATAATTTATAATTATAATGGAACCAATTATAAAGCTTGATATCGAAAAGCCTAAATCAAATATTAATGATATTAGTTTATCATCAAGCGATTTTAAATCGTCGATAATAACATTAAAGACGTTACTGCGTCCAGCTTGCTCTAATTGTTCAATCTTTGTACTAAGAATACTTTCAACAATCTCATCTTTTATATCTCTATTCAAATTCAATTCAAATTTCGATCCGAAATTTACAAGAGCTATTTTAAACATATTGACTAAAATATAAACAAGCGAATAAAGTATTATGTATTTAATAAATTCGCTCTGATTTCCCAATGTTAAATAATCTATAACTTTTTGAATAAAAACCATAGGAAATATGCTCAAACTACCTACGATTATACCTGTAATAAATAGCAATAAAATTTTAGAAAAATTCTTTTTATATTTATCTCTTATCATAATTGCCTCCTATATATATATCATTAACTATTTTTTGCCAATATATATTCTTGCTTGGTATATACATCTAAAACTTTGCCTTCTTTTATTCGAATTATATAATCAAAATAGTCAATATTATCTGTGCCAAGATCGTGCGATACTTCGATATAAATCTTACTATTGTAATTGGAGATAATTTTATCACGAACAAGTTTTTTAGTATAAATATCAATAGCTGACAATCCTTCATCTACTAAAATAATATCTTTTTTAGCTAAGGCACAGGTCAAGATGTTCACTACTTGCTTTTCGCCACCGCTTAGTTCATTACAATTATTTGAATTTACTAACCTATTAACAATAGTCTTAGGTAATTTGTCCAAATAAGAATAAATGTCTTTTTCATCATATGCATTAAAATGTGTAACTTGTTCAAGAAAAGGTACTGAAAAAACATGTGAGTTTTGAGTAATATAAAAAACTTTTTCTGAAGCAAATTCAGACAAATTATTACTTATGCTTTCATTGTTTATATAAATGTCCCCTCTATCGTGCTCAATTTGTCCAACAATGGTCTTTAGTAGTGTTGACTTACCACTGCCACTTTCACCTATTATTAGATATTTATTTCCTGATTTAAATTCAATATTTACTGGACCTAAATAAAAATCATTTATTGCATATTCTAAATTTTCTAATTTCAAAGAAGATATTTCATTATACTCAGGCAGTATGCAGCTATCTTCTTTTTCATTTTCTAAATACTCATTTCCTATTTCTTTTGCTTCTCTAACGATTTCCTTGCAAGAGTTTATTGCATTTACATCGTTTAAAATATATTTAATAGGATAAATAAAGCTTTCAATATAAGCAAATGTTGCAACCCCTGCTCCAATGGTAATTTCACCCCTAATAAGTAAATAGCCTACCATTATAAATGCTGTAAGACTAACTAAATCCATAACAAAACCGTTAACAATATTAACAAAAGTTTTAAATTTGCCAAATGCTAATTTTTGGTCTTCTGTTTCAGATAGTCTTTGGTAATGATATTTCGTTATTCCATGTTTTGATGCTTCATCTAGTCCCATATGTCCCAAGTAAAAATCGTTTAAAATGTCAGTATAATTACCAAAACTATCTTGATAAAATTTTCTTTTTTCTGCTAATTTCTTAGCAGTTATTTTAGGGACTATTACACTTATAAGCGATGCTAAAATAATAGCAATGGCTATCCTATAGTCCACAAAAACAACTAAGGAAACTGTATATATAAGTAATTGAACAATAGATTTAATTATATCGACATATGTTGATAAATATTCATCTTCTATGATTTCAACATTATTATTTGTTATAGTTAAATATTCACCAACGCTTTTTTCTTTAAAGACGTAGTTAGGTCTTCCGAAAATTGACTTGAAAATAATGTCTTTCGTATACTTAACGAATTCCTTATCCCTCTTCCATTCATTGTATTGTGATATAAATTGAAATATAGCGCTACCTAATATTAACGCCAAATATGTAAATCCCAAATTTATTAATAAATTTTTAGTATTATTACCTATACCGTTAAACAATTCTTTTTGAACATATGGTATTAACGCTATACACATAGTATATAATAGTGAAAAAATAAGTTCTATTATAGTTGATGTTTTTATTTTTTCCAAAATTTTGATTTTAAATTTCATAATTGCCTCCTATTATATATAATGTTTTGCTTATTAATTCTCATTGTAATAAATATATTATATCACATTTTTTTCAAAACCAATATTTTACTTATTTTTTAAATCTATTAAACGACACTTAGCTTTATTTGTGCAAATAAAAAACTCTTGAGACACGACCCAAGAGTTCTTCATATAATTAAATCTATTATCTTCTTCTTCCAAAAAACATATTAACTATCCAAATTAGTACAACTGCGCCGACAACGCCAACGATTACATCATTAACGAAGCCTCCTTTTGCCTCAAAGCGTGCGATTTTGGCAATCCATCTACCAATGCCGCCGCCTATGATTCCAGCTAATATATTTTTGATCCAGCCCATTTGTTTATCAACCTTCATTATTAATGAAGCAATCCAACCTGATAAAGCTCCTACTATAATTGAATACATAGTATCTCCCCCTTTTTATACTATTACCCAAAAACACAAAATTATTTACAAAATAACGTATTTATGTTAATATTCTCTTGAGGTGATTAAATGATTGACATAAGTAGAGCGAATAATTTAAGTAAAGAGGATAAATATAAGCTTGCCATCGAGATGATTAGGCGCCAATTTCAAGAGGAAACGAATTTTATAGCGAATCTTGCAAATACGGCTGCCATTATATATCACTTGATTGATGGCGTGTCATGGTCGGGATTTTATTTATACGACGGAACTAATCTTGTACTTGGTCCCTTCCAAGGCAAACCCGCTTGTAACAGGATAATGCTTGGTAAGGGTGTTTGCGGCACTGCTTACTCAAATAAAAAGACTATTGTCGTCGATGATGTTAATAGCTTTGCTGGCCATATTGCATGTGATTCTCTGAGCAAAAGTGAAATTGTCGTTCCTATATATAATATGACTCGCGGCGTTGGCGTTTTGGACATTGACTCGTATGAATATAGTAATTTTGATGCCACTGACAAAGAGTATTTAGAAAAAATTGTTGACTATATTGTAAAACATAGTGATACGTCACTTAGATAAAAGAAGTATAAATATTTTCTATAGCTATAGCACTCAATATTTAATAAATCAATATATCTTGATTATTTATTAAATTTCTGTTACAATATCGTCTGGAGGGATAAACTAATGAAAAGAAAATTTTTAGTATTGTTATCAATTTTAATCATGGCTTCACTAGTAATAGTTGGCTGCGGTAAAAAAGATAACAACGAAGAAAAACCAGCTGAAGAAAACACTCAAACTGAAACAGCTGAAAACACAGAAGAAAATAAAGAAGAAGAAAATAAAGATGCTCAAAACTTTGAAGGCAAAACTTTAAATGTTGTTGCTACAAGTGATTCTTATGTACCTTTATTTGATAAGTTTACTGAAAAAACTGGTGCTAAGGTAGAATTCTTATCTATGTCAAGCGGTGAAGTTATTTCAAGAACTAAGGCTGAAGGCAAGCCAATGGCTGATCTTTGGTTCGGAGGCGGACTTGACGCTTTCATGGCAGCAAGAGATGACGGTCTTCTAGAAAATTATACTTCTGATGTAACTGCTACTGTTCCTGAAGAATACAAGGACAAAGACGGCGCTTACATCTCTAAGGGTATCACTGTTGTTGGCTTCATCGTTAACAACGCTATCCTTGAAGAAAAAGGCTTAGAAGCACCTAAGACTTGGAAAGATCTTGCTGATCCTAAATACCAACACTTAGTTATCATGAGTAACCCAGCTATATCAGGAACTAACTATGCAGCTCTTAAGGGCTTACTAGACATCTACGGCGAAGAAGAAGGCTGGAAAGTATTTGAAGGCATCAACAATAACATTGACTTCTACTCAAAGAGAGGTAAAGACCCACAAGAAAAAACTGTTCAAGGCGAATTCGCCATCGGTATAATTCCTGCTGATAAAAAAGCATTTGACGCAGCTAAAGACAATAACTTAACAGTTATATATCCAGAAGATGGCGTTTGCTGGGTACCAGAAGGAGTTGCTATATTCAAAGGTAGCGAAAACGTTGACGTTGCAAAGGCTTTCATCGACTTCATGTTAAGTGAAGACGCTCAAAAGATGATCGCTGAAATCGACGGAAAAGACTCTAACCAACTTATCGTTCTTGGCATCCAAGGCTACGACCTAGGTTTACCAAAGGACAGACTAGTTAAGGAAGATCTATCAACATTCGGTTCAGACAGAGAAAGAATATTAGAAAAGTTTAACGAAATTTCAAAAGGTAAAACTGAAGACAAATAAGTTAAATAATACTATAGTGTGATAGTTTTTACTGTCACACTATTTTTTTACATATTAGGCATGGTCCTAAATTATTGATATAGAGGAGTTTTTTTTATGAAAAAGATTAAATCATCTAAGTTAATAGACATAGCACTAGCATCTGTGCTATCGGCACTAGTCGTGATCTTTATACTCATTCCCTTCTTGGCAGTTTTTAAAGAGAGCTTTTTTGTAGATGGATCTTTTTCGCTTGAACACTATCAAAAAATTCTCTCAAACAAAAAACTTATCATAAATACATTTAAGATGGGCGCCTTGACAACCATAGTCGCGACACTTTCATCATCTTTCGTAGCTATATATTATTATCTATCGAAGAAAAAAATAAAAACGCTAATCATACTTATACTTTCAATCACGCTGATAAGTCCTCCCTTTGTCTCGTCGCTAAGCTATATAACTCTTTTTGGCAGACGCGGGATAATCACTTACAAACTCTTGGGTCTAAACATGAACCCTTATGGCATGTGGGGCATAGTATTTATGCAGGCTCTATCGGATTTATCGCTAAACAGTCTTTTGCTCATAGGTTTTCTTCAAAGTCTTGATAAAAATATAATTAATTCGGCAAGAAGCTTAGGAGCTAGCACTAATGACATAATCATGGATATAATTGTTCCAGCGATGAAAAATGGTATCAAAGCTGTCATGATGCTTAGCTTTTTTAGAAGTGTAGCAGATTTCGGCACTCCAGCCATAATCGGAGGCAATTACGAAGTTTTAGCTCTTGAAAGTTATTTCGAGGTAATTGCCAATGGCAATCTTGGCAGAGCAGCTGCCATGAACGTGTTTATACTAGTTCCAACACTAATTATATTTTTATTTTCATCAAAGATAGTTAAATCAGGTACACTCGCAAGCGGCTCAGCAAGTAAAGAAGAGGTTCCTCTTAAAAGAAATGGTATTTTGTATTATATTATAAGTGCCTTTGCAATATTTTTTATTTTTTGGATAGTATCTTTATATGCGTCAATAATTTTAAACGCTTTTACTAAGATGCGTGTCGGCGAACTTGTATTTACTCTTGATAATTTTAAAGATACCAAGGTTTTTATAGGCGGCGTCGCACTTAGAAGTATTATTTATAGTATAATTTCAGCTATTGGCGGCACTTTTATAGGTCTTTTGATCGGCTATTATTTAATAATTAAAAGGTATAAATATATGAAGGTCATTGATACGATAGCAAATCTGCCATACATCATACCAGGAACATTCTTTGGTCTAGGTTATCTATTGTTCTTCAGGTCGCCTCCTATTGCAATAACTGGAACAGCGGCGATAGTTGTGCTTAACGTTTTATTTAAGCAGCTGCCATTCTCTACAAGGGCATCGGGTGCAGCAATGCTTGACATTGACACGAATATGCTTAACTCGATTAGAGACTTGGGCGGCTCATCCATAAACGAAATTACTGACGGAGTTTTGCCTCTTTCAAAAAATTCTATAATGATTTCGATGATAAATGCATTCACGACAACCATGACAACTGTCGGAACAATAATCTTCCTTGTTTATCCTAGCAAAAAACTGATGACGCTCGTTATGTTTGACGTTATTCAAAGCGGAAAATATGGTGTTGGCTCAGTTATCGCCTTCTACATCATACTAATTTGCCTTGCTTTTAACGTTAGTTTAAGGCTATTGATGAGCAGAAATTTTAGAGAAAATATTAAAAATAAATTTAAAAAAATATTTTTAAGAAAGGATGTGAAGTAAATGTTTTTAGAAGTGAATAATATTTCCAAAAAATATGATGACAAATACGCGATAAAGGACGTGAGCTTCTCTTTGGAGGAAGGCAAGTTCCTTTGTTTACTTGGACCGTCTGGCTCGGGTAAATCAACTATACTTCACTCAATTGGGGGCTTTATCAAGCACGATGGAGACATAGTTTTGGCTGGCAAGAGTATAAAAGACCTTTCACCTGAAGATAGAGACGTTTCGACCGTTTTCCAAAGCTTCGGCCTCTTCCCTCACATGAATGTTTTAAAAAATGTTATGTATGGACTTAAATTTAAGGAAAAAGATAAAACAAAAAAAGAAAAAGAAGCTGAAGCTAGAGAAGTTTTACGCGTCGTAGGACTTTCTGGATACGAAAAAAGATATCCATCGGAGCTATCAGGCGGAGAAAAACAGCGTGTTGCTCTTGCAAGAAGCCTTGTAGTTAGACCAAAACTCTTACTTATGGACGAGCCACTAAGCTCGCTTGACGCAAAACTTCGCACTGAAATGCAATTTGAAATAAGACGAATACAAAGAGAGTTTAACATAACAACCATATTTGTAACTCATGACCAAAAAGAAGCCTTTGTTATGGCGGATGAGATCATCATCATTAATCACGGCGAGATAGCTTCCCAAGGCGCTCCAAAAGATATTTACAATCATCCAAAAAATGAATTCACTCTTGATTTTATCGGCAATAAAAATATTATCAAGGATAAATATGTAAGGCCTGAAAAAATTCGCCCTGATGCAAATGGCGAAGAGTTTATTATTAAAGACATAACTTTTAATGGCGAGACCATTGAACTAGATATAGAAAATAATGAACATAAACTTGAGATGCTGATTTTAAACGACGACGTCGACTATAAAATTGGCGATAAAATTAAGGTTAAATATGAAATGGAGGACATAGATGAGAGTACTACACGTCTTGACACAGCTTCCTGCTAAAACTGGTAGTGGTGTTTACTTTGCAAATTTAATATCTGCCTTTAAGGCGGCTGGCACTCAAAACGCTGCCATATACGGCGCTGAAGAAAAGCACAGAGACTTAATCGATGTAGATGCGGATGTGATAGAAGAAGTTTTATATGACACAGATGAAGTGCCTTTCCACATCTGCGGTATGAGCGACATCATGCCATATAAGTCGACTGTATACAGCGAAATGAGTGAAGAGATGATAGATACAATGCTTAATGCCTTTCGCAAGAGACTTGTTAAAGTGAAAAATGAATTCAAGCCAGACTTAGTTATCTCTCACCACCTAATGTTTTTGACAGATCTTGTTCGTGAAATTTTTGATGATGTAAAAGTCGTTGGCATCAGTCACGGAACTGACATGAGACAAATTATACAGCACGAAAGATTTTTAAATAGGCTTACTCATCTTAAGGACCTTGATCAAGTTTTGACCGTAACACCAGCTGAGCACGAGCAAATTGCGGATATACTTGGCATAGCTAAAGAAAAAATTCACTTAGTTGGCGGCGCTTATAACGACAAAGTCTTCTACCCTAATAAAAATCATAAAAATGATGGCAAGATAAGACTCATGTTCGCTGGCAAAATCGTTGAATCAAAAGGCATTTTTGCCCTAGCAGCGACACTTCCATATTTAGAAAAAAATCATGACAATGTTGAGATGCACATCATAGGAAACGCATCAGATGAAGATAAAGAAAAGATGATGATGGAGGCAAATTACTCTAAAAATTTATATATAAGAGACGCTGAAAATCAATTGCTTATGGCAAAAGATTTAAGACGCTCAGATATATTCATCTTGCCGTCATACTTTGAAGCCCTTGGTTTAGTTGCGATAGAGGCACTTGCCTGCCACAAATTAGTAGTCGCTTCAGAGATAGACGGACTAAGACAATTGCTTGGCGAAAAACTTGTAAACAGCGGAATAATCGAATTTACAAAGCTTCCTCGTATACGTGACGTCGATAAACCATATACAGAGGACATTCACGCCTATGTCGAAAGACTTGCCGCAAATATAGAAAAGCAAATAGCTAGACTAGATGATAATTTATTCACAGAAGAAATTTCAAGAGATTTGCATGAATATTCTTGGAAAAACCTTGGTAAACGTATTTTAAGTATAATTAAATAGTTACTCACACATAAAAAAACGCCTCATTATCGAGGCGTTAATTTTTTATCTATAAAATTATTTCTGTTCCTTCTCTTAATACAGCTAAGTAAGCTTCATACGAGAACACTTTATTTCTTTCCTTATTATTATCTTGCTTAAGTATATCCAAATCCATAAGCGCATCAACAATTGATTTTACAGTGTTGTAGGCAAGCTCAAGCTCTTCGGCTGCACCCTTTATATCAATTATAGGTTTTGCTAGGAGATGTCTATAAAGCTTCATTATATTTATCTTTCTTCTATCACTTATGTTTAGGCTATTTATTTTATCTTCATCAGAATTTTTAAGCTCAATAAGCTTATCGGCGCTCTCTATCGCTGATTTTGATGAAATATATACACCACGCACAAAAAATTTAATCCATTGCTCATAGTTACCGCTATCTCGAACCGCCGTCATCCTATCATAGTACTCAATTCTATGTTCCTTTAAATAATACGATAGATACAAAGCTGGCGTCTTGATAGTGCCCTTATATAGTAGATATAAAACTATAAGTAACCTGCCTATCCTGCCATTGCCATCTAAGAATGGATGTATGCTTTCAAACTGATAATGCACAAGAGCCGCGTTTATCAGCGCATCGTATGGTGCATCGTCATTTATAAACATTTCTAAATCTGACAAAGCTTCTTTCATATCGTCAATATTTGGCGGTATATACCTTGCAGTAGTGATATTTGAGTTCTTTGAGCCAATCCAATTTTGGCTGCGTCTAAACTCGCCTGGATTTTTCTCATTGCCTCTTACGCCCGAAAGCAAAATCGCATGCGTCTCCAAAAGCAGTCTATTGCATAGTGGCAATGTATTTAATCTATCTATAGCGTAGTTCGCCGCCTTTTCATAGTTAACTACTTCTTCAACGTCTTCATTGATGCTCTCATCGCGATTCACTTCAAAGATGTCCTCAAGCGTTGCCTGAGTGCCTTCAATTTGAGATGAAAGGAGCGCTTCCTTCTTCACATACATCGATATAAATAAATTCATATCAGGAATTTTCTCTGCCCTATCGTCCAAAATGGCAAGCATCTTATGTGCATCTATTATTAAATTGTTAAGCTCGTTGTCAATTGCAATAGCAGGCTCTGGTGGCAGTGGACTTGGTCTGAATGAATAGTACTCGCTTATCCCAGAAAGATTTTTTATTAATTTACCCGCTCTTTCTTTACTCATATGATCAGCTCCAATTTGAAATAGTGATTACATTATATACTTCTTATTTCAAAAAGTCAAGAGTTTCTGAAATAAGGATTGTATTTTTGCTTACTTATTTCAAATAATCAACATTTTCTGAAATAAGAATTCATTTTTTGCTTTCTTATTTCAAATCAAAACAAAAAAACAGAGTACGAAAATCATACTCTGCTATGTGTTTTAATAAAATTTCTTTATAAATTTTATATATAAATATTTTTCTTTTATATTTCTTTGAAAAATTATTCTTCTAGTGCTTTTACTATGCCATCTAATTCATTTTCGATAAGTATATCTGCTTGGCCAAGGTCTATGTACCTTGTGTTCTCTGGTTTTAGTGCTAGTGCCGCATAATCTTTCACGCCAAATTTTTCAGCTAGTGCCGCTGCTTTTGGCGCGCCGAAGATGTAGTGCTTCTTTTGGCACTCGTCGCAGATGAAGTAAGCCATGTTCTCAACTAATCCATATACCTTGATATGCATTAAGCCAGCCATCTTAAAGGCTTTTTGAACTATCATATCAACAAGCTCTTGGCTCGATGTAACTATAACTAGTCCGTTTAATGGATACAATTGATATATACTTAGCTGTATATCTGATGTTCCTGGCGGCATATCAACTAAAAGATAATCAAGTTCGCCCCAGTTAACGTTTTGGTAGAATTGTCTTAGAACGCCCATCAGCATAGGTCCTCTCCAAACAAGTGGATCTGTTTCGTGCTCCATAAGTAAGTTCATTGACACGACTTTAACTCCATTAGCCGCTTCAGCCGGCTCAATGTTTACGCCGTCTTCAGAATAAATCATGCCATGAAGGCCGTAAGATGCTGGTATTGACGGTCCTGTAAGGTCCGCGTCAAGTATACCTACCTTGTAGCCTTTTTTTGCTAAAGCGTTCGCAAGTAGCGTAGTTACATAGCTTTTGCCAACTCCGCCCTTTGCGCTCACGACACCTATTACCTTATTTATCTTTGATTTATCATTCGCTTGTAATTTTTCAAATGCGCATTTATCTTTGCATGCCTTGCAATCACTATCACAGCTCATCTAATCCCTCCTATAGTCTATACGCTATAGATAAAAACGCTTTTACGCCGTTCTCTATAGCCTCGTCATTAAATTCATACGCCTCGTCGTGAATGTCCTTATGATCCTCGCCCACACCAAGTAGGAAGAATAATTCTCTCGCCTTACGCCTATAGTAGCCGAAGTCCTCACTGCTTCTGATTATCTCTTTTCTCTCTTCAAATGGAAGTCCATCCGCATCTATAGCTTTCGTAAAAGAATCATAAAGCTCTTCGTCGTTCACGACCGATAGAAACTCATCCGTACTATTTAATTCTACCACAAAACCCTTTTCTTCTAAAGTGTTTTTATATTTATTTTCAAAAATATTTTTAAGTTTTGCTAGGTCATCGTCGTTATATGCTCTCAAGGTTAAATCTAGCTCCAAATTTGCTGGCGACACGCCAAAATTTTCTCCGCCAAGCTTTACGCCAACAACGGTAATGAAGATGTTATCAGAAAATTTTTCGCCTTGAAGATTAAAATCTTTGTAAGCGTCTTTTTTAATAAATGGCTCTATATCTTTAATAATTTCGCTGCAAGCGTATATCGGATTTAGTGAATTTTCTGGTATAGACGCGTGCGACTGCCTGCCAAGTATATTTAATTTTAAGCCGAATGACGATAAAAACAAGAGTCCATTCTTTGTAGATATAGTTCCTGTCTTGATTCCAGCGTAGTTATGAAGACCATAAGCCTCGGTAATTCTGTATTTATCAAAAATCTCAAGAGCATCAAGCGCTCCGTAACCAGTCTCTTCAGCCGCTTGAAATAAAAAATATACGTTCTTATCAAGCTTAGCCATATCCATTGAAAGTATAGTGCCAAGCATTATCGCCATGTGTCCATCGTGACCACAGCCGTGAAAACGTGTCTTTTTGCTATTTACAATGCTGTCCATATCACAGCGCAAAACTATTGACTTTTTGTCCTCGCCCTTAAAATATCTATAGAGTAAATAAGATTTGTCCTCAAGAGGCTCAAGACCATTGACATCTTTTAAAGCATTTTTAATAAAAGCTCTAGTCTTATCCTCTTTAAAAGCCTCCTCGGGCATCTTGTGAAGCTCTTTTCTAAAACGAATAAACTTTTCTATATCCATTATCTATTTATAGACGCAGCCATAAGCTTAAATGTGTGTCTATCTCCTCTTAAAGTTCTTGAAAGTTCAAAAATATTCTCGCAAATGGCAAGGCCACCGTAACCAGAGTCGCCTATATGCTGAATGTCAGCGCCTAAAATTTTATTTCTAAGTGCTATGTCCCTAATGACTTCCTTTGGTGAACTTTCTTGCGAAGTGCCAATGGTAGTCATCACAAGAGCGCCGTTTTTGTGAGCAAGCTCTACAATAGCTCTAACGTCTTCATCGAAAACGCCTGGACATGTGCCAACAGCTGGTACAGAAAGTACATCAGCGCCGGCAATTAAAAAGCCTTCATAAACATCATGGTCAGCAATCTTTTCATCAACGCCCGATGAATGCATCTTGCCAGCAAAGATAAGTCCGTGGAAATATTTTTTCGCAAGTTTTATCGCCTCGTTAATACCCTCGTTGTCAACGCCAGTGCCAGGGTTTCCAGTAAACATAACGAAGTCGAAGCCCATCTCGTCAAGCTTTTTAATATTTTCTTCGCTCGCCTTTCTTCCCTCACTGATATTTTTCTTTTCACTAAACATATTCTTGTCTTGAACTGGTTCTAGATTTAAACCGATAGGTCTCTTGACAAGATTTTTTAGCTTTTTAATAATATCGTCACCACTATAATCAAGTCCCTTGATTTTCTTTTCATTCACATCAAAGAAATTTAATAAAATTAGGTCAGCGCCAAAAGACTTAGCAAGCTCAGACGATGTCACACCATAAGTCGCAGGCTCTTGAACCACAACATTCTCAGACAAAACTATCCTCGCTTCACAAGACTTAATCGCTTGTTTCAACTCATCTTTATTTAAATTAATGATCTCGTCACCACTAAGATCAAAAAATCTCTTTAACATATAATCACCTCTTATATATATGTACCCATTTAGATAAAAAAATAGGTGAAGATTTCTCCCCACCTACAGTAATATTATCTATATTGCAACTTTTCTTTCTAAATATATAGTCTCTACATTATTTAATTTATTCATAATGTCTTTATCATGTGTAATCATTATAATTATCTTGCCATTATCGTATAACTCAGATATAAGCCTTGCAATTGCTTCTTTATTCTCAAGGTCTAAGAAGTTTGTTGGCTCGTCTATAATATACACGCTCTTATCTGTTAATAGTGATAGATCAAATTGCGCCTTCTTCCTTTGTCCTGACGACATCTTAGCTTTGTCCTCAAGCACGCCATACTTTGATATCAAGTAATCTGCAGGTATATAAACTATGTCTGAGTATGAAAAGTCTTTTAATTCTTCACCGTTAATATATATCTTGCCCTTATATCTTTTGTTATAATTAAGTATTGCCTCGACTATAGTTGTCTTGCCAGTACCATTGTCCCCGCAGATTATATTGATATGTGATGCATCAAAGCAAGCGTTGACTTTTTCGTTCAAAATAGTATTATCTTTACTTAAACACTCAAAATCTTTTAACTCTATAATTTTTATCTTATCATCTTTATACTTAGCAGCTTCTATCTCTAAAAATTCAGCAAAGTTATTGATGGCTGGTTTATCACTTAAATACTCATTTCTTATATCAAATAACTCTTGCACTGGTCCCCAAAACTGAGAAACATAGAGCTGTGAAGCAAAAAATGCACCTATACTTATACTGCCATTGAAAACAAAGTAGCCTGATAGTATGGTCATCATTAGTATAACGCCATTTAAAATAAAATATATCATCCAATTTTCAACTAAGGATTGTAATTTGAATTTTTTAAACAAAGTGTTCTTATACTTTTCTAAATAATCTTTAATATTAAATAGCTGCTTCTTATCTAAAAGTCTTTCAGACTTGTTTATCTCGTACTTATCCAAGATGTAGCCATTGATATTTTGTGTATTTTGAATATTTTCTTCAGAGTAATCAGAAATTTTATCGCCAAGCTTGTATGAAACGTAAGCACCGACTGGCACGCTTATAAGCATGACAAAGGCAAGTGGTACCGATATAGTAAGCATTATCACAAAGATGAAGACCATTGTCAAAAATTGAAAAACTACATTGACTGGCGTCTTGAATATGTATTTACTAACAGCATCGAGATTATGTGTGATCTCTTGATTGATCTTGTCACGGCTAATATTATTAGTTTTGAGATTGTATCTTAAAAGATTGTCATCAAGCTTTTCATATATATTGATGGTCGAGCGAGTACTTGCCTCTCCTTCAATGATATCGAAAAAATACATAACTCCCTGTCCTGCCACAAACAAAATTATATTGTATATAGCATATAAAATCATTTTATCAAAGTCCTTCGCAACTGATGCATCTATAAATATACCAGATAGATATGGACTTAAAAGAAAAGTTATTTTATATAGTATATATATGATGATGTAGCTAAATAAATCTTTATTCGAAATATATTTTCTTAACTTCCACATAGTTTATCACCTCCAAGCCTATATATATGATATCATGAGCTTAAATAAAGTGCAATACCTTTATTTATTCAATAAAATAGGTGAAGATTTCTCTCCACCTATAATTAATTTATTAAGCACAAACTTCATTCATAAATATTACGCCATCGAACTTCTTTAGATATTCTTCGTCGTAATCGTGTGTTATAACTAGTCTTAGTACGCCGTCTAGGTTTGTGATTATCTTCTTTACTTCTCTTGCGTTGTCTGGATCAAGTCCTGTCGTTGGCTCATCTAGTATAAGTATCTTTGGTTTTCTAATCATCGCTCTAGCTATAGATATTCTTTCTTTTTCTCCGCCAGAGGCTTGAAGCACATCAAGGGTACCTTCTTTTTCTTTCTTTGCTAAGCCTTCGAGATTTAATTTCTTAATTATCTCTTTGTATTCTTCGCTCTCTTCTTTTATAGAGCTGTCATACATTGTGATATTGTTAAATAAGCTGTCTTTAAATATCATGGCTTCTTGTGGTACTACTGCGACGCTTTCAAACAAGCTTTTTTCTGATATCTCGTTTAAGTCTTGTCCGTAGACTGTTACTTCACCTTTGTATCCGTCAAGCTCTTTTGTTAATAGCCTTGCAAATGTTGATTTACCGCTACCGCTCTCGCCTATAACAGCATAAGTGCCACCATCGGCTAGTTCATATGAGAAGTTTTTAAATATATCTCTATCGCCAAAGGCAAAACTAAAGTTTTTAACGCTTACTCCGTCCTTTACTTTTCCTGCTTCTAATGCTAAGGCTCTGCCCTTTGGAAGCTCTTCGTTGTTCTTAAGCATATTTAAGAATTTATCTCCAACGCCCTTAGTCGACTTTATATTGTTATATGTCTCTATAGCATTTCCAACTGCGTCTGAAACTGATGTTATGAAGAACATTGACATAATTAGGTCACCTGTAGAGACTGTTCCTTTTAGTATTAATAAAGCGCCTAAAGATAAAATTACTAGTTGGCTCAATAAACCTACTCCACGCATCGATTGATTAAAGATATTCATTTTTATATTTGATTCTTTTATTGTTGATAAGTTTTTACCTAAGACTTTTAAATAGCGATTTATAAAAGTTTCTTCATTGCCTGATTGTTTTATAGGGTGTGATCCAAAAACAATTTCTTTTATTCCGCCAAATTTTTCTTCATTTGACTGAGAAACTTCCATTTGCAGCGCTTGCAATTTTTTAGTAACAAATTTACTTATGAAGAATGGTAAAAGTGAAAATACTAAGCTAAGTGCACAAAAGTATGGACTAATTAAAAATAAACCAACTAAAAAAACTATGGCTTGTATTACATAGCTTGCAAAACGACTAAGAGTTAAAAAATAATCTCTTCTTAGTATGTTTAAGTCCTCGTTCATTAAATTTATGTAATAATCATTTGATTTCTTATCATATATAGCCGTTGGCATTAAAAATACTGCTCTGCAATAATCTCTGTTTAATGATAAGGCAACGTTATTTGAAAAATTGTTGCTAGAATTAAGCATAAGATAAGAAGTAAAAACCCATAGAACAATAAATAAAAGTGCAAATAATGAACTTTCTTTAATGACTTCAAAGTTTCCTGCTCCTGCTGCGTCAACAACTTTACCCATATTTCTTGTTAAAAAATAAAATGATACAGTGCTTAGTAGTGCAAATAAAATTGATAGAATCAAATATTTTAAATTTGCTTTAATATACTTTTTCATAAAGTGCCTCCTTCATTAATTACCTCGGTTAATTTACGACTATAAGTACATTATACCCCCCATATAATATTTGTCAAGTTCATATAATTTATTTTCATGCTAAAGCAAAAAATGGAGCCTCATCATAAGGCCCCATCCATATACATAATATTAAATTCTATAAGTTTTTATCCATTTGGAAAGTTAATTTTGAAGTGAACAAAGCTCTTGTAGCGTAATCTTGTAATTGTTTCTTTGTTTCTTCGATGAAGTAAGTTGCTGTCTTTTGGTTTTCTTCTGTCAAATATTTCATTAGTTTTTTGTCGTCTAAGCCCTTAGCTCCTTTTTGAATTTCCATAACTCTTTGTCTGCCATAGATTGCCATACGTTGTAAAAATTCATGTGTATCTCTATTAAATAATTTGTAGTGTTCTTCTGCGTAGTATGCGAAGACTTTTGCTAGCCAGTAAGCGTTGTCGATGTCCATCTTTTCAGGAACTGTTCTGTATTCTTTTGGTGTGTCTTCAACGTAGTTAAAGAATGGTACGTATGGGTTGAATGCTGTTGTTCCGAAGGATAACCAAGTTACTCCTCTAAGTTTTTCATCTAGGTCTGGATATACTTGTAAGATGTGTGAGTGAGCTGTTCTTGAAAGTGAGATGCATCTGAATCTCTTCTTTTCTTGCTCTGTTCCTTGCCAGCCTATTGGGTCAAATTCTGTTTCATTATAGTGTGAACCTAAAACTTTAGCGCAGTCTTCAACTGAAATCTTTCTTGTAGCTTTCTTAATAAATGGTATGTCGCCGCAAGTTGGGCCCAAGTCACATGAGGATAATAATTTATGTGCGTACCAAGCTCTAGGTGTGTTATAAACTCTGTCTAGCTCTCTATATGTGCCGAAAACTTTTCTAAAGTTAAATCCTTCGAAGTCTGGATTTAAGTTATTTTCTTTAACAAATTCTTCCATGCCTTCTGACCACATATAATTTTCTTTATCATTAAAGTCTATCTGTTCGATGCATACGTGGTTTGGAGCAACTGCGTAGCAATCATCAGGTATTCTAACTGCTACCCAGTGATGTCCTGTAGGTATCTCCATATACCAAGCTTCGTCTTTGTCCGCGAACAAGATACCGTTTCCTTCAGCTGAACCATATTTCTTGATAAGTTCACCTAAGAATTTAATTCCGTCACGAGCTGATTTCGCATATGGTGTAACTAAATCATTTATAGCGTCTTCTGCGATACCATCAAGTACTAGTGGGTCAAGAGCCAAAACTCTTTCGTTACCATATAAGCTTTCTGTTGAGCTAACTGCAACGCCTAGTTCGTTAAAACCTGCTTCAGCATATTGGCCTGGTTCGTTCTTATCATCTGATGGGATAGCTGTATATCTCATTGCGCCTTTTGGCAATTTAACTTTAACCTTTGTGTTATCTGATTCATAAGTGCTTCCATTTGGTTTATCTTCATGAACCACAAATTTCTTTAAGTTAATGGCGTCATGATAATCTTCATTTCTCGCGATGATGATAGTTCCATCTATAGACGCTTTTTTACCAACTAATATAGTTGTACACTCTGTTTTTCTCATTAAATAACCTCCTTTATTTACACACATAGTTTTGCCTATATATTTATTATACAACCAAATATATTAATACGTCAAGCGAAATATCCCTTTATCTTGATAATTTTTTAAAATGGCCTAGACGTAAAAAGAGTAGGCATAGATGCGCCTACTCTTGTAAATATCTTATATTGTACCTACTAGGTCCATGCCTGGTGTAAGTGTGTCTTCGCCTGGCATCCAGTTTGCTGGACAAACTTTGTCTCCGTGTTCGTTAACGAATTTTGAAGCTTCTACCTTTCTTAGTAATTCCTTAGGGCTTCTGCCTATACCCATGTCATGGATTTCATAAGCAGTGATAACACCGTCTGGATTGATTACGAAAGATCCTCTGTATGCTTGACCTTCTTCTTCGTTTAAAACTCCAAGCATTCTAGAAAGTTCAAATGCTCTGTCAGCAAGCATAACGTATTTAGCTTTTGAAACTGCTGGAGATGTTTTTTGCCATTCCATGTGAACAAATTCAGAGTCAGTTGAAACTGAATATACTTCGCAGCCAGCTTTCTTAAAGTTTTCATATTCTTCAGCAAGTGCTTCTAGTTCTGTTGGGCATACAAATGTAAAGTCTCCTGGGTAGAAGAAAAGTACGCTCCAGTGACCCTTTAAGTCTTCATTTGTTACTTGAAAGAAGTCCTTACCAGCTTGAAATGCGTTTACCTTAAATTCGTCTAATTTTTTACCTATTAAATTTGTCATTTTTACCTCCTTATTATAAGCTTTTTTCGCTCAGTTCATATATACCCAAAAGATATAAATAAATAACAAAAATATTATATCAACTTTATCCATTTTATGGTAAAATATATATAAGAATTTTAAGGAGGCGCATACAATGATTAATCTGAGTGATTACAAATATAAGTACTTAATTTTATATATATACGCCATATTTTTATTTATAACAGGCTTTGCCTATAATACACCCGATGAAATTTATGCCAGTTTAAAACTAATATCCGTCTCATCCGCATCGCTTGTGACAGACTATATGAAACTTGCAAACATCGGCGCCGCCCTTGTTAATAGCTCCATCGTAACACTATTTTCAATCATGATGATGAATATTAGAAAGATAGATTTAAAAGGGATACATATAGCAGCAGTCTTCGTTGTATCAGGCTTCTCCTTGTTCGGTAAAAACCTATTCAACTCAGTACCGCTTATGTTTGGAGTCATGACATTTACAAGGCTATATAAGATAAAGGTCGAGGACAATATCGCAAATGCTCTATTCGTTACATCACTTGCCCCTATGGTGACAAACGTCTACCTCTTAGTCGGTGGAGCCTTTGGCGTGGTCTGCGCATTTTTCGCAGGCTTTTTAGTAGGCTTTATATTTACGCCGCTTTTAAAACCATTCAAAGAGTTTCATAAAGGCTTTAACCTTTACAATGGCGGCTTCACAGCGGGTATCATCGCTATGTTTTACTCAGGATTTTTAAAAACCATAAATATAAATCTCCCACAAAAAAGTATAGTCTTAAGCGGATACAACGATAAATTCATGCCGCTAATCATGCTAACATCAATACTTTTCATAGCCTTGGGACTTTGTGAACAAGATGCACTAATAAATTATTTTAAACTGCTTAAAAGAACTGGACCCATGCTTCAAAATTACGAGGCAGAATTTGGTAGCGGTGCTTGCCTAATAAACGCAGGCACACTAGGCATAGTATCAACACTTTATGTTCTACTTGTCGGCGGCGAGCTAAACGGGCCAATCATCGGCGGTATACTGACAATCATGGGCTTTGCCTTCATCGGTAAAGACATAAGAAATGCTCTACCAATATTTTTAGGCATATACGTCGCGAGCCTGATCAACGTCTACAACCCGCATGATACAGCACTTTTACTTGCAAGCCTCTTCGGCACAACACTTTGCCCGATCTCAAACTACTACGGTAGCTTCGCAGGCTTCTTGGCAGGCTTCTTGCACATGGCGCTTATAAACAACGTTGGCGGCCTTCACTCAGGACTTAACCTTTATAACAATGGCTTCTCAGGCGGCTTTATCGCCGCTTTCATGGTACCACTACTAGATACATTCTATAAAAGGCCAAAGTATTTGCAGGGTAATAAGGAACAATAGTATATGAGATATAAAAGAAGCAGATGCATTAATGATGTGCATCTGCTTTTGTATTAAATCTAATTTATTTAATTCTAATCAATTTTTTGTTCTTTATCTCATATACTTTATCAGCAATTTTTTCTATGCTCTCATTATGAGAAACTAAAATTGCTGTTTTATCTTTTGTAAAATCTTTAATGCAGTCTATGACTAGTTCTGAATTATTTTTATCTACATAATTAAGCGGCTCATCAAAGATAAATACTTCTCCTATGCTTTGAAATGCTCTTTCAAGCTCTATAAGCTTCTTCTCTCCACCAGATAGATTGTTCATGCTTGAAGCAAGAACTGTATCTAAGCTAAGATTGTTTTTCCCTAAGGCTTTAATTATCTTAGTATCTTTATTTACACTTTTATTTGAAAACATATTGATATTTTCTTCTATATTTCCATAGAATATATCTGCTTTATCTGGAACTAGCCTTATAATTTTATTTAATATGTTTGATTCTTTATTCACTTCAAAGCCATTTAAAAATATTTCTCCACTATAGTCAGTCTCAAGACCTGATATAGCTCTAAGTAGGCTTGTCTTGCCTGAACCATTGCTTCCCTTTATCAGTATCTTCTCGCCTTTTTTTATCTCTAAATTAATCTTATCTAAAATAAGTTCATTGTATTCTATGGATAAATCTTTTAGCTCTAGGCTTTCAAAATCTTTTGCATCTTCATCTATAAATTTGCTTTCAAAATTAATTACACTATCCAATCTTTCTTTGTGCATTTCATACAAGGACTTCTCTCTTGGATATGACATGTAAAACTCTATTGGGTTCCAAAGCTTTGATACGTATTGACTGAATAAAATCAAAGTACCTATGCTGACTGAGCCTTTAAAAACTAAAAAGCCACCGAAGATATATATGATTAGGTCGAGTATATTTAAAAGGCCATTTGACATAAAATAATCATAAACTATATCAATCTTGAGTCTTTCAAAAACTTTTTCAAGATACTTATCCAAACCCGCTTCATTTTTTATAATTGTATCTTCACTCGAATTAAATGCTTTTATCGTATAATTATAATTATAAAACTCTTCGATATTGCCATTGAGCTTTTCGTTTGCTTCTTCTATATCCTTGTTAACTACAGCTTCTTTCTCGCTCATCTTATTTTGTATAAAATAAAATACTGGTAGTATTATGAGTATAGATGCGCTCAGATAAATATTTTCTCTAAGCATAAGTATTATAATTAAAACCAAATAAATGCCTTTAACAATTCTTTTGTATGGTATTTCAATTATAAAGCTTCTGATGCCTTCAAGATCTGAATTAAAAAGCTGTATGATAGATCCTAAAGATTTGCTCTTTAAATTGTTTAAACTTTCAAAACCAAGATAATTGTAAAACTTGCTTCTAAGCCTTCTTAATTCCTTCTCTTCATAATAAATCATGAAGTAATATGAAAGAGCTAATGTGCTTATAAAAGCTAATATCAAAATTGTAAATATTATAGCGTTAAACTTGAATAAAGCATAATTTTTATCGCTTACTGCATCGACTATCTTTTTAATAAAGATAGGTACTGCAAGTGATGTGAGCATATTTATGCTTTGAAATATGTAATATAAATACTTAATAAGTTTATTATTTTTCTTCATATAAATCACCTCTTACTGTGAATTAATTTAATTATATACCTTAGATGTAATTTTATCAAGATTTGCACAAAAAAGATAAGCTCTATTGAACTTATCTTATAATTTATCTTCCGCCATAGAATTTCATCTTTATTAATCTAGCTAGGCTTGTTGGGACGACTTTTTCGTCTGTACCAAGTATCATGCAAAGTGCGTGCTGATTTGCTATGCCATTTTTTGTAAACTGTATCGAGCAGCTCGCGCAATATGTTGTGACCATGCTATCATAATTTTTTAGTCTATCTAAAAATGCTTTCGCTATCTCAGGTTCGTCGCGGCTCGCAAGACCGCCTAGGCCACAGCAAAGAACGTCTTTGTAGTCGCTCTTGGCGTTTGGCATAAAATATTTTAAATCTTTAAACATCTCTTTATGAACTTTATCTGGGCATGGGTGGTATATGTGAAACTCATCTTCCAAAACCTTGCCTACGCCTAGCTCGTGAAGCTTTTCATATATCGTTATTACGTTTATGTCTGTGTAATCTTTAAAAAAATGATAGCAGTTTGGGCAGCATGTAACGACTCTCTTGACTTTTTTCTTAAGTAGAAGCATTTTGACGTGGTCTATGTTATTTTGCGCACGTTCCTTGTCACCGCTTTCAAAGACTGGCTTACCGCAGCAGTCGATTGAGTAATCGCATCCATCTTCTCTAAATATCTCTATCATCTTTTTAGTAGTTTCTGGAAAGGCTCTTGGAAAAGCGCAGCCAAGCCACAAGAGATCCTTAGTCTCTTTATTTGAATTATTTCTAAATTTATATAGGGACTTCTCAAACTTCATCATGCCGAAGCCCTCATTTTTCCTATGTATTAGTGAGATCTCTCTGCCATCTAAATCAACGGGACAGACCTCGTAGCATCTACCGCATAAAAAGCATGAGTAGGCTAAGTCGTTTCTATCTGCAAAATCTGCTAAATCAAGGCCATACTTCGTTAGAAAATCGCAGTTTTGTGTGCATAGCGAGCAGTCGAGGCAAGTCTCTTTGACATATTCTAAATAATTTTTATTATCATCTTTCATCTCTGTATCTCCTTGTGATCTCTTCAATCGGGTAGCCAAGCAAAAACATAAATTTTAGCTTCTTATGCAGAATTATTGTCTTAAGTATACCCATCTGTTCAAAGCGTCTTGCGTCTGTCGTAACGTATGAGTCTATAGCCTTTATCTTTGTTCCTTCTTTTTTGAGTCTTCTTGACATTTCGTAGTCTTCCATAAGTGGCAGCTCTTTAAACATGCCCATGTCTATGAATTTCTCGCGTCTAAAAGACATGGCTTGGTCGCCATAGGCAATATTATATAGCTTTAGTCTTAGATTTGATCTAAAGGCAACGACTTTCATTAAAAATCTTTTGCTAGTAAATTTTATCTTAATGGCTGCAGCGCTGTATTTATCAAGTGCCTTGTCCATCTTGACTATGGCGTCCTTATCTAAATAAGAGTCCGCGTGCAAAAACATTATCTTTTCTTCTGTAGTTTCTTTAAAGCCTGTATTCATCTGAATTGAGCGTGATTTTTCGCTGTGGACTATCTTAAATGGAAATTCCTTATTTAATTTTTCTAAAACTTCAAGAGTTTTGTCTCCGCCATCGGCATAAGCTATATAGACCTTAAACTCGCCATCTAAGCTATACAAATGCCTAATGAAGCGCTCTATGCTTTTTTCTTCCTTATATACTGGAACTACTATTGCTATCATTTTTCTTATTAACGTACTTTGTTAGTAAAATGGAAATAATTACAAGAGCAAGCATTATTAAAACTGCAATCAAAAACTCTTTTGATTTGTAATCTTTAATCTTGTCGCCTAGGTTTAAGTAAACAAGCGTTCCTGGCGCAATGCCTACGAATGAAACTATCAAATATTTCCAAAATCCTATATCTGTTAATGGATAGGCATAATTAAGTATATTGTATGGAATTATTGGTGTAAGTCTCACTAAGAATAGTCCTGATGCGATGTTCGCGTCTTTTGAAAAATATCTATCGTAAGTTTTTTTGCTCACATGTTTATGCACTAAGGCGCTAACAAAGTCTCTGCCAATGTATCTTGCGATGACAAACATAATGGACATATTTAAAATCGCTCCGACCATGGTCAAAAGGCTTCCCTTCACAAATCCAAATAGAGCAGCTGCTATAAGTGCAAGGACTGGCACTGGGAAGAAAAATACTGGAAGTATTGCAAAAGCTGCCACGTATAAAACTTCTGAAAGCTCTCTTCGCTCTTCGATAAAGGCCTTGAGCTTCTCCATGGGCACGTACTTTATAACTAGAACGGAGCCTATTATTATAATTAATAGGCTCAGTATCTTAATTGGATTTATTTGCTTTTTTCTTGTCATTATAAATTTTACCTATCATGTAAACTAAGGCACTTAGAGCAACTACACACACTATAGAAATAAATATAGTTTTTGTAGATCCAGCTAAGTTACCTAAGTATGAGTAAACGATAGTCGCTGGTAATTGTCCAAGACCTGTTGCGATGAAAAAGTCCCAGAACTTTATAGGTGTTAGGCCTGCTGCGTAACTAACTATGTCAAAGGAAACGAAAGGTAGTAGTCTACAGATAAGTATTGAGTTTTTGCCGTATCTTTCGAAAAATTCGTCAACTTTAGCAAGTCCTGTCTTAGTCGTAATCTTTTCAACAACGTCTCTACCAAGTGTTCTAGCGATATAGAAGCATAGTGCAGCTCCTACCATTGATGACCAGAATGATAGAAGTGCGCCCTTCCACCAGCCAAATACTGCTGCGTTTGAAAGCGTGATTAAAAGTGCTGGTATTGGTGATAAAATTGATTGAAGTATCATTAAAAAGAAGGATATGACTGCTGCGTAAGCACCGTAACCCCTGATTAACTCTATAACTGATTCAAGGTTCAAGCTGCCTAACTTTGATACGAAATTGTTCATAGTCGCATTAAAGCTTGGTATTGCAAAGTATAAGACTACTGTTAAAACAATGATTGCAATAAGCACTATCTTAGATATTGTTTTTTTCTTCATTATTATTCCTCCAATTGTTAATATTTATTAAGTCATGAAATATTTTCTCGTCTAGCCTAATTTTTTTGCCATCTAAAATAATCTCATCCTCACTTAAAAATTCTACATTTTTGCCAAAGTAATTATATAATAGATCCTCTTTAGTGTCAATATCATCGATGATTCTAAGGCACTTTATACGTGAACTATTAGAATTTTTTATAGTTTCATCAAGTATCATTGATTTATTTTTAAAATCTATATTAAGTTTGCCGTCAATATTTATCTTTGATGCGACTAGCGAATAGCCTCCATCTGATGATGGATTAAAAATTATATCGTTATCATCAAGTGCATCAAAGGCATTTTTTATATCTTTTGCGCTGATGTCATATATGTCTGAACCGATGATAGCGACCTTATCATAAGTCTTAAGAGCCGTATCGATGGCAATCTCCATCTTTTCAAATAGATTAGCATCAGCTTGTGCCTTGTATCTTTCATTTGGCAAAAATTCTTTAAGTATATTAACTTTTTCAAAAGGCGTCACATGCACTTCTAAGTCCCACTCATCTGAAATAACTTCAGAAAGAAGTCTTTTTATCAAGTTCTTGTGAAATAAAACTATATCCTTTTTAGATAAAAAGTCCTCTAGACGCGTCTTTGTGTGCCCTTCAATAGGCACTCTTGTGAATATAATAAGTAAATTTTTCAATTGATATCTCCTAAACAATAAAAAAGTGTAAAGATTTATTCTCTACACTTTTCTTATACCCAAATAGTATTTTTTACTTATCTTAATTCACTTATTAAATCAAGTGGCGTATTCAAAACAATATCCGCATCCTTCATGAGCATCTCTTTTGTGCCTACGCCGCATGTGACTCCAACAGCAAGCCCAGCTACTTTACCTAGTTCTAAATCTATTAGTGAGTCGCCTACAACGGCTACTTCTTTTCTACTTAGTCCAAAGTTTTTACAAAAAGCATCTAATGATGATGGATCTGGTTTATTTGGATAAAAATCAGCTGCTGCTAAAAAATCTATTTCATCATATACGCCAAGCATCTCAAAACTTAGTTTTGCTTGCTTAAAGCTATCAGCTGTTATGACAGCTACTTTGATATCAAGTTTCTTTAGCGCGTCAAAACATTTTTTAACATCACACGTCCCCACAATCAATTCTTGATGCTTAGCTAAGTAAGCTAAAAAGAAATCACTTATCTCTTTATCAAGAGCTTCTTTACTTTTGTTAACATATTTACTAAATACTTCTGCTAAATCAGCTATAGTGCCTGAGGCAAGTATAGAATTTTCTCTAATACTGCGGTCTTCATTCACTCCTACTACCTGTCTTATCTCTATCTTATCAGCTTCACTAAGCTCATAATAATCAAAGAGATCTTCTAAACTAAGTCTCCAAATGTCAGTAAATTTTAAAAGCGTTCCGTCTTTATCAAATATTACGCCTTTTATATTATTTTTCATTTGACATCTTCTCCATCAAATCGCCCCAGACTTTCATCTCGTGCTCCTTAGTCTTTCTATTGAAGAAAATGGGATTAGTGTATCCATAAAGATTGCCATCTTCGTCCCAAACATCTACTCTTATCCAGTGGTAAGCGCTGTCTATTTCAATACTGAACATCGACTCTTTAGCCTTTTCATCTTTAACGCACTCGCCATCGATTAGCCAAGATATATGGAGAGCTGATGAATGAAAATTGTTTTCGAGTAACTCCGCTCTTAGGCTTGCTCTTCCAGTGAAGTTTTCATTTTCTCTTGCTAAGCCATTAGCACTAAGCTTTATCTCTTTTGATCTAGTCACAGACACTTCTCCATCCAGCATCGCGTCTTTAAGCGCTTCGGCTGTGTTTTCTTTTGCGTAAACTATGGTTTTTGGATCTCCTAAAAGCGATGGATATGCTGAACCCTCATATTTTTCTTCTGGAAGTAAGTGTGAGTCGCTTCCGCCTATGGATATGACTCTGTAGCCGTCGTTCAATAAGTAGTTCCAGGCTTTTATGGCGTCTTTGATTGCCTTTTTAGATGTCATATACGTCGGGTCGTTGATCACTTCCATAAATGTGATTAAGTCAAGCGGAAATAATTTTGCATGAAAGTCCCACGGCGGCATACATGGATGGTTCACTGAAATCAGTGAGTAATCCTTTGCCTCTTTGATTATCTTTACAAGTGCTTCTTCGTCTTCAATCTCATATATTGCATGCTCTGCAAATGGCGTTTTTTCTGTAAATAATAAGTTGATGTGACCAAGGCTAGACGTTATCTCTATACCTGGGTAAACTTTTAAGCCCTCATGCTTTGGCCATGTGTAGTGATAGACATTGTGATCCGTAGGCACAAAGAAGTCTAGTCCTTGCTTTATCGCCACATCGTTATTGGCTTCTCTAGACATTTTACCGTCTGAATATATGGTGTGAGTGTGGAAGTCCGCCGCATAAGAAGTTTTCTTAGGTCCATCGTCCTTCATCTTTATGCTATCAAATAAATTTACTTCATTAAATCTTTTTTCTTTACTATCTAAATCTCCTTCATAAATTTCAAGACTGATATCATCTGCGTCACACATATTTAGAACGCCATATTCAAGACTCCAAACGCCCTTAGCTATATTAGGCTTAAAGCTTTGGCAGCAAGGCGAACAGCTAGATTGGATAGTAGCTATGTGCCTTTCGCCGCTATCTTTCGCAGCTATTACCTGTGCATAAAGCTTCTTATCTGGGCCGAAAACGTAGGCGCTAAAAAACTGTTTGTTATTGCTCCACTTAATTGTTAGTGCCTTGATATCTTTATCAATAGTGAAATTTACTACGTCATAAGCCTTATTTAACTTTATATTTAAAAATTTCTCTCTTTGCATATATACCTCTCATTAAAAAATAAGCGCCTCATATAGAGACGCCCAAATTATAATCTTACTTATTTAGTACTTCATCAAGTGCTTTTTGAGCTACTTTTTGTGCTTCGTCAAGTGCTTCCTTAGCTGGAACGTTTTGTAATTCAACTTTATCTGCAGCTATCTTTAAAGCGTCTATGATTTGTCCCTTAGTAGGGTCTACAAACACTGGTGTAGCTGTAAGTGCTTGTTCATATGGTACCTTTGCATATGGACTTTCTTCTATAAACTTCTTGTACTCTTCGATATCCATAGTACTCTTTCTAACAGGTATATAACCAATCTTCATTGACCACTTAGCAGATATTTCAGGACTTGTGAAATATGCTATCCATTCATAAGCAGCTTTCTTTTGTTCTTCTGATACAGCTTCTGGAACTAATAAGCTGTGTGCGCCTGCTTGAGCTTTACCATTTTTATCGTGTAATGATGGTTGAGGAATTGAGTCAATCTTTGTAAAATCAAGGTCGCCCTTATCTCCTGATGAGCCAGTATAGCTCATTGCAGTACCATTCATAACGTTATCGATAGTTCTGTACCAATATTCCCAGCCTTGTCCGCCTGATTCAATCTTAGTAGTTTTATCGTCAAAAATTTGCTTTCTAACAAAGTCCCAAGCCTCAACCCATTCAGGCGAGTTGATAGTTACTGTCTTACCATCTTCTGACAATACAGTACCGCCATTGCTATAAGCAATGTCTGATAGGTTATCTGGGCCCCACATAACTAGGTGACCCCAGTCAGCTATGCCTTTTTCTTGCATTGTCTTTGATGCTTCAAAAACTTTGTCCCAAGATGAATATACATCTTGAGGATCTAATCCAGCTTTTTCAAGTAAATCTTTTCTATAGTAAATAACTTGAGTTGTGCCATAAGCTGGGAAGGCATATACTTTGCCATCGATTTGATCTGGCTTCATGAATACATCTAGATAATCATCAAGAGGTGTTCTTTCGTCGATATATGGTGTTAAGTCAGCCAATAGACCCGCTTCACTCATTTCTTTAATCTTGCTACCTATGAAAACTGCTGGTGCTTGATTAGCTGCAATAGCTGCTTGAACCTTTTGATAAGTTTCGTCGTAGTCGGCTTGTTGGACGCCTGTTACCTTTACCTTGTCTTGTGAATTGTTAAAATCATTAATAATTTCTTCCATAGTTTCTCCAGCTACAGAACCTAATCCATACCAGAATTGAATTTCAACTGGCTTATCGCTAGCTGTTTCATCTTTCTTTTCTTCGCTCTTCGACTCATTTGCTTCAGCGCTTGTAGTCTTATCTCCTTCGTTCATAGCTTCCTTAGCAGCTGGTGAACATGCTGTAAATACTAGTGATAATACTAAAAGTATTACAGCTAAACTTCTTAATTTTTTCATTTTTTTCCTCCTATAATGATAATTTTAGCCTTTTATGCCGTTGTCACTGATGCCTTTGATAAACCACTTTTGTAATACTAAAAATAATATTAACAGCGGAAGTACCGCAATCGCATTAGCTGCCATGAGCATAGGTAGGTTTTGAGTGAAATTTCCTCTTGAATTAAAGAATATATTTAAGCCAACGCTTATTAGATAATTCTTTTTGCTGTTAGTTATAAGTGATGGCCACATGTAGTTATTATACATCGCCACGAACTGAATTAAAGCAGTTGTAAGTATTGTAGACTTTGCTACTGGTACCAAAACTCTCCAAAGAATCTGCCAGTTATTTGCTCCGTCCATCTCAGCCGCTTCGATAAGCTCCTTTGGTATGGATGAAAATGTTTGATAAATCATATATATGGCAAAGACGCTCGCCGCGTTTGATATTACAATGCCAGTTAGTGTATCTATTAAATTCATCTTAGCAAGTATTACATAGCTCGGTACATAAGTCGCCGCAGCTGGCAGCATATACGTTAATAGTATTGCCCCAAATAAAACTTTCTTTCCCTTGAACTTAAAGCGTGACAAGCCATATCCCATGAGTATAGAAGTTAGCATTTGAAGTACAACTATCGCGATGGATGTGATTATACTGTTAAAAATATATAGGTCAAATGGTGCTTGCTCTAAAACTCCTCTAAAATTTCTTAAGTCAAAGAATTCTGGAGCTAATTTCATCGGCTCTCTGATTATGCTTTCCGCACTCTTAAATGAGTTTGAGAACATCCATAAAAGTGGGAAGAAGGTAATGATACTTACTATTGTAACTATTATTATATTTACTGATTTAATTTGTTTTTTCATCTTTATCACCTATTTGCGAACTTCTTTTGCAAGATAAACATAAGTCCAGCGAGTATACCAGTAATGACGACCATAATCATGGTTACCGTTGTCGCCTTTCCCATGTTGAATTGCTCGAATGCCATTTGATAGAATAAATAAAGCAGTGTTCTTGTTGATCCTGCTGGACCGCCACGTGTTAGTACACTGATTTGGTCGTAGGCTTGTATTGAGTTAATTAGGCTTATAACCGCTAAGAACAGTGTTGTCTTTGCTGTCATCGGCATATAGATGTACTTTATCTTTTGCCAAACACTTGAGCCTTCAAGTTCATATGCTTCGAATAAATCCTTTGGTATCTTGCTGATAGCGTCCGCGTAATAAAGCATGCACCAGCCCGATGTCTTCCATACGGTTACTATCATTACAGCGATGAGCGCTGTGTTTGAGTCTGTTAACCAGTTTGGTCCACTTATTCCAAAAATAGCTAGCCCTCTATTAATAAGGCCGATATCTGGTCTAAACATCCAGCTCCATACTATAGACATAGCAACCATCGGTGTAATCCATGGTGCGAATAAAAAGCCTTGTATAAGCTCTTTGCCGCGTCTAAACTTATCTATGAGTATTGCCATCAAAAAACCAAAGATAAGTGTCGGAACTACTGTTCCTAGACCGAATAACAAAGTATTTTTAAGTGCTTGCCAAAAGGCATCGCTACTAAGTATGTCCTTGTAGTTTTGTGCGCCAACAACATTAAATGTCGGGCTGATATAGTCCCAATCTGTAAAACTTAGTAAGAATGACGCTATCATTGGGATGAACCAAAACACCAAAATCGGTATTAGTGGCAAAACTATATAGACAAGAAAGCCTGAAAAGCTTATACTTTTTATTCCACGAACTCTTTTTGCTTTGTTTTTATCTTTTGCTTTGCTTACTTCTCTACTTAGCTCCATCTATTGCCTCCCAGAAAATTCTGTTTTCTGTCTTAGCATCAAATAGCAAGATATTTTCTGTCACAAAAGCAATATGTATCTCGCTTTTTGACTCGATATCAAGCTTTGCATCTACTCTAAGAGTTATCTCATCTCCATCTAGCTCGCCATGTATATGGTAATCTGCTCCTAATAGCTCTACCATCTTAATCTTTAATGCTAAGTCATCTTCATTATCAGTAATTCTAATGTGCTCAGGCCTAATGCCCATGATTACATCTTTATTGTCAACTTTAGAATAATTTGCAAGAGCCCTTCCTTTGCTATTATAAAGTTTTCCGTATCTAATTTTTCCTTTGATAAAATTCATTGGCGGTGCTCCTAAAAAGCCCGCAACAAAGACATTGCTAGGGTCTTCATAAAGCTCCTTTGGAGTGCCAACTTGTTGAATCACGCCATCTTTTAAACAAACTATCCTTGTAGCCATAGTCATAGCCTCTGTTTGATCGTGAGTTACGTATATAACAGTTGAGCCCAGCTCCCTTTGTAGCTCAACAAGCTCTTCTCTCATGTGTATTCTAAGCTTAGCATCAAGGTTCGATAGCGGCTCATCCATTAAAAAGATTTCAGCGTCTCTAACTATGGCCCTGCCTAAAGCTACCCTTTGCTTTTGTCCGCCTGATAGCTCAAACGGCTTTCTCTTTAGATACTCAGTTAAACCAAGCTTTTCCGCAGTTTCTCTAATACTTTTATCTCTAGTATCTTTGTCAATGCCGCGAATCTTTAGCCCAAAACCAATATTGTCATAAACATTTAAGTGTGGGTATAGAGCATAATTTTGAAAGACCATTGCGGTGCCTCTGTCTTTTGGCGCTACCTCGTTCATTCTCTTGCCATCGATTAGTAGCTCACCCTCACTAATATCTTCAAGTCCAGCTATCATCCTAAGTGTTGTGGACTTGCCGCAGCCTGATGGTCCAACAAAGACTATGAACTCTTTGTCTTCTACTTCAAGATTAAAGTCTTTAACAGCGTTATCGATTCCATTCTCATACTTTTTATATACATGTCTTAAAGAAATCTTACTCATACATCCTCCTAAATAATTTTCATATCTCAATTACTTGTTTATAATACATGAGCTTTGTTAATGTTGTATGTGCAATATGTTAAGTGTGAGTAAAGTATTTGGTTTTTATTTAATATAGTTTTACAAAGAAATACCCTCCTTACTCATTCATCAAGTAAAGAGGGTAGATATCAATTATTCTTAGCTATATCTTTATTAAAAACTAATTGTTTAGTGCAAACTCAACTATCTTATCAATTGCGTATGCAAAATCAGCACGACTAACTTCTTTATCGTATCCAAGTTTGCCATCTTGATCTAATTCTAACAAGCCTTTTCTAACTACGTCTATAACTGCATCGCGGCTCCATGCTGGTAGATAGCTATATGCGCTATATTCAACGTCAACAGTATTAGGCATATTTATATTATATAGTTTAAGTAGTCCTTCAAGCATAACGGCTAATTCTTGTCTACTTACTTTTTTCATAGGCTTGAATGATCCGTCTGGGTATCCGGCTACAATACCATGTGTCATTGCCCACTTAACTGAATTGAAGTACCAGTCTTTCATCATTATATCTTTTGCGCTCATACTTGTGTTTATAAACTTATCTTTTGATATTCTCATGAAGACTGCAGCTACCATGGCTCTAGTAACTGTTGTGTTTGGCATGAACTTATCTTTTTTAATGCCTGCTAAAACGCCTCTTGAAGCAAGATTGATGATGGCATCTCTTCTTCTTTCATTGACTATGTCTGTAAAATTAACTGGCAAGACTTTATCAGCTACTTCTATTGGACTAAGTTTTGTTTTTTCTATAGGTTTTGTATTTGTTTCAATAGTCTTTGTTTCTTCTTTCTTTTCTTCTGTTTTGTCTGTTCTTGGTCTTCTTGGTATATAGCTATGCTCATCTCTATTATCAGGTTCATATGGCGGTATAATTATAGTATTATCGTTATCAGGATTTGGTTCTGGTTGTGGGTTTGGATTTGGATTTGGTTGTGGGTTTGGTTGAGGATCTGGATTTGGGTTTTGAGTTTTTTCTTTCTTAAGTGTTACTTCGTCAACTACTGTTCCATCACTTGTCCTATATGTTACTACTTTAAAAGTATTATCTGTAACAGTTATTTCTGAATAGTTAGGAACTCTTTCTTGGTTTTGTACTGCTGCATAGTCAAATTTTTCTTTTTGTATTCTATAGAATTTTGATCCTGAACCAGAGTTTGCTGTAATGTATAGCGCTCCCTTAGGGTTAATATACTCACTTGGTACCTGTCCTTCAACACCATCTTTCCACTCAACTAATGGATTCGTTCCGTCCATCAAATGTGATCTTACATATACGTGATCGTGACCCATAAGAACTGCATCTATACCATTATCTTTAACTAGCTTTGGAATATATTGTCTTCTATCCAATATATCATCATCCTTAGCATGTGATGCAACTGAGTATATTGCGTGGTGGAATGTCAATACTTTCCAATCTACTTTTCCTTCATATTTTTCTACTGTCTTTTTTACAAAATCGTTGTGTCTTGCAGCATTCCATCCATAAGTAGAGTCTAGCGAAATAAATAAGGTATTATTATATACATAAGCATAGTCTGCTCTGTCTTTTTCATTTAAATCTGGTAAAGCAAAGTGCTCGAAGTAACCGCTTCTCGCATTACCTTCTCCATCGTGGTTACCAATAACTGGTGCCAAGGTCATTCCTTTTAGTCCAGCTCTATGAATATATTGTTTGTATTGATCTTCATTATCGTCATAATCATTGATTTGGTCACCTGCACTTAGCAAGAAGGCAACGTTTTTATTAGGGTCTTGCATTTTTTCCGCCATGATGTTTAGTGTATCATCCCAACCTTGTGCATCGCTTGCTGTGTTGCCACTTGCACCTATTTGAGGGTCACCTACTAAGAAGAATGAGAAGTCTCCTTCTTTAGCTGTCTTGAAATTTACTGCTTCTGACTTAGTGCCATTCTCTCCATTCCAATATACTAGTTCATACTCTGTATCTGCTTTTAAACCTTTAATGTTTGCTTTGTAGTTTGCGTAGCCTTTTTTTCTATTGTCTTCGTGTGCATCGCACTCTATGCTTTGTACGCTTTCTGGATTTTTAACTTCTTTTACTTCTACATGTCCTTTATCATGTGATTCGCTATACCATGTGAAGTTTCTTTCGCTTTGATCCTTTCCAATAGTTAGAACTGGAGCATAAGCTTTTTCTTTTTTAAGTGTTACTTCATCAACTACTGATCCATCACTTGTTCTGTAGGTAACAACTTTAAATGTAGTATCTGTAACTGATATTTCTGAGTAGTTAGGAACTTTTTCTTGGTTTTTTACTGCTGCATAATCAAATTTTTCGTTTTGTATTCTATAGAATTTTGATCCCGAGCCAGAGTTTGCTGTAATGTATAGTGCTCCCTTAGGATTTATATACTCACTTGGTGCCTTACCTTCTACGCTATCTTTCCACTCTATTATTGGCTCTGTACCATCCATTAAGTGTGTTCTTACATATACGTGATCGTGTCCCATAAGAACTGCATCTATACCATTATCTTTAACTAGCTTTGGAATATATTGTCTTCTATCTAGTATGTCTTTATCAACTGCATGTGTTGCGACTGAATAGATTGCATGGTGGAATGTTAATACTTTCCAGTCTACTTTGTTTTTGTATTTTTCAACTGTCTTCTTTACAAAATCACTATGTTCAGCTTGATGCACTCCATAAGTAGAATCTAGCGAAATAAATAAGGTGTTATTATATACATAAGCATAATCTGCTCTACCTTCATTACCGAATTCTGGAAGTGTATAGTGTTCAAAAAATCCATTTCTAGTAGCATTTTCTCCATCGTGGTTACCAATAACTGGTGCCAACGTCATTCCCTTTAGTCCGTCTCTTTCGGTAAAGCCCACGTATTCATCCTCATTACTTGAGTAGCTATTAATTTGATCACCAGCACTTAGTAGGAAGGCAAAATTTGTTCCTTCATCAGTCATTCTTTTCTTCATGATGTTTAATGTTTTGTCCCAACCTTGTGCATCGCTTTCTTTGTTGCCGCCCGCACCAATTTGTGGGTCACCTACTAAGAAGAACGAGAAGTCTCCTTCTTTAGCTGTCTTGAAATTTACTGCTTCTGACTTAGTGCCATTCTCTCCATTCCAATATACTAGTTCATACTCTTTATCTGCTTTTAAACCTTTAATGTTTGCTTTGTAGTTAACAAAGCCTTTTTTACGATTGTTTTCGTTAGCTTCTGCTGTAAATATTTTGCCTTTGCTGTCTCCAAACTCTTTTACTTCTACATATCCAGTAGCATTAACTTTGTTGTACCATGTGAAATTTCTCTCACTTGGATTGCTTCCTATAGTCAATACTGGTGTAGCAAATTCATTCTCAGATGTGGCTTTTTGTGCTTCATCTTCAAATCTGATGTTTTGCATGTCAAAGTAGATGTCTGAACTCTTATCAGAGTATTGGTGCAATTCTACAGCTAGATAGTTTTCTCCACTTGTTAGCTTTTCTTGCCAGTCTGAAAACGCAATACTTACTTCTACTTTTTTGGGCTTACCTACCTTTTCTTTACATCCATATTCAACACTTTGTGTATATCCAGCATCAGGAACATTGGCTTTATATATAACATCTCTGTTTAAGTAAACGATGACTGCGTCATCATAAGCTAAGTCAAACTTTAAAGATTTATTCGATAATGACATTGTATCATCTACATTAAATTTCTTAACAAAAAAATATGTAGGAACTGTTTTTTTATCATCAAGATAGTGTCTTAATAAAGTCTTTGTTATAAATCCATCTTTAACGTACTCTTTTCCTTCTTTTGCTCCAAAAGGTGCTTGTCCAGTTTTGGCAGCAGCAGCATCTTTATTGTATTGACCAAATGCCCACGTATTATGTTCTGGATCTGATGATGGATCTACTCCATCTTCAAAATATGTCCAATTATCATTGAAAGAAACAGTATCATCCCTAGTCTCTTCACTTGATTCGTCCTCTTTTTCTTCTGATAGACTTTCATCTACTGGTGAATTTGCTTCTTCTTCATTTGTTTCATTTGAAAGCTTTTCTTCATTATCTTCTCTTATGACTTCTTCATTTGTGACAGCATCACTTGCTTTCAAATCGAATGAAAAAGTACTTAATAAGATTAGAAAAACTAATACTAAGCTTACAATTCTTTTTGTTTTCATTTTTTTCCTCCTTAAAACTTGATATGAATTTGAATAGAATTAATTTATTTTGTTAAAAATTTCCTTATCATGCTCTTATCTTCAATGTTGTATACTAGACTCGAAATGTATGCCGATATAGGTACCATCATAACTACAACACTTGTAGCAATCAAACCATTGGCAAGTTCCATGCTAAAGAAGTTACTGCTAATAAGCTGGTTGAATTGCACGCCGTATGACATCAGTGAAAGTACTGTTGTAAGAGAGCTACCTATAAAAGCAAATATAAGTGTATCCACCATGGTAGCGATTATGTCTTTACCTATATTCATTCCTGATTTAAACAAGTCTTTAGAGCCCATATTTTTGTTCAAAGTTTTTATTTCTAGCAAAGCTGAACTTATTGACACGGACACGTCTTTTGCTGCTCCATATGTCGATATTGTAATGCCTGCAAAGAAAAGATACTGTAATTGCATTCCAGTTTTTTCTACTATATAAAATAAGCCTTCAGCATTTGGGTCAACAAAGCCTGTTAGATGTGCCGTTATCGATACCAAATATGATAAAACTGCGACTATTATAAAAGATATAAATATCGAAATTATGTTAACCAAACCTATTAGCGAATAACCAAATATTATTACTGCTGAGTATATGCTTGCTAATAAGATAGTCACTAAGGTAACTAGTATTATTGGTCTTCCTATATATATAGAAGGAAGCATATAAAGTGCTATGATATATATACTAATAATCAGGGCTAATGCACTCTTTAGTCCATTTTTCTTGCCTACAGCATAAAGTAGGAGTATAAAAAGTCCTATGTATATGGCTATAGCAATGCTTCTGTCATAGTTATACACTGTATAATATGGTTCAACGCCTTCTGGTGAATCTATAAGTAATATAATTCTTGTTCCTTTTTTAGCAAGTATAGAGCTAGTGTTGAACAATGTGTTATCAATAATCTTCTCTTCTCCAGCTTCTTTTCCTTCTAGTATCTTAACTTTTAGTTTTTGACTTCCAACATTTAAGTAGTTATACTTTTTACTTAAATCTTCTTCTAAAACTTCTAGAACTTTAGCTTTAACGTAATGGACGTTTTTGTTATCCCACCTTACTTCTCCAAAATCGACTTTTCTGTAAAAAATATATATTGCTATTAATATAATTACAAGTACTGTGTTAATTAGTTTTTTCAATTTATCCTCCCTATTATTAGCAATATCAAAATATTTAACATTTTTATTTTGAAATTGCTACTTTTTCTACGCAATTCCTGTTCATGATACTATGAAAATATAATGGATACATCAGCTATTTGTAAATTACTTGTAAATAAATGCCTCATTACTATGTGTTCAATAAAGAAGGGCAGTATAACTTAATATATTTTAATTAATTATTTTCGCTATTTGCCTCACCGCTATCAAGTACGATAGCTTCATTATTACTTTCTGCTATGACTCCATTGAGTGGAGAGATAAACATAAGTATCGCCATAAGTAGCAATAATGTTCTTTTAAATAAATTCTTCATTTTTACCTCCAGTTAATAAATATTTTCTACGAGACCTATTCTATGAGATAAATATTATAGTAAGAATATATAGATGTAAAAATAATATAAATTTTCAGAAGATAAATGTGTTTTTACCATATTTATAAGTACAATTGAATTTTCATTTACTATTTACAAAGAGATACCCTCCTTACGCATTCATCAAGTAAAGAGGGCACATATAATAAAATCTTATTAATATTAATAAATTTTTGCATTAAAAAAGAGCGATCACTCGCTCTTTCTCATTTGATTTTAAATACTATTCAGTTACTAAATCGTATTCATAAGTCTTAACGCCGTCAGCGTTAACTACGTCTGTGTAACCTGCTGCTAGTAAAGCATCTTGAGCTTCTCCAGATTTTTTACCAGAGTTGCAATATAAAACGATCTTTTTGTCTTTGTCAGCGTCTAGAACTGATGGATCGTTTTTGATGTCATCTAGTGGAACGTTCTTTGCATCTTTGATGTGACCTGCAGCGTATTCGTCAGCGCTTCTTACGTCAACGATAACGTATTTGCCTTCTTGTTCAGCATCTGCTTGTAGTGCTACTACTTCATCACCTGTCATAGTTGCTTTTTCTCCTGTTTGAACGCTATCAGCTTGGTCTGCTGGAACGCTTTCAGTTGCATCAGCATTTTCTGCTGGTTTGTCTTCTGCTTTCTTACAAGCTACTAGTGAAAATGCTAGTACAAGTACTAAAGCTAATGATAATAATTTTTTCATGTGTATTACCCCCTTAAATTTTTACCATAGATATTATACCACTTTTAAGTATAATTGTAAAATTATTTAACATTATCTTAATTTTTTCTTAATAAATACTACTTTAGTAGTATAGTGCTTGCCATACAACTAACGCCTTCTTCTCTTCCTTCGAAGCCAAGTTTTTCTGTAGTTGTAGCCTTTACGCTCACTCTGTCAATGCTCAGTTCAAGGTCTTTTGCAATATTCGCTCTCATCTCATCTATGTGTGGTCTTAATTTTGGCCTTTGCATCATTATAGTCGCGTCTATATTTGAAATAGTGTATCCTTCTTTCTTGACCATGGCATAAACCCTTCTAAGAAGCACTCTTGAGTCGATATCAAGGTACTCATCGCTTGTGTCTGGAAAGTGATAGCCTATATCTTCCTTAGCCATAGCTCCTAAGATGGCGTCCATAATCGCGTGTATCAAGACATCTGCGTCGCTGTGACCAAGTAGACCTTTTTCGTGCTCTATCTTTACGCCGCCAAGTATTAAATCTCTGCCTTCGACAAGTTTATGAACGTCAAAGCCATTACCAATTCTTATATCCATTAGAACGCTCCTGTGCTCTTCAGCTTTTTCTTCCAATTAGTATTGAAGATCTCAGCTATAACTAAATCTTCTGGTGTAGTTATCTTGATGTTATCGTAGTGACCTTCAAGCATCTTTACCTCAACTCCAGCAAATTCAACGAGTGCTGAGTCATCTGTAGCTAAGATATTTTCTTTTATCGCGTGCTCGTAGCCTCTAAGCAAAATGTCTTTTTTAAAGCATTGCGGGCTTTGCGCTTGCCACAAAAGTGATCTCTTTGGTGTATGATGAACTGTATCGTCTTCGTTAACTGATTTTATCGTGTCCTTAACTCTAACTCCAACAACGCAGGCGTCACAATTTAGAACGGTTTCAACAGCCTTATCAATGGTCTCCGTCCTTATAAAAGGTCTTGCTCCATCGTGTGTCAAAACTATATCGGCATTAACGCTAATGGCTTTGATGCCGTTATAAACTGAATCCTGTCTTTCCTTACCGCCTTTAACAATGTTAACGACTTTAGTAAATTTATATCTATTAACAATTTCTTTTCTTGTGTAATCTATCTCGTCTTTTTTACAGACAATAATTATCTCGTCGATGTACTTTGATCTTTCAAACTTTTCTATGGTATGAGCAAGTATTGGCTTGTCATTTATGAACAGAAAAGCCTTGTTAATCTTAGAGCCCATCCTGTTACTCATGCCAGCAGCGGCAATTATAACCGAGACGAACTTATTCTCTATCATGAAATTTCCTCCAACTATTCTTTAATTTTCGCAAACATCATCTTACCAGCAGCTGTTTGAAGCACTGTTGTTATCTCAACTTTAAGCTTTTCGCCTATCCTCTTCTTAGCTTCTTCAACAACTATCATGGTTCCATCAGATAGATAAGCAAGGCCTTGGTTCTTTTCCTTACCTGCTCTAACTATCTCAACTTCAAGCTCTTCGCTTGGAAGTATCACTGGTTTAACTGCATTAGCAAGCTCGTTGATATTAAGCACCTCTATGCCTCTTACTTGAGCTACTTTATTTAAATTGTAGTCATTAGTAAGTACTTTTGCGTTCATCATAGATGCTAGTTCAAGTATCTTGTCATCAATCTCTTCTACATTATCTATCTTTTCACTAGAAACTTCTATATCAACTTTTGCTTCATTTTGCATTTGCTTAAGTATATCTAGACCACGTCTACCTCTTTTTCTTCTTTGATCATCCGCCGAATCAGCTATGTGCTGAAGCTCTTGCAAGACAAACTTTGGTATAACTAGTGTACCCTCGATGAAACCTGAGCTAGCAATGTCTTTAATCCTACCATCTATTATAACAGATGTATCAAGAATTTTATATAGTTCTGTGTCTTTTTTCTTTGATTTTTTTACAGTACTCTTTTGAGTAAATTTCTCACCAATATTTGAGATATCCTTTCTTCTAGTTGTAACTATAATCCCTATATATGGGAAAAGTATATAGAATATAACGGATAAAACCGGTCCAAGTACTGGTATGCCTATGTTCATAGCGAGCTGCGATAGCAAAAATGCTATAACAAGTCCAACTAATAAACCTACTAAACCTAAGATAAGGTCCAAGCTGGTGAACCTTCTTAGTTCAATCTCAACCCTGTCACCAACATTTATAATTTTGTCGAATACAGTATCTGACAATAAATAAAAAATAATTGCAAATAAAACAGATAAAAATACCGATACATAGATACTGTAATCATGAAATGCTGGGACAAGGCTTGTGGCTAATAAACTTACGCCATAACCTGCTGCTGCTCCTATGAGGAACATGACAGCTTTCATAATTTTTTTAAACATTTTTCCTCCTACTCTACTGCCTCGTAGATAATTTTGTCAATTTCTTCGTATGATTTGCCGGAAGAAAGTATCATTTCACTAATCAAAATGTTTTTTGTGTCATGAAGTATCTTTTTTTCTCCGGTGGAAAGATTCCTCTTATCATCTAAACTTTTTAAGTTACGGTAAACTTTAGCGACTTCGAAGATGTCTCCGCCCTTCAAAATCTCAGTATTATCCCTAACTCTCTTGTTCCAGTTAGTGCTCATCTTTGTCGGTTCTTCTTTTAATACTTCAATGACATCTTTTAACTTGTCTTTATCAATGATTGATCTTATCCCTCTTTTTTCTGCATTTTTTACAGGTATCATAACCTTCATAGCGCCAATAGGTAATTTCACAACAAAATAATCTTCTTTTTTGCCTAAGATTTCCTTTTTTTCTATGTCTACTATGATGCCTGCTCCATGCATTGGATAACAAACCATATCTCCTACTTCATACATACTTTTCGCCTCCCCTTCCTTTAGATGATAATTTCATACCTATAGTATATTATATCACAAGAGAGACAAAAAGTAAAGTTTTATAATATCATATTATATTATATTTGTCAAGCCTTAAATAGATATTTTTTTCAAATTTTTAGTGCATCTATTAAGGAAGAGCATTTAATTAAATCTAATTTTGTAAATTTTGTCGATAGTTTTGCTTCGCTGCTAATCACTGCTTTTTTATAGCCCATGCGTTCAGCTTCTTTAAGTCTTCTCTCAAGCTGAGGCACTTTCTTAAGCTCGCCTGTTAATGATATATCAGCTATATACACAGTATCCGAGCTTAATACTTTATTCACTAGCTGTGAATAAATTGCCGCGATTAACGCAAGGTTTGATGCGTCTTCTTTAAGCTTAAGTCCGCCCATTGACTTTATTACGACGTTTTTATCAAACATATCAACATTTAATCTCTTCTCCATGATTGAAAGAAGTGTATTTAGTTTTTCTCTAGACATATTCTCGCTTATACGCGATGGATATGGTGTATATGACTTAGTTACAAGTGCTTCTACCTCAAGTATGACTGGTCTAGTGCCTTCCATATTTACGGTGATGGCGCTGCCAGGGAAATTATTTTCTTTTCTCGCAGAAACAAAATACTCGCTTGGATTATCAATAGATACAAGGCCTTTTTCTTGCATATTCATAAAGCCCATCTCGCCTGTAGCTCCATAACGGTTTTTGCTCGCAACAATGGTCCTTAGTGAATCATTTTGATAAGTATCCATAATTAAAACGGTATCTACAAGGTGTTCTAGGGTTCTCACACCTCTTAGCTCATCATCTTTTGTCATTTGACCAACAATAAAGACTATACGAGGCCTTTGTATATTTTTTGCAAGATTAACTAATTCATAGGCGCACTCAACTGTTTGTGTTGGTGAAGCTGGTCTAGATGGCTTGTACTCATCAAGCTCGACAGTTTGTATCGAGTCAACAACTACCATGTCAGCGTCGACTCTAAGGACTTCTTCCTTAATATTGTCAAGGCTCATATCACTAATTATATATAAGTCATCCTCGATAGTATCAAGTATCCTGTCTGCCCTTTGCTTTATCTGGCTCTCAGACTCTTCGCCTGATGCGTATAAAACTTTAAGTCCTTTTTTACAAGCATCGTTCGCTATTTGCAAAAGAAGTGTACTTTTGCCGGCGCCCGGTTTTGCTGTAAGTATGGTAACTGAGTCTTTAACTATGCCTTCGCCCATAACTCTATTGAACTCTTCGAAACTTGTCTTGAGCCTATCTGAGTTTGACGAAGTTACAGTTTTTAGCTGCATTGCCTTGCTTTTTATGCTTTTTTCTTTTTTTACCGCTTTTTTCGTATCCTCCATGACTTCTTTTAGGCTGCCCCAAGAACCACACTCAGGACATTTACCTAAGTAGCCGCTAGATTCGTAGCCGCACTCGCTACACTTGTACAAGCTCTTCTTCTTTGCCATTTTTAAATTCCAATTCCTTGCCATTGTAGTAAATAGTGATGCTCTTGTCCTTAGAAACATTATTTTTCAAAATTTCTTCAGATAATCTATCTTCTATCATCTTCTTAAATGTTCTCTCTAAAGGTCTTGCTCCATATTCAAGGTCAAAGCCCTTCTTAGCGATCTCGTCTTCAACAGACTTGTCGATCTCGATAACTATGCCCATCTCCTTAAGTTTTGCCTTTAGGTCTTCCGCCATCAAATGAACAATTTTTTCTATATCATTTTCTTTTAATTGATTAAATACAACGATATCATCAACCCTATTTAAAAATTCTGGTCTAAATGTCTTTTTAAGCTCTTCGTTTGCAATTTCAGAAATTTTCTTCTTTTCGCTTTTTTCTTCACTAGATGCATCGCCAAAACCATAAGTATTTTGCTTTTTGAATCTATTTGCACCAACATTACTTGTCATGATTATGACTGCGTTTTTAAAATCTACAGTTCTTCCCTTTGAGTCAGTTAATCTACCATCGTCAAGTAATTGTAATAGAGCGTTAAAAACATCTGGATGTGCTTTTTCAATCTCATCAAATAATACTACTGAGAATGGTTTTTTTCTAATCGCTTCAGTTAACTGTCCGCCTTCATCGTAGCCAACATAGCCTGGTGGCGAGCCTATAAGCTTAGATACGCTGTACTTTTCCATGTACTCACTCATGTCTATACGTATCATGGCGTTTTCATCGTTAAATAAGCTCTCTGCAAGTGCTTTTGCAAGATAAGTTTTACCCACACCGGTTGGTCCAACGAAGATAAAGCTGCCTATAGGCTTGTTTTTGTCCTTAAGCCCAACTCTCGCTCTCTTAATTGAGTGACTAAGTACATCTATAGCCTCGTCTTGACCTATGACCCTTGCTTTTAAATTCTTATCAAGATTTAAAAGTTTTTCTTTTTCTTCTTCACTAAGTTTTTCAACAGGAATGCCAGTCCATTTTGAGACAACTCTTGCTATATCGTCAAAACCTATCTTCATGCTGTTTAGCTCTGATTTTTGCTTCCACTCAGTCCTGTCTAGGTCCATCTTGTCCTTAAGCTCGCGCTCCTTGTCCCTTAATTGAGCTGCTCTCTCGAAGTCTTGGGCTTGAATCGCTTGAATTTTTTCGGATGAAATTTCTTTAAGCTCGTCCTCTATCTCCTTAAGTGATAGTGGTCTAACATAATTTTTCATTCTAACAAGTGATTGAGCCTCGTCGATTAGGTCTATGGCCTTGTCTGGCAAATATCTATCTGAAATATATCTCTTTGATAATGTCACAGCCGCTTCGATGGCTTCGTTTGAGATTAAAACTCTGTGATGCGCTTCGTACTTGTCTTTAAGACCTTCTATGATCTTTATCGCGTCTTCTTCACTTGGCTCTTCAACTAAAATAGTTTGTAGTCTTCTTTCAAGAGCCGCATCTTTTTCGACATATTTTCTGTACTCATCAACAGTAGTTGCGCCAATTATTTGTATCTCGCCTCTTGTAAGATATGGTTTTAGTATGTTTGACGCGTCAAGCGAGCCTTCAGACGAGCCTGCTCCAACTATAGTATGAATTTCGTCAATAAATAAAATTACATCGTTTCTTTGTCTAAGCTCTTCAAGTAAATTCTTGATTCTGCTCTCAAACTCTCCCCTGTACTTAGATCCAGCAATTAGACTAGTTAAGTCAAGGGAGAATATCTTTTTATCTCTAATAATTTCAGGAACATTTCCCGAAACAATTCTTTGCGCAAGACCTTCAGCGATAGCTGTCTTGCCGACACCGGGCTCACCGATTAGAACTGGATTGTTCTTTGTCCTTCTCATAAGTATTTGAATAAGTCTTTCAATCTCAGATGCTCTGCCGATTACAGGATCTATCTTATCCTTAATCGCAAGCTCATTTAAGTCCAATGTATACTTTTGAAGCGCTTCGCCATCACCCTCTGTCTCCTCATCAAAGCCATCATCTTCTTGATAGCCGCCTTGATTAAAGCTTCTAAGGCTATTTAGATAACTTGATAATGATGATAAAACCTTATCTTTATCTACACCAAATCTATCTAGTATGATAGATACAGGCGCTTCGTTCATTTTTACAATTGAATATAAAATGTGCTCAGTCGTTACAATTGGCGCACCAGATTGATTTGCCATCTTGATGGACTCTTCTATCACATATTTTAAACTTGCTGAATAATATATGTCCTCTTGCTTTTTCACGTCAAGCACTGATAATTTTTCAACCATTTCTTTAAGAGCTTCCATCTCAAGACCATTTTGTCTTAAAATTTCGGAGGCCTTAGTAGTGTTTGCGCTTAAAATGCCGATTAACACATGAGAAGGATCAACTTCACTTTTAAACATCCTTCTAGCTTCTTCCTCGGCTATTTGAAATGAGAATCTTGCATTTCTAGTAAATCTTCCAAAAACTGCCATATTTATCTCCTTTCTTTATATAATTCTATAAATCTTTATTTTCTTCTTCATTAATATCCTTGTCAATAAATTTTGTCTTGCCAAGCTTTTTTCTAAGTATAGTCGCTCTTTTTTGGTCAATTTCAGACTTATCGCTAATAGAGTAAGTATACTCAATAGCTTCAGGCGTTATCATTAGATAAAGACTCGCATCAATGCTTGCTTCAGCTGGATTGAGAAGGTCCATGCTTCTTGCGAACATTAGATTTGATAAATAAATTAGTGCCTCGTCATAAGTGATAAGGCTCGCCACCTTAATCATCTCCAAAGCCTTCATAATTCTGTCTTTCATCAAGATGTAGTTTTGCTCAAGATATCTGCGTCTATTTTCATTCTCGTAGACAATGATGTTTTGGTCAGTCAGCATGGAAAGCTTTTTAAATGACTCGATATTAGTAAATTTATTGATGTTCGCGTCTAAGATGTAGATATCCTCTATCTTATAACCATCAGGTCCAATAAGCGGAGTAAGTCTGATTTTTTCCATGTCATCGCTTATTAGCTCATCCTTCTTAAACTCGTCTCTTCTGTATAGATGCACAATCTTAGCAATGTTTATACCGTTACCAATATTAACAGGGTCACTAGTCAAATAACCGTAGTCTTCATCAAATTGGAAGTCTATCGACTTATCAAGCTCACGCTCTATATCTATGGCGACGTCTACAAGCTCGTCAGCACTTGCTGTTCCAAGCACTCTAATCTCGATATGGTCGTTGTTATTTATAACTATAGCGATGGATTTGTCTTCATCAAGCAAAAGTTTAGTTCTAGTAATGTTCTCTTTTACTGACTCATCCATAAAACCCTTTGCTAAAAAATATTCAAATTTTTCCTTATCCATGTTTGACACTTCATAAAGCATAAAACTGTAGCTAGTGTTTTTTAACGCTTCTAAAACCATGTTCAAAATTTCGTTAAGCTTTGACCACATCAGCATGTCAGGGTACTTATAGCCCTTGATATTTCTCTTTAAGGAGACTATGGTGTTTAAGATGTATTTATTGTAAATCGTCATTGTTCTCGCCATCTTTCACTTTTTCATTCGAAGTCTTAGCCTTGATTTCATCTCTAAGCTCAGCCGCTCTTTCATAATTTTCTTCTTGAATTGCATTGTCTAACTCTTTCTTAAGAGCAAGTATCTCTGTATGCATTGGATTTGCATCGATATACCTCTTAGGTAATAGGCCTTCATAAGTTTTTTCGCCTCTTAATGAGTTCAAAATCGGTCTGATCTCGTAGGCAAATGTTTTGTAGCACTCCTCGCAGCCAAGCGTTCTATTCATTTTGAAATCACTAAACTTCATGTGACAGTTTGGACACTCTTTTTCTTCAAATTCTTCAGTTTCAAAAGTCCCAAAAAGCTTTTGCAAACCCTCAAAAAGACTTCTTATATCGCTTTCATTTATATTCATATTCGTATATTCTCCGTATTCTCCTTGATTCATTTCATTAAAATCTCTTAGTGCACATTCAGTGCATAAGTGCTTTTCAATAACTTCTCCATCTAAAATTAATTTTAAATTAATCATCGCTTCATTCTTGTGGCATTCATCGCATAACATTTTACTACCCCCTTTTAAGTAAAACTAGTAGGATGTTTTTTAATATATCACTTCTAAGTGCATTTCTCTTATCTATATCAATAGTTAGAGCCCTGTCATCAATAGACGCAAGAATTATTTCTTGCTCGTTTTTTGTAATGATTTCGTCATCACAAAGCTTTCTGATGATGTCATGAGCTTCTTTGATGGTGATGCTCTCGCCAATGGCGTCCATAAGTATCTCTTTGTACTCGTCTTCATCCTCTAAAAGATCAAGTTTCTCGATCTTGATATAGCCGCCCTCGCCCCTTCTTGACTGAATGTAGTAACCAAAGTGAGGCGCAAACCTTGTCGTTAAGACATAGTTGATTTGACTTGGCGAACAGTTAAATCTTATGGCAATGTCATTACGCTTTATAAGTATGCTGCCGCCTTCTTCTTCAAGTAAATTGTTTAAAAAATATTGAATTTCATCACTTAACATATTTCTCACCTTTGACCTTCTTTGACTATTATACCATAAGTACCCAAGATTTACAACGGATAAACAAAAATGTTAATGTTTTGTATAAATTTTCATTAGAATTGCGAATGGATTTGTTTGGATAAAAGAAAAACACACAAGTAAAACCTGTGTGTTTCCCTAAGAGAAAAAGAACCCGACCCTATCTCAACACTTCGTGTTGGATGGGTGCCCCGGAACCTTGCCATCGCCTTTAGCGATGTAAAACATGAAAATCTTACATAATTGTAATACATTGGATCCGCAAAATAAGAAAGACGTACCCTAATTAGTACGTCCTCCTTAAGAGAATAAATATGAAAAAATATATTTAATATTTGTATTTGTTAATCTTATGCTCTTCTTATTCATCATCGCCTCCGGCGATGTAAGAGAACAAATAGAAGAACCCGACCCTTGCTCAATGCTTCGCATTGGCAGGGAACCCCGGAACCTTGGCACTCCGTGCTTGAAAAAATATATTAAATATTGTATATTCTTATTAAATTTTCTTCTTGCTAGTACCGCCGCTTCTGGCAGCGGAAGAGAATAATTAGAAGAACCTCACCCAATGACGACGCTAAAGCGTTTATTGGGTCCCGGCCGTAAGATCAATCAAAGCTATCTTCGCTTCGCTCGATACCTTTGTGATCTCTGGCATAAGGCATGCATTGCCAATCGAACTTCGTTTCACTCGTTCTCTTGGTGCATGGACTTAACAACCTTGGCACTTCGTGCTTGAAAAAATATATTTAATATTGTATATTTTTATTAAATTTTCTTCTTGCTCATACCGCCGCCTCCGGCAGCGGAAGAGAAAAAGAACCCCGTCCTTGCGGACGTGAACCTTGCCATCGCTTTCAGCGATGTAAAATAGAAGAACCCGACCCTTGCTCAATGCTTCGCATTGGCAGGGAACCCCGGAACCTTGGCACTCCGTGCTTGAAAAAATATATTATTTATTTTTTTCTGCGTTGGCTGCTTCTATAATCTTATTTGCTTGGTCTTGTGGTACTTCTTCGTATCTAATAAAGCCCATTTGGAAGGAGCCTCTTGCTTGTGTCATCGCTCTTAGGTCTATTGCGTATCTAAACATTTCTGAATGAGGTACTTCTGCTGTAATTACTTGTGTACCGTCATCTTGTGAATCTATACCTAAGATTCTGCCTCTACGTTTGTTCATATCGCCCATAACGTCGCCTAGGTAGTTTTCTGGCACTTTTATTTCTGCCTTAACTATAGGCTCAAGCAAGATTGGTTTTGCTTCTTGCATACCCTTCTTAAATGCTAATTGTGCAGCGATCTTGAATGCCATTTCGTTTGAGTCAACATCGTGGTATGAACCATCGTATAATGTTGCCTTAACATGAACTACCGGATAGCCTGCTAAAACGCCATGTTCAAGTGATTCTCTAAGACCTTTTTCAACTGCTGGGAAGAAATTCTTTGGAACCGCTCCACCGAATACTTCTTCAGCAAATACAAAGTCGTCGCCATCGTTTGGCTCAAATCTTACCCAAACGTCACCGTATTGACCAGCGCCGCCTGATTGTTTCTTGTGCTTACCTTGAACTTCAGCCTTTTGTCTGATTGTTTCTCTGTAAGCAATCTTTGGATCGTTAAGTTCAATCTCAACGCCAAATGTGTTTTTCAATTTATCTTTAATAACTGTTAATTGCATATTACCTTGACCGCCGATTAGAAGCTCTTTAGTCTCATGATTTCTAAGCACTTCAAATGTTGGGTCTTCTGCAGTCATCTTGTTAAGTGAAACGCCTATCTTTTCGTCTTCGCCTTGTTTTACAGGTCTTACTGACATATATAGAGTTGGCTTTGGATAAACAATTCGCTCGAATATAACAGGACGAGCCTTGTCGCATAGCGTATCGCCAGTACGAGCGTGTTCAAGCTTACTTGTAGCACCTATGTCTCCCGCGATGATGGCGTCAGTATCAATTTGAGTTTTACCTCTTAAATAGAATAATCCGCCAAGTTTTTCTTCTACGTCTTGGCTTGCATTGTATAATGGTGTAGATTTTGTAATCTTACCAGAGATAACTTTGAATAAAGAAAGCTTTCCTACGAATGGGTCAACTATAGTCTTGAAAACAACTGCCGAGAATGGTTCGTTCTCATCAACTTTTCTCACTTCTTCTTTATCTTTCCATGTGCCTTTGTACTCGCCTACTTCGTTTGGAGCAGGGAAATATCTTTGAATCTTATGAAGAAGTAGCTCCATGCCTATGCCTTTTTCAACACTACCTACCATAAGTATAGTAAGTTCACCGTTTCTAACAGCTTGTTTTATACCTTCTTTAAATTCAGCGTCAGTAAACTTTTCCCCAGCAAAGAATTTTTCCATTAGTTCTTCAGATGTTTCGGCAACTACTTCATTTAATTCGCCTCTAAGCTTTTCAATGTAGCCATCCCACTCAGCTGGAACAGGAATTTCAGTTCTCTTTCTGTTTTCATAGCTATATGCCTTATCTTGAATTAAGTCAACCATGCCCTTAAAGCCTTCAGCTTCACCTATAGGCATAACTAGTGGAACTATGTGTCCACCAAGTTTTGTTTTTATCTCTTCCAAAACTTCGTCAAATTTAACATTTTCCTTATCCATCTTATTTAAGAAGATAAATCTTGGAGTGTGATATTTATTTAAGTTTTTCCACGCTTTTTCAGTACCTACTTCAACACCTGCTTGTGCGTCTATAACTAGAATAGAGCCTTCAGATGCTCTCTTTGCACCATACATCTCGCCAATAAAGTCAAAGTAACCAGGTGTATCAAGAAAATTGTATTTAACATCATTATATTCTACAGGAATAACCTTTGTATTAATAGAAACCTTTCTTTGTTTCTCTTCTATAGAGAAGTCTCCAACAGTATTTCCGTCTTCAACCTTGCCCATCCTAGAGATAGCGCCTGTTGCGTATAAAAGTGATTCAACTAACATAGTTTTACCACTGCTACTGTGTCCCAAAAGGGATACGTTTCTGATTTTGCTTGCATCGTAAGCCTTCATATTTTTTCCTCCTCATATATAATATAGTTATTTTATCAATTTACTTTGTAAAAGCGTTTTGAGTAAAAAAATTTAGTGTGAAGATAAAATTCCTCCACAAAAATATTATAACATATATAGATTTTTTTTGCAATGATTTTATTGTGCTGATATGCAAAAAGTTTAAAGAGATTAAAAAAGAAGAGCTCATCACTCTTCTTTCATCTCATCATATACAAGTCCTATAGCCTTGTAAAAATATTCAAGATCCTCTTCATCAAAATCAAACACATCGCTGTGATGAGGTCCTTTTAAATTTGTTCCCAGCATTAAATGCATGGCAGGAACATTCTTTTGCTTAAGTTTTTTTAGATAATAGGTTACATCCTCACTCGCTCCAAAACTTGGCATTCTATCAGTTTTTACGCTATTTTCATTAAGCTTTTTAATTGTTCTATCCACAAGATTAACATTTTCTTCCTTATATGCACTAGCCCTTGCGATTATATCAAGCTCATATTTCGCTCCCTTTGCATCAGATACACATTTTGCAATATTTTCCATCGCTTCAAGCATCTCATCCATCGCCTCGTCACTATCACTTCTAAGGTCCATGCCTAAGGTAATTTTATCCATGATCGCATTTCTTTGACCCCCGCCATTAATAATTCCGATGTTGATAAGTTTTTTATGATGAGCATCGACTGTAAGGTCCTTTATCATGTCTATAAAAGCCATGGCAATGGTTAAGGCGCATATACCTTCTTCTGGTGCATTCGCTGCGTGAGCTGACTTACCGAAAAAGCTCATATCAAGCTTTGTAGTCGCCATGAAATCAGTAGTACCCACACCGATATAGCCTTTTTTCTCGCCTAAACCAATGTGATAAGATAAAAATCCATCAACATCCTCTGTAATGAAGTCCGCCATGCGTCTTGCGCCGCCAACACCTTCCTCAGCCGGCTGAAATAAAACTCTAACAGAGTCACCAGATTCGCTAAAGCGCTCACATAAGCTAAGTGCCAAGGCTATGTGTCCGTCGTGGCCACAGGCGTGCATGTTATTATTAGTCGAAGCAAATCCAAAAAGGTTCGGTATATGAGTTACATCCTCCGTCTCTTTTATCTTAAGTGCATCAATGTCAGCTCTAAATAAAAAGTACGGGGCCTTGCCAAACTCAGCCATCACCCCAGTGAAGCCCTTGTCAATGTCATTTATATCACTTTCTGCACCATCTTCATAGATGGCTTTGCCATAATAAAGTTTACAGTTTAGATTTTTTAATATTTTAATAATTTCCTTAGTCGTCTTAACCTCTTCAAAGCCAAGCTCAGGAATTTTATGAAATAATCTTCTATATGAAATCAAATCCATAATCATCACCTACTTAGCTCAATCTTACAACAAGAGATAAATTTTGTCAAGCTTGACAAAAAGGCATATATGTAGTAATATATCTAATGTTGAGGTGAATTATGAAAAAGAAATTTATTTTATTTATGCTTATGCTACTTGCCATGCTAATGGCTTTGACTGCATGCTCAAAAAAACGCGTACAATTTACAAAGGACATGATAAAGGACTGGAACGTCAGTGAAGGCAAGGAACCGATGGACGAAGACATCGACGATGACTTCGTTAACGAGCTTAAACGCTTTATTAAAAAGAGTATTGAAGATAAAAATTACGAAGCATTCTCAGAAATGGTTTGTGATGAGTATTTAACAGCAGTTGATATCACAAGAGATGCCTACAGGGAGCATAACAAAGAGCTTTCTGAAGCTTTGAAAGATATAAAAGTTGATGTATCAGACGTTGAGGCAAAACAAGTTGACGAAGATGCAATAGAACTTAGATACACACTTAGCTACAACGATTCAAAAACAGTGCAATACATCTATATATACAAAGACAAAAACAATGTATTCAAGTTCTCGCCATCAATATACGAGCCACACGCTTGGGGCGATGAAAACTATAAAAAAGACTCCATCAACATAAAATTCATATCCGTAGGCAAAGTTACTAAGGGCATGGAAGTCAGAGCAAAGCTTATGAACACTGAGAAATGGGATAGATCGCTACTTAGCGCAACACTTTACACAGACAGAGGTAAATACGATGCAGCTAAGTTTAAGCTAAATATCGCAAGCGGCAAAACAGAACATGTATTATTTTACTTCGATCACGCAAAAGGCAAAGCAGAAAAGTTCGAGCTAATCTACAAAGGCGATGGCGGCGAAGAAAAGACGACTACATTTGAATTTAAATAATATTTTGAAATAGTAGGAAGAAATACTTCCTACTATTTTTTTAATTTTCTTAAGATTATAATGCATTTGAAATTTTATAATTTAAGGTATGAATTTTAATGAATTATTCATCTATTAAAACTATTAATAAGAGCACAAAAAAGAGAGCCTTTCAGCTCTCTTTAATAATATATCTAAATTATATTATTCGAAATTATTCGATAATTTCAGATACAACTCCGGCACCTACTGTTCTACCGCCTTCTCTGATAGCGAACTTAAGTCCTTTTTCAATAGCGATAGGTGTGATAAGTTCGATGTTAAATCTAGCGTTATCACCAGGCATTACCATTTCTACTCCGTCTTCTAGTGTGATGTTACCAGTAACGTCTGTAGTTCTGAAATAGAATTGTGGTCTGTAACCGTTGAAGAATGGAGTATGACGTCCACCTTCTTCTTTAGTTAGAACGTAAACTTCTGCTTTAAATTTAGTGTGTGGTTTGATTGTCTTAGGTGCAGCAAGTACTTGACCTCTTTCGATTTCGTCTCTTTGAACACCTCTTAGTAGTAGACCAACGTTATCTCCAGCTTCAGCAACGTCTAGTAGTTTGTGGAACATTTCAACGCCTGTTACTACTACGTCTCTGATTTCAGTAGTTAAACCAACTAGTTCAACTGTATCTCCAACCTTAACTGTACCTCTTTCTACTCTACCTGTAGCAACTGTACCTCTACCAGTGATTGAGAAGATATCTTCTACTGGCATTAGGAATGGTTGATCTGTAGCTCTTTCTGGTTGAGGAATGTATTCGTCAACTTCTTCCATAAGTTTCACGATCTTATCTCCCCAAGGTCCGTCTGGATCTTCAAGAGCTTTAAGAGCTGAACCTACAACGATTGGAGTGTTGTCTCCGTCGAAATCGTATTCGTTAAGAAGTTCTCTAACTTCCATTTCAACTAATTCGATAAGTTCTGGGTCGTCTACTTGGTCTTCTTTGTTTAGGAATACAACGATCTTTGGTACACCAACTTGTCTAGCAAGTAAGATGTGCTCTCTTGTTTGAGGCATTGGACCGTCTGCAGCAGATACTACTAGGATAGCGCCGTCCATTTGAGCAGCACCAGTGATCATGTTCTTAACGTAGTCGGCGTGGCCTGGGCAGTCAACGTGAGCATAGTGTCTATTAGGTGTTTCATACTCAACGTGAGAAGTATTAATTGTTATACCTCTTGCTCTTTCTTCTGGAGCCTTGTCGATATTTGCATAATCAACGAATTCTCCTGTACCGTTTCTCTTATTTAGTACTAATGTTATAGCTGCTGTTAATGTTGTTTTACCGTGGTCAACGTGACCGATTGTACCAATGTTAACATGTGGTTTTGTTCTTTCAAATTTTTGTTTAGCCATTTTTTACCTCCTATAAAAAATTATTTATTTCCAATGACTTTTTCTAATATGCTGTTTGGAACTGGATCGTAGTGATCGAATTGCATTGAGTAGTTAGCTCTACCTTGTGTGTTACTTCTAAGGCTTGTTGCATATCCAAACATTTCTGAAAGTGGAACGAATGCTCTAACGTGTTGTGCTCCGTTATCAAGTTCCATACCTTCAATTCTACCTCTTCTTGAGTTTAAGTCTCCGATTACATCTCCCATATATTCTTCAGGAGTTGTTACTTCAACTTTCATCATAGGTTCAAGAAGTGTAGGTGATGCTTTCTTAAGAGCATCTTTTATTGCCATAGAACCGGCAATCTTAAATGCCATTTCTGATGAGTCGACTTCGTGGTATGAACCATCGTATAAAGTAACTTTTACATCAAGTACTGGATAACCAGCTATGATACCTGATTGTAGTGCTTCTTGTATACCTTGATCAACTGGTCCAATGTATTCTTTTGGAATAGCTCCACCAACGATTGCGTTAACGAATTCGTAACCTTTTCCTGCTGGTTGAGGTTCGATTCTGATTCTAGCGTGACCGTATTGTCCACGACCACCTGATTGTTTAACGTATTTACCTTCGCCTTCTGCAGTTGACTTGATTGATTCTTTGTAAGCAACTTGTGGATTACCAACGTTTGCTTCTACTTTGAACTCTCTTAAAAGTCTATCTACAATGATTTCTAGGTGAAGTTCGCCCATGCCGGCGATGATTGTTTGACCTGTTTCTTCATCTGTATATGTCTTAAATGTTGGGTCTTCTTCAGCAAGCTTTAATAAAGCTTGAGTCATCTTATCTTGTGAAGCTTTTGTCTTTGGTTCTATCGCTACTGAGATAACTGGTTCTGGGAATTCCATGTTTTCTAGTATGATTGGTTTGTCTTCAGCACATAGTGTATCCCCTGTACCTGTAACTTTTAAACCTACTATAGCAACGATTGATCCTGCGTAAGCTTCTTCAATTTCTTCTCTCTTATCAGCATGCATTAATACGATACGTCCGATTCTTTCTCTCTTACCCTTTGATGAGTTAAATACATAAGAACCGCTCTTTAGAACACCTGAGTAAATTCTTGCATAAGCAAGTTTACCAACGAATGGGTCTGTAACGATCTTAAATGCTAATGCTGCTAATGGAGCATCATCTGCTGATTCTCTTTCAATTATTTCTCCATCTCTATCTGTACCTGTAACTGGTGGTATATCGATAGGTGATGGTAAATAATCAATTATAGCATCTAGAAGGAATTGTACACCCTTGTTCTTGTATGCACTACCGCATAGAACTGGTGTTACTTGGTTAGCAACACATTCTCTTCTTAATACTTTTTTAATCATATCGTTAGGAACGTCTTCACCGCCTAGGTATAGTTCCATAACTTCTTCGTCGAAATCAGCGATTTCTTCGATCATTTCTTCTCTATATTTTTGAGCTGTTTCTAAAAGATCTTCTGGAATATCTGATTCTTGAATGATAGTTCCTAGATCATCTTCGTATAATTCAGCTTTCATTGAGATTAAGTCTATGATACCCTTAAATGTATCTTCTTTGCCTATTGGCAATTGAACAGCTATTGGATGAGCGTTTAATCTTTCTCTCATCATCTTTAGTGTTCTATCAAAGTTTGCACCTACAACGTCCATTTTATTAACAAATGCAAGTCTAGGTACACCGTATTTATCAGCTTGACGCCATACAGTCTCGCTTTGAGGTTCAACTCCCCCCTTAGCGTCATATAAAGCAACCGCACCGTCTAGAACTCTTAGGGAACGTTCAACTTCTACTGTAAAGTCAACGTGGCCCGGTGTATCTATGATATTGATTCTATGATTCTTCCAGTAACATGTTGTTGCTGCTGAACCGATAGTGATACCTCTTTCTTGCTCTTGAACCATGAAGTCCATGGTAGCAGCGCCTTCGTGAGTTTCTCCTATCTTATGAATCTTTCCTGTATAATAAAGAATTCTTTCTGTAGTGGTTGTTTTACCTGCGTCAATGTGCGCCATAATACCGATGTTTCTGACATCTTTTAGTGCAATTTCTCTTGGCACAAGTTTTCCCCCTTATTATTAATATCTATAATGTGCAAATGCTTTATTTGCTTCAGCCATTCTATGAACTTCTTCTCTCTTCTTAACAGAAGCACCTTGTCCATTGGCTGCATCCATCAACTCTTTAGCTAATCTTTCGACCATAGTCTTTTCTCCTCTTGCTCTGGAGTATTGTACTAACCATCTAATTGCTAAAGTTTGTCTTCTTTCAGGTCTTACTTCCAACGGAACTTGGTAGTTAGCACCACCAATACGTCTTGCTTTAACTTCTAGTACTGGCATGATGTTATTCATAGCCTTGTAGAATTGTTCAAGAGCGTCTTCACCTGTCTTTTCTGCAACTATATCAAATGCCCCGTAAACTATGCTTTGAGCTAAGCCTTTTTTGCCGTCAAGCATGATTGAGTTTATTAATTTTGTAACTACAACATCATTGTATCTTGCATCGGGCATTACTTCACGTTTAGGCACGTGTCCTTTTCTTGGCACTTTTTCTTCCCTCCTTAACTATCTTAGTAGATTCATTGGTACTCGGCAAATCTCTAAAAGCCGTCTAGCGCCAAAATGCTCATCATCTATTTAATGCTTTGCATTTCAACGACTAAATAATTTTTTTACTTCTTTTCTTCTTTAGGTTTCTTAGAACCGTATTTAGACCTACTTTGTTTTCTGTTTTCAACTCCGGCAGTATCTAATGTTCCTCTAATTATGTGGTAACGTACGCCGGGAAGGTCTTTTACTCTTCCACCTCTTATAAGAACAACACTGTGTTCTTGTAAGTTGTGACCAATTCCTGGGATGTAAGCTGAAACTTCATATCCGTTAACTAGTCTAACTTTAGCAACTTTTCTTAAGGCAGAGTTTGGCTTCTTAGGTGTAACTGTCTTTACAGCAACACATACTCCTCTTTTTTGTGGAGCATTTACTAAAGATTGTCTCTTCTTAAGTGAGTTATAAGTTGTATCTAAAGCTGGTGATTTAGATTTGTAAACTACTTTTGATCTTCCTTTTCTGATCAATTGATTAATCGTTGGCATCAAAGCACCTCCTTACATAAAAATTATTTTAATAAAGCAGCGGCAGCTGCATTTATTTCAATACCACAGAGCTTTCCTAACTCTTCTTTTGTGTTTATATAAACAACATCTACAGATTTTTTATCTGCCTCTTCTTCGATAAGTGTTTTAATATGCTTATCTGCATCAAGAGCGATAAAAACTTGTTTAAATAAATTAGATTTTAGCCCTCTTATTACCTGTTTAAACCCAACTACACTGCTAGGCCCCAAGGTGTCGGTATCCATTAAGCATCCTCCTTTAGCTCTATTAATAGCGTGAACTTTCACGCATAACTGAATTGTACCACGCATTACGAAAAAAGTCAAGATATTTTTGTGCGTTTTAACAAAATATCTTGACTTTCTTAACATTATTTAATCATTTAATTATTAATTGTCTTTAGAAGACTTTTTTTCTTTTTCTTCGTTTAGTAAATCTTTAATGATTTTATCTAGTTCGATAGTATCAGATGCATCTGTGCTTTCTTCACCAGTTTCTTCTGTCTTCTTAGATTTCTTTTCTCTTTCATCTTCATCAAAATCTTTAAACAAGTTTGTGTCGTCTATCTCTCTTCTCTTTCTCTTAAGTTCTTCTTCCATTTGTTTTTTCAAAACTGTTTCGTCTTCTTTAACTTTGATGTTTCTATACTTAAGCATGCCTGTACCTGCTGGTATGATCTTACCTATGATAACGTTTTCCTTAAGTCCTACTAACTCATCTTTCTTGCCTCTAATAGCTGCTTCTGTTAAAACTCTTGTTGTTTCTTGGAATGAAGCTGCTGATAAGAATGAATCTGTCGCTAGTGATGACTTAGATATACCAAGAAGTATTCTTTTACCTTCAGCTGGTATTTTACCTTCTTCTTTAAGTTTTTTGTTTTCGTGAATGAAGTCATATATATTTACAAGTGCTCCTGGCAAGAATGAAGAATCATTTTGTGCTTCTATCCTAACTTTCTTAAGCATTTGTTTACAGATGATTTCAATGTGTTTGTCATTGATATCGATACCTGTCATTCTATATACTCTTTGAACTTCTTTTATTATATAGTCTTCAACGCCTTCTGCGCCAAGAACTTTCATAATTTCTTGAGGTGATGCGTTACCTTCTGTGATTTCTTTACCTTTTTCGATGTAGTCGCCTTCATGAACTTTAAGTCTTGCTGCATAATTAACAGGATGTTCAACTGCTGTGCCTTCTTTGTCATCTGTTATGACAACGATTCTTTGTTGTGGATCGTCTTCATTTATTGATACAATACCTGAAATTTGAGCGATTTGTGCTTGTCCTTTTGGTTTTCTGGCTTCGAAAAGCTCTTCAACTCTTGGAAGACCTTGAGTGATGTCGTCTGCATTGGCAACCCCACCTGAGTGGAAGTTTCTCATTGTAAGCTGTGTACCTGGCTCACCTATTGATTGAGCGGCGATGATACCAACTGATTCACCAATATTAACATTGTTTCCTGTAGCAAGGTTTCTTCCATAGCACTTAGCGCAAACACCGTGCTTAGTTTGACAAGTAAGAACGCTTCTTACCTTAACTTCTTCTATGCCAATTTCTTGGATGAAGTGAGCTGTATCTTCATCAATAAGCTCGTCTTTCTTAACTATGATTGAGCCGTCTTTAGGGTTTATTACATCTTCAAAAGCGTATCTACCGATAAGTCTTTCTTCTAGCTCTTCAAGAATTTCTTTGCCATCTCTTATAGTTCTAACAGTATGTCCTTCATCAGTATGGCAATCGTCTTCAGTAACTATAACATCTTGTGATACGTCAACTAATCTTCTTGTTAGGTAACCGGAGTCCGCTGTCTTTAAGGCGATATCTGATAGACCCTTTCTAGAACCGTGTGATGATAGGAAGAACTCTAGTACTGATAGTCCCTCTCTAAAGTTTGACTTGATAGGGATTTCTACTGTCTTACCAGTTGATGATGCCATCAGACCACGCATACCGCCTAATTGACGAATTTGGTTCTTACTACCTCTGGCTCCAGAGTCCGCCATGATGAAAATATTGTTTAGTGGGTCTAGTGATTTCATAAGCGCATCAGTAACTTCATCAGTGATACCGTTCCAAATATTGATAACGCCTTCGTATCTTTCTTCTTCAGTCATGAAACCGTCTCTATAAGCCTTTTCGTATTTTTCAACTTCTTTTTGAGCCTTTTCAATTAGAGCAGTCTTTTCCTTAGGAACTACAACGTCCGCCATGGATATAGATACTGCTGAAAGTGTTGAGTGCTTATAACCAGTTGATTTAATATGGTCTAAAAGCTTGCTAGTAACGATGTTACCGTGCTTTTGATAGCACTTATCAAGTATAGTTCCTAAAGTCTTCTTTGAAACAACTCTATCAATTTCAAGTGAATATGGATCTTCTTCTCTATTTACAAAGCCAAGGTCTTGAGGTATCTTCTTATTAAGAATAAATCTACCAACTGTTGATTCAACAAGTTTACCTCTGTCTTCTTCATTAAGTTTTACTCTAACCTTAACTTTTGCGTGTAAATCTATTAGTCCTAATTGATAAGCTTTTATCATCTCGTCATAGTCTTGGAAAACGTGGCCTGAGCCTTTGCTTCCTTCTATGTCAAGTGTCATGTAATAGCATCCTAGTACCATGTCTTGTGATGGTATTGAAATTGGTTTACCATCTTTTGGTGCTAATATATTGTTAATTGAAAGCATTAAAAGTCTTGCTTCAGCTTGTGCTTCGATTGATAATGGTAGATGGACAGCCATTTGGTCACCGTCGAAGTCGGCGTTATATGCTGAACATACTAGTGGGTGTAATTTTATTGCCTTACCTTCAACTAAAACTGGTTCAAAGGCTTGAATACCAAGTCTGTGAAGAGTCGGTGCTCTGTTTAATAGCACTGGATGATCTTTGATAACGTATTCAAGTACGTCCCAAATATCTGATTTAGCTCTTTCGACCATTCTCTTAGCGCTCTTGATGTTATGTGCCTTGCCTGTTTCAACAAGTCTTCTCATAACAAATGGCTTGAATAGTTCTAGTGCCATCATCTTAGGAAGACCGCATTGGTAGAACTTTAGTTTTGGTCCTACAACAATTACAGATCTACCTGAGTAGTCAACTCTCTTGCCTAGTAGGTTTTGTCTAAATCTACCTTGTTTACCCTTTATCATATCGGATAGAGACTTAAGTGGTCTGTTGCCAGGACCAGTTACTGCTCTTCCGCGTCTACCGTTATCGATTAGTGCGTCAACAGCTTCTTGAAGCATTCTCTTTTCGTTTCTTGTGATGATTTCTGGTGCTGATAGCTCAAGAAGTCTTCTAAGTCTGTTGTTTCTGTTGATAACTCTTCTATATAAATCGTTTAAATCGCTTGTAGCAAATCTACCGCCATCTAGTTGAACCATAGGTCTTAAATCTGGTGGTATAACTGGAAGTGCTTCTATAACCATCCACTCAGGTCTATTGCCTGATTGTCTGAATGATTCGATAGTTTCAAGCTTTCTTAAAACTTTAATCTTCTTTTGTGTGGATGCTCCTTCAAGTTCTTCTGTTAATTCTTCTGCTTCTTTATCTAGGTCTATAGCCTTAAGAAGTTCAAGAACTGCTTCTGCGCCCATCCTTGCATCAAATGAACCATAGCCAAACATTTCTATAGCTTCTGAATATTCTTGTTCATTTAAGATTTGTTTGTATTTTAAGCCAGTTTTGCCTGGATCCATAACTATATATGAAGCAAAATATACAACGTGCTCAAGCTCTTTTGGTGAAACGTCAAGTACTATGGCTATCCTTGAAGGTGTTCCCTTAAGGTACCAAATATGTGTACATGGGCTAGCTAATTCAATGTGGCCCATCCTTTCACGTCTTACCTTTGCTCTTGTAATCTCAACGCCGCACTTATCGCATATCATGCCTTTATATCTAATCTTGTTGTATTTACCGCAGTGACAAGTCCAGTCTTTTACAGGTCCAAATATCTTTTCACAGAACAAGCCTTCTGCTTCTGGCTTTAATGTTCTGTAATTTATTGTTTCTGGTTTTTTAACTTCTCCCTTAGACCACTCTCTGATGTCTTGGCTTGATGCAAGGCCTATTTGAATACTGTTAAATTTATTTAATTCGAACAAATTACCTTCCTCCTTGTCTTTCTACAAAGAACTATCGTCATCTAGATCTAGGTCTTCATCAATCTCGTCAATGTCGCTACCTATGTCTAGATCGTCGTCGATGTTCAAATCCTCTTCATCTATATCGTCTATTTCATCTAAATTTTCTTCTATATCTTCTTCAAGGTCTTCATCTGTTTCATCATCAAAATCTTCTTCGTCATCATCGTCATTTAAGCCCTTTGATGATTCTTCATCGAAGAAGTTAACAAATTCCTCATCATCCTTGTAATCAGTATCCATGCTCTTGAAGTCGCCTGCAATGATTTCTCTTTCGTTCATGAAATCATCTTCATCATCAAGTTCCATCTCGTTATCGTCTTGGTCAAGTACCTTAACGTCAAGAAGTAAACTTTGAAGTTCTTTTACTAATACCTTGAATGATTCAGGTATACCTGGTTCTGGAATATTCTTTCCTTTAACTATGGCTTCATATGTCTTAACACGGCCGTTGATATCGTCGGACTTAACAGTTAGTATTTCTTGAAGAACATGGCTTGCACCATAACCTTCAAGAGCCCAAACTTCCATTTCCCCGAATCTTTGTCCACCAAATTGTGCTTTACCGCCTAGTGGTTGTTGAGTAACTAGTGAGTATGGTCCAATGCTTCTTGCGTGGATCTTTTCGTCAACCAAGTGGTGAAGCTTTAGCATATACATGTAACCAACTGTAACTGGATTGTCAAATAATTTTCCTGTTCTACCGTCTCTTAGATAAATCTTACCGCTCTTTGGATATCCTGCTTTGTCAAGTGCTTCAAGTATATCGTTTTCGTTTGCACCGTCAAATACAGGTGTTGAAACGTACATACCAAGCTTTTTAGCTGCCATACCCAAGTGAACTTCAAGTACTTGTCCAAGGTTCATACGAGATGGTACACCCATTGGGTTTAGTAGGATTTGTAGTGGTGTGCCGTCTGGTAAGTATGGCATATCCTCTTCAGGAAGTATTCTTGAAATAACGCCCTTGTTACCGTGTCTACCGCACATCTTGTCCCCAACGGATATCTTTCTCTTAGTAGCGATATATACTCTAACCATTCTATTTACGCCAGGAGCAAGCTCGTCAGCATTTTCCCTTGTAAATTCCTTAACGTCAACTACTATGCCCGCTTCTCCGTGAGGCACCTTAAGAGATGTATCTCTTACTTCTCTTGATTTTTCTCCGAATATAGCTCTTAGTAGTCTTTCTTCTGCAGGTAAATCCTTTTCTCCCTTTGGAGTAACCTTACCAACTAAGATGTCTCCAGCCTTAACTTCAGCACCAATTCTTATGATACCGTCTTTGTCAAGGTTCTTTAGAAGTTCATCACTAGTGTTTGGTATATCTCTAGTTATCTCTTCAGGTCCAAGCTTTGTGTCTCTTGATTCTGATTCGTATTCTTCTATGTGAATAGATGTCAATACGTCTTCATAAACAAGTCTTTCGTTAATTAATATCGCGTCTTCGTAATTGTAGCCTTCCCAAGTCATAAACGCTACTAAGATGTTCTTGCCTAGTGACATTTCACCAAGGTTAGTGCTTGGTCCGTCAGCAATAACATCGCCTTTCTTAACCTTTTCTCCCGCTTGAACTATAGGTCTTTGGTTAATAGTAGTGCCTTGGTTGGAGCTTGTAAATTTGATTAATTTATATGAATCAATATTTTTGTCTTTATTTTCTATAACTATGCTCTTCGCATCAACTTTTTTAACGATACCGTCATTTTTAGCAACAACACATACACCTGAGTCCTTAGCAGCCTTGTACTCAATACCAGTTGCAACGATTGGTGCTTCTGTCATAAGTAGTGGAACTGCTTGTCTTTGCATGTTTGAACCCATTAGCGCACGGTTCGCGTCGTCGTTTTCCAAGAAAGGTATCATCGCTGTACCAACTGAAACTATTTGTCTAGGTGAAACGTCCATGTAATCGATTTCTTCTTTTCTGAACATGTCCATCAAAGTATCGTTTTCAGCCTTACTTCTAGCAACTATGATATCGTTTTTGAAATATCCTTTATCATCGATTGGTTCGTTTGCTTGAGCTATGATGCACTCATCTTCAACATCTGCGCTTATATATTCAATCTCATCAGTAACTCTTCCTGTGCCTTTTTCTACCTTTCTATAAGGAGCTTCGATAAAACCATATTCATTGATCCTTGCAAATGATGCGAGTGATGTGATAAGACCGATGTTTGGTCCTTCTGGTGTCTCGATTGGGCACATTCTAGCGTATTGCGAGTTATGAATATCTCTTACTTCAAATCCTGCTCTGTCCCTTGAAAGTCCTCCAGGTCCTAAAGCAGACATTCTTCTCTTGTGAGTTAACTCGCTAAGAGGGTTAGTTTGGTCCATGAATTGTGAAAGTTGTGATGAACCGAAGAATTCCTTAAGAGATGCAACTACTGGTCTTATATTGATAAGACTTTGTGGAGTAGCAGCTTCAGGATCTTGTGTAGTCATTCTTTCACGAATAACTCTCTCCATTCTGGAAAGACCGATTCTGAATTGGTTTTGTAAAAGTTCACCAACGCTTCTTACACGTCTGTTACCTAAGTGGTCGATGTTGTCAAATTGACCAACGCCGCGCATTAAGTTGAATTGGTAGTTGATAGCACTTATTATGTCGTCAATTTCAATTCTCTTTGGAGATATTTCTTTTATATTTTCTATAATTAAGTTTTTAAGCTCTTCATCATCCTTAGCTTCGTCCATAAGTTCATGCATTAATGGTGCATAAACTTTATCTTTAAGTCCAAGCTCTTCAAAATTAACTTTTGTATCAAAAGCTTCTGGCTTAACAAAGTTATTACCTACGACTCTGATCTCTTCACCATTGTCCAAAACTATGTCGATGGTATTGACAAAATTGTCTTCAATCTTTTGCGCCATAGGTCTATCAAGAAGAGTACCCTTTTCATAAATTAATTCGCCTGTGATAGGGTTAACTGCATCTACTGCAAGCTTGTGATTTTCAATCCTTCTTGCTATAGATAACTTCTTGTTGAACTTATATCTTCCGACTTTTGCTAGGTCGTATCTCTTAGGGTCGAAGAATAGATTATTAAGTAGTGATTTAGCACTATCTACAGCTTCTGGTTCGCCTGGTCTTAATCTCTTGTAGATTTCAATCAAAGCCTCATCTTGAGTCTTTGCAGTATCTTTTTCAAGAGTTGTCAATAAATCATTAGTTTCGCCTAATGTTTCAACAATTTCAAGATCAGAAACAATTCCTAAAGCTCTAAGAAGTGATGTGATGATAACTTTTCTGTTCTTATCAATCTTTACATATAAAGCGCCACTTGCATCAGTTTCAAACTCAAGCCAAGCACCACGGTTTGGTATGATAGTTGCACTGTAATCAAGCTCGCCGTTCTTATTGATTTCCTTCTTATAGTAGCAGCCTGGTGAACGAACGACTTGCGAAACAACAACCCTTTCTCCACCATTGATTATGAAAGTACCCTTGTCAGTCATGATAGGTATATCTCCCATAAATACTTCTTGCTCTTTAACCTCTCCAGTGTCTTTATTAATTAGTCTAACCTTTGCTCTAAGAGGAGCACTGTAGTTTGTATCCTTTATTCTAGACTCTTCTTCAGTATATTTTAATTCTTTACCTATACTGTAGTTAACAAACTCCAATACTAAGCTACCACCATTGTCATCAATAGGTGATATGTCATCAAAAGCTTCCTTTAAACCATCTTTTAAGAACCAGTCAAACGATGCAGTTTGTACCTCAATAAAATTTGGCATCTCGCAAGCTTCTTTTATTCTAGAATAACTCATTCTAGTTCTTTTTCCGTTTTCAACAGGATGTAGCATCCAAATATTCACCCCTTATAAAAATAACCTACTATATGTCGTACCCTAAACTAAGATTTTGAGAATAAAAACCCATTTTAAATCCTAATTATGCAATTTATAATTATATAATAAGTCAAGACAAATGTCAAGCATTTTTTTATAAATATTTAAAATTTTTTTATATTTTTGCTAAATCGTTTTGTCTTGATTATAATTTTGCAAAAATCAATGTTGGCCTAAAACGATTGGCGCGATATACATATCGCTCGTCATACGCCATCCAGCCTTTTTCAAAATAAAAAAGAACTATAAGCACTCCACTCATAGTTCTTTCTTATCATATATAAAATATAAAAAATATCTGCTAAGCAAATCGCCTAGCAGATATTTTCTAAAATCTATTTACTTTTACTCTTAGTAATTTTTTTCTTTACAAATAATAGTCCGGCTAGAACAACTAGTGCTAAGACTATAGATAAAGTTCCTTCTTCAACACCAGTCTTTGGTATTATGTGTTTTTCATTTTCTGTGTTTTTATCTTTTGGCTTTTCATCTTTGTCTTTCGACTTCTCATCTTTTTCTTTTGGTATCTCTTCACTATTTACTATGTTGAAGCCAGCGTCCATACTTCCTTCATAAGTAACAGTAAATTTTCTTTCCCCAATATTGTATTGACCAAAAGTTTCGCCTATTTCTTTAACTGTGTATATGTGTCGGATACGACTTGCGTCTTCTGTCTCAAGTTCAGTAAATACTCCGCTCCAACCATTATCCTCGCTAAGAGTTATAACTTTACCTGTAGCAGCTCCGTCCATATATAATTCTACTTGAACTGCTTCTGTCTTTGAGCTTGTTCTCCATGTCTTACTTACTCTAATCTCCATCTTTTTCTTAGGTGGAATATTTTCTTTGTTTGTGATTACAAATGAATAATTCATATCTCCTTCGTAGCTGACTTCGTATTTAGTGCCTAAGATGTTGATTTTGTGCGATGCTTCGCCAACTTCTTTTACGCTGTACTCGTATTTAACGCCTTCTGCATCATAAGCAAGTAGGTCTTCGAAGTGTCCCATCCAGCCGTTGGCCTCGCTAAGCGTGATCACATTTCCTGTTGCTCTTCCGTCTTTGTATAGCTCAACTTGAATTTCATCAACTGGTAGTTCATTTGTAACGTCCCACACTTTACTAACTCTTATATCTCTTCTTTGAGGCTTCTTTGGCTCTTCTCTATTGATTATAGTGAAGCCACTATCCATATTGCCTCTGTATATAACTTCGTAGTATTCGCCAGATATTTCTACAGTGTAAAACTTTTCGCCAATTTCTTTTACACTATACTTATAGATGTGTCCGCCATCAGATGCTTTCTCTAAGTTCTTGAAGCTTCCGCTCCAGCCATTCGCTTCGCTTAAGACTAGAGTATTTCCTGTAGCTTCGCCATCTCTATATAGCTCTACTTCGATATGGCTAATAGGCTTCATGCCTCTTATATCCCAAGCTTTTTCTACGGAGATGTCTCTGTATTCTTTCTCTGGTTCTTCTGGTGGATAGTAGCTATTTGTGATTGTGTAGCCATCAGCTTCTGAACCTGTTATTTTAGAACTATATCCAGTAACAACTTCTTCTTTTACAGTGTAATTTATTGGTTTTCCATCGTTAATTGTAGGTAAATCTTTAAAACTATGTTCCCACTTATTATCTTTGTTTAATACAACTGAATCAACTTTATATTCTTGTCCACCATAAATAGCAATTAAGTTTACGGTAATAGTTTCAGGACGATTTTGCTTTTCATCATCGTTGTCGTTCCATTTCTTTTCAACAGAAACTTCAGTAGTAGGAGCCTCTGTCCCAAATTTTATTGTACCGTTACTTCCAATACCAGCTCCTCTTGTAGCTGAATAATTTCCTTCAATGATTACCTTTCCTAAGGCTTGTGTAAGCTCATTGGCTTTATCGTTTGAATTTAATGCTAATTCAGAATTTTCTGGCAATGTCGCTTCTAGTTCATTATCTGGCAAAGGAATTATTTCAGAGCCTATTACTTTTTTCCAATCGTATGGTGCTCCACCTAACATCCTCTTATCAAGTTTGTATTCCGCTTGTCCACTATGAGACATATAAAACTTACTTGATAATAAATAAACTGTCTCTCCTTTATCCCTATGATAATATGTTATATTTTTTCCTTTATATTTTATTGTATGACTTTCTTTTAAGACTCTATTACCATATATAGCGACGCCATTATTTACAAAAAAATCTGTTTTTGATATAGGACAACCAGCAAATCCAGCTCCTTCCCAATCCGACATATTATTTCTTATTATTGCATTTGTTAAATATAACTCACCATTTTCCCCATAATAATGATTGCCTTCATAGTCCCATGAAGCAGGGAAGCCATTAACGTAAATGCCGCCTCCGCCAAAAGCCATCTCTGTTTTTCCGGTCCCGCTCATTTTGTTATTAGTTATTCTACCAGATGAAATATAAGCAACAGATTTACCACTGTTAAATAGCCTGCATTGTATAAATATTCCTCCGCCAGAAGCTCCAGCAATATTTCCATCAATAAGTCCGCCTGTCATGTAAAGCTTATTTTGTTCTTCAACTTGTCTTGTTCCTAAACTTATTCCTCCACCGACTTCATCGGCAGAGTTATTTAAAACTTTTGCATCTCCAGAGAAGTTTATCGTGCTTGCACCACTAGCTATGATGCCCCCACCTGCTGAATAAATTGCCCCGCCATACGCAGAGTCAATAACTCTTTTAGCTTCATTATTTTGAACAACGCCACCAGAAAAATTCATTGTAGTTTTATATAAATAAATACCTCCACCATAAGTAGCTTGATTTTTTTCTACAGAACCACCAATCATATTTATAGTCGCATCTGTCGCATTTACTGCTCCGCCTCTTGTAGCAGTATTTTCTATAGCTTTTATTTTATTATTTTTTAAAATAGCCCCATCATTTATATTAAGTGTTGCATCTGATTTTACTTCAATTAATGACTTTCCAATGTTTTTGTTTACATCAGAATTACCATCTATGATAATATTTTTTAAGCTTGCTTCAGTGCCTTCAGCTACTCTAAATAGAAAATCATTAAACTTTTCTCCTCTAATTACTTTTTGATTTGCTCCTTCAAGAGAAATATCACCAAAGATATCTGTTGTGCCAATAACTATAATATTTTTGTCTGTGCCAGCTAATTCTTTAGCCTTTTTAAATGTCTTTACAGCATTTTCTTCTTTGCTTCCGTCCTTTGTATCATCGCCGCTTGTTCCATTTAGGTAAACTTCTGTGGCATCAGGATTGCCCACTGCTTCATTAACTTTTTCTTCGCTTATTTCTAATGCTTCTTCAAAATTACTTTCCTTTACTCTTAGTGAATCTTCTTTTTCGCCTATTCTTGGTAATTCTAATACAGTTTTTTCTGAGTTTGTTTCTAAATACAAATCAAAATTTTCAGATTTCTCGTCAAAACTTGATCCGTCTTCTTTGCTATAGTACTTTACTTCTAGTTCATTGCTTAGCGCTTCAATGCCTTCGAATTTTAAATCTCCCACAAAATCAGCTTTTTCTACTGAATAAGTGATTATCTTTTCCATAGTCTTTTCAGTTTCGCCTTTTATGTGAAGTGTGTATGTGATATTTAGGTCCTTTACTTCTTCTGCCTTTTCTTTCGCAGAGCCTTCGCCTCCGCCTGATGGCAATACTATTGCCTCGTCTTCATCTGCTTGATTCGATTCATCTCCAGCAAGTCCTTCGTCTACCGGCTTTGCTTCGTCTATCGGTTTTGATTCTTCTGTTGGTTTTGCTTCGTCTACTGGCTTTGTTTCTTCAGATGAATTTTCTTCAGTTTTTTCTTCAGCTTCTTCTTCTTGGCTTAAATCAACAACTGTCTCGTTATCTTTATTTGCATCTGCTTTGCCAGCGGTCTCTTTATCACTAGCCTTTTCACTTTGACCCTCAGCCTCATCATGCTTTTGATAAATTTCGTTCAATGCACTCGCATCTCTTTCAAGCTCGAAGCTTAATTTGTACTTTGTTTCTGTTCCTTCTTCTGCTCGTACTAGTAAATTTGATGGTACTTGGCTTAGCACCATGACTATTAATACTAAACAGGCTAGTAATTTCCTTCCTTTTTTCATATTTCTCCTTCTTTCTTAGAAATAAATCTTACGATTTCTAAAATATATTATTACGAAAATCGTGATAATAACTATGTTTTAATAATTATTTGCCATTATATAACTTATGAAATCATCTGTCAAGTAAAATTATCACAAATTAAGAAAATAATTTGATTTATCACAATACCATAAAATTTTATGGTTAAAAATATAAGTATATAAGTATAATATAAAGAATAAAAAAATTTTGTGTTCTTTATAAAAAAAATTGTTAAATATTTTCTATCTTTACTATTTGCAAAATTTTAAATTATTTTTATATTTTATATATTCTTTACCTTTATATATATATGCTATAATACTCGAAAGGGTGGTGGACTTATGAATACATTAATTATATTAGCAAGATTATTGATTGCGGCTCTCTTAGGCTCGCTCATCGGTATTGAACGTGAGAGAAAACATAGAGCGGCTGGTCTTAGGACTCACATCATAGTTTCTGTCGCTTCTTGCCTTATCATGCTTATATCTGTCGATGGATTTAAAGCTTTTTATGGCGATAGTTCTTGGGACGCAACGAGATTTGCAGGTCAAGTCATAAGTGGCATAGGTTTTTTAGGCGCAGGCACTATACTACAAAAGAAGGATGTTGTCAAGGGCTTAACTACTGCTGCGACTCTTTGGCTTTGCGCTGCCAATGGTCTTGCTGTCGGCATAGGTTATTACAAAGGAGCGATTTTTGCAACAATCATCGGTCTTGTCACTTTAATTAATCTAAGGGGTTTAAATGATTTTTTAAATAAGAGAGAATCTTGTAGATTTTATATGCTTTTTGATAGCGAAAATTTTCAAAATAAAGAGTTTAAAGAGATCTGTACTAAAGAAGGTATAGAAATTTGTTCACTTGATGTGCTTGATGAGGCAAATGAAAATAAATCTGCCATCGATTGTACTCTTCCCTTCCCTAACAATTACAATGTTGATGCCTTCATTGACACGCTTAGAAAGACTCTTAATTTAAGATACTCGCACGAAAAACATTAAAATTAATATTAACGCAAAAAAGAACTATGAGCAATTACTCATAGTTCTCTTCTTATTATATATATAATATTTTTTAATTATTTATATTCTTTTAGAAGTTTTTTTATTTCATCAACTTTTTCTAATCTTTCCCAAGGAAGATCTATGTCGTCACGTCCGAAGTGGCCGTAGTTACTAATCTTGTGGAAGATTGGTCTTCTTAAATCGTAGTAGTCGATGATAAAGGCTGGACGAAGGTCAAATACTTTTTCTACTATCTCTAATATTTTTGCTTCTTCGATTTTGCCTGTGCCAAAGGTATCTACGTTTATGGATATTGGCTTAGCTACACCTATTGCGTATGAAACTTGAATTTCGCATTTATCGCAAAGACCTGCTGCTACTAAATTTTTAGCAACGTGTCTAACTGCGTATGATGCTGATCTATCAACCTTTGTAGCGTCTTTTCCTGAGAAGGCTCCTCCGCCATGTCTACAGTATCCGCCGTATGTGTCAACGATAATCTTTCTACCTGTTAAACCTGTGTCACCTTTTGGTCCACCAATAACGAATCTGCCTGTTGGGTTCACGTAGATGATTGTTTCGTCATCGATAAGTTTTGGATCAACAACTGGTTTTATAACGTTCTCGATGATATCTTTTCTTATCTTTTCAAGACTAACGCCTTCTTTGTGCTGTGTTGATACAACTATAGTATGAACTCTCTTTGGCTTGCCATTGTCATATTCAACAGTTACTTGTGTTTTTCCATCTGGTCTTAAATAATTTAGCGTGCCATCTTTACGAACTTCTGCTAATTTTCTAGCTAATTTATGTGATAAGTAAATTGCAAGTGGCATATAAACTTCTGTCTCGTTACAAGCGTAGCCAAACATCATACCTTGGTCGCCTGCACCAATTAAATCATATTTATCTTTTGAGTGCTCTTTAGTCTCAAGCGCCTTGTCAACGCCTAGTGCTATATCCTTAGATTGTTCTTCGATTGATACAAGTACAGCGCAATTTTCTGCATCAAAACCGAATTTTCCTCTAGTATAACCTATGTCTGCTATAACTTTTCTAGCTACTGATTGTATATCAACATAGCAATTTGTTGTTATTTGTCCAGATACTAAAATATATCCAGTTGATGCTGTTGTTTCGATCGCGCATCTTGCTTCTGGGTCTTTTTCTAGTATCGCATCTAGTATCGCATCTGATATTTGGTCACAGACTTTGTCAGGATGTCCTTCTGTTACCGATTCAGATGTAAATAGTTTTTTATACATAATCTTCCTCCCTTTAATATTTTCTAATATAAAGCTGCTTAAAATATTTATCTCGCGGCGCATCTTATAAAATAAAAAAACCTTCATAGCTGAAGGTTACATCTTCTCATCTTTCAGCTGCGCTGTAGGATTTGGCACCTTGCTAGCAGGTTGCCGGACTTCACAGGGCCTATTCCCTCCGTCACTCTTTATGAGACTTATTAAGTTCATTTCCTATTATATATATAAAATTAATCTTTGTCAAGGACTTTTTCAAAATATATTAAAAGCTTAAAATATTTTGTCTAATCGAAATAAAAGGCAGCTATAAAACTGCCTAAAATTAACTCATCTTTAATATTTTTTCTTTTGCTTTTTTCCTTACTATTTTATATGTAAAGAAATAAGCGATTATGGTTATAGTCCACGATACAGGATATGAGATATATAAAACCCATTGCTCGTGAAAACGCTCGAATATTGTGTATATCCAAAAAACTCTGAATGCGCATACAAAGAACATCGATACGAGCATCGGCGTAAATGAAAATCCCATGCCGCGTATAACACCTGAGTAAACGTCCATGATGCCGCACAAGAAATATGATGTGCTTATAACCAAAAGTCTAAGCATGGCGATGTCTATAACTTCTTGATTTGGTGTATATAATCTTAATAAAATTTCTCCAAGTAAATATGCGCCCACACCAAAGAATAAACCGACGCCGCTCACTACAAGCAAGGACTTTTTCAAAACATCGTCAACTCTATCAAGTTTTTTCGCGCCCATATTTTGTGAGGCAAAGGCAAGAGCTGTTTGATAGATGGAGTTCATCGCGTTATACACAAAGCCTTCCAAGTTAGATGCCGCAGTGTTCGCAGCCATTACAAGCTTGCCAAAAGAGTTTATTGATGATTGTATAAGCATGTTTGATACGCTAAAAACTATCCCTGTAAAACCTGATGGTATACCTATCTTAAGCATCTCTATAAATTTTTTGCCGTCTATTTTAAGCTTTCTCAAACTTAAATTTAAATAGCCATCGCTTCTCATTAAACAGATAACTATAAGTATGGCAGATATTGCTTCGGAAATAATTGTAGCGTAGGCAACGCCATCTACACTCATTTTTAAAACTATTACAAAATATAAATTTAAAATGACATTAACTATGCCAGAAACAAATAGATAGTATAACGGTCTTTTTGTGTCGCCAGCTGCTCTAAGTATCGCCGCACCGAAATTGTATAGCATAAAGCCCGGCATACCCATAAAATATATCTTCATGTAAAGTGATGAAAGCTCAATGACATCATCTGGTGTTTGCATTAGTTCAAGCATAGGTCTTGAAACAACTTGACCCACAAATATCATGATGATGCCGCCTATAAGACCAGTTAGCATCGCTGTATGTAGCGAGTCTTGTGCATCGTTGTAGTCCCTTGCTCCAATTGCTTGTCCCATAAGTACGCTCGCGCCTATCGATATACCTATGAATAAATTTATTAGTAAATTTATCAAAGCGCCAGTCGATCCAACTGCGGCTAAGGCCTCATCACCTGCATATCTACCGACAACTATAACATCAGCAGCGTTAAAAAACAGTTGAAGCATGCCCGAGAGCATCAAAGGTATTGAAAATTTTATTATTTTAGGAAGTATATTTCCTTCAGTCATATTTATTTGATACGATTTTGACATATTATCCTCTTTTCTATGTGTATATCAATTAATTGTACTACAATCGAAATATTTTTTCAAGACTTTTTTAAATTTTTTTACATAATCCTTTATTTTTTCTTTCAAATGTGTTATAGTATATGAATATAATATGGAAGGTGATTTAATGAATAAAAAAGTTTACGTCTCAGGCCATAAGGTTCCTGATACGGATTCAATTGCAAGTGCCATCTCCTATGCCTACCTTGTCAATAGCCTTGCTAAATATGATGCAAGACCAGTTAGGCTTGGAGATTTAAATAAAGAAACAAAATTCGTTTTAAAATATTTTGGCGTAGACGAGCCAAAACTATTAACAACGATGAAAATAAAATTAAAAGATGTTGATCTTGATGATGCCGTGCTTATAGCTGAGGATGCCTCCCTATACGAAGCGATAAATTTACTTCGTGAGAAAAACGCTTATGTACTCATAGTCGTTGATAAATGTGGCAAGATGAGTGGCATCATCGGTTTAAAAGATATTACAGAAATTTACACAAACATCTTTGACGACACAGTTTTAAGCAAGGCTGATACACCATTTAAAAATGTTGTTGAAGTTTTAAAAGGAACTGTAATTAACGATGGTTACAGAAAACCTCTTGGCCGCATGGCTATCTACGCTATGGATCCAAAGATGATTGAAGATAGGATTGAAGAAGACGATGTAGTTATACTCGGAGACAGAGAGGACGCTCAAGAGGACGCTATCAAGAGAAATGTTTCTTGCATGATAGTGACTGGCGGTTTCAAAATAAGCGAGAAAATATTAAATATGGCGAAGGAAAAAGGCATCAGCATCATATCAACAGAGTATGATTCTTTCATGGCATCGAGAGTGCTTCCACTAAGCGTGCCTGTATCGTATGCGATGACAAAGGGCGGCATCAAAACCTTCCACATACAAGATTTTGTTTCAGACGTTAAAGCAGAGATGAATAAAAACAGATTCCGCTGTTATCCAGTTTTGGACAACGACGGCAAAGTTATAAACACAGTTAGCCGCTATCACTTATTAAGCGACAAGAGAAAAAATATAATTTTAGTCGATCATAACGAAAGAACTCAATCAGTCGATGACATAGAAGAAGCTGAAATACTTGAAATCATCGATCATCACAGAGTTGCCAACGTTGAGACAAAACTTCCACTATACTTTAGGAACGAACCATTAGGCTCAACAGCAACCATAATTACAAAGATGTTTATTGAGAATGGTATTGCAATTCCTAAGCACATAGCTGGTCTTTTAATCTCAGCTATCATCTCAGACACACTTTTATTAAAATCGCCGACAAGCACAAAAACAGACGCGAAAATGATAGAGCTTCTTGCTCCGATAGCCGGAATAGATCCAGACATTTACGCCATAGAGATGTTTACTGAAGCGGCAAGCATCAAGGACGTGGCGAGTGAAGATTTGCTTAAGATGGACGTGAAATCATTTAATATCGCTAAGAAAAAAATTCGTGTAGCACAAGTCATGACCATGGATATGGATGAAGTGAAAAAGAGAAAAGATGATTTATTAAATTTAATGAGAGAAACAATTGATAAAAATCAAGAAGATACTTTTGTTTTGATGATAACTGATATACTTAAAGAGTATTCACTAGTTTTAGTGCAAGGCTCATACAAAGAAAATATCGCCGCAGCATTTGACAAGGAGCTTGTAGATAACGAGTTTACAGTTGACGGACTTCTTTCAAGAAAAAAACAAATGATACCTGCTATATCAAAAAAGATAGAGACTTTATAGTCCCTATCTTTTTTAGTTTATGCGTAAAATTATATATAAAATCCGCCGTTCACACGAAGTACTTCGCCTGTAATGAATTTTGCGTCCTGTGATGCAAGAAAAACTGCCGCCTTCGCTGCATCTTCTGCGCTTCCAATCATCTCAAGCGGCGTTTCATCACGAAGCATATCAATTTCAGCCTCTGAATACACTTTCATCATGTCAGTTGCTATGCAGCCTAGACTTATTGCGTTCACCCTAACACCCGATGGTGCTACCTCTTTTGCGACCGCCTTAGTAAAAGCGATTACAGCTCCCTTCGATGCGCTATAAACAGTCTCCATCGCGGCTCCTGTCTCGCCCCACATGCTCGTTACGTTAATTATGACCCCTGTGCCCTCATGTATCATCGGCTTGATAAAAGCCTTGGTCATGTTGAATACGCCCTTCATATTCGTGTTAAATACATAATCATACTCATCTTCGCTCGTTTCTTGCACAAGCTTAGTCAGAGCCACGCCTGCATTATTCACAAGCACATCAATTTTTTTATATCTTTTAAAAATTTCTTCCTTTAATTTAGATACTTCATCATAATTTGAAACGTCTGCCCCATAAACAAAGCCGTTCGAATATTTTTTAACTTCTTCTAAAATTTCCATCGCTTCATCGCCATGTTCATGATAATTGATACAGACATCGTAACCTTTTTTGGCAAACTCAATCGCTATGGCCCTACCAATGCCTCGAGATGCGCCACTTACAAGAGCTAACATAATTATACCTCCTCATATATAAATATTATATCACAAACTTGCAATTTTAGCCATCATATGCTAAACTTATCTTGGTGATAAAATGAGAATGAGAAAAAAATGGTGGGCGCTGCCTGAACTAAAAGAGAGCCCCATCTTTAGATATAGGCCCATGGAGAACAAGGGCAAGTGGCGTGAAGATTTTGGCAATGACAATCCAATTTATTTAGAGCTTGGCTCAGGCATGGGCAGCTTTATTAATTATCTGAAAAATACTTTTAAAGATAAAAATTTCGTCGGCATCGATATGGAAGAGGGCTGCCTAGTTTATGCAAAGCGCATGCTTGAAGAAGAGGATGCATCAAACGTAAGACTAGTCCTTGCTGACATCAGAAACGTGGACGAGTACTTCCAAGAGAACGAGGTCGAGGAAATTTATATAAATTTTCCCAATCCTTGGCCAAAAAACAAACAGCACAAAAGAAGATTAACTTATCCAGATCAATTAAAGATGTATAAAAAAATTCTGAAGAGTGATGGAACGATTAGGCTCAAGACTGATGATCAAGGACTTTATGAGTCATCGCTAAAATATTTTGAAAGCGAAGGCTTCGAGATAATTTTCAAAACAGATGATTTGGCTGTAGATGAGTTCCAAGATGACTTCATCAGCGAGTACGAGACTAAGTGGCGTTCACAAGATGTGAAGATCAAGGCAATACTCGTAAGGAATGTGAAATAAGATGAAAAAGAAAATTTTAATGAGCTTAGTTTTTATTATGGCTTTGGCTGTGCTTATAGCGTGTAAATCAAAAACTAAAGAAAACTCAGTAAATAATTCAAAAATATCTGATGAAACAAAAAGCATAGACGAGAAAAAACAAGCTGAAGAGAAAAAAGTGCTAGAAAAAACAAAAGAAGAAGAAATATTAGAAAATATGTCACTTGATGAAAAGATTGGACAAATGTTTATCGCGCGCTGCCCAGATAAAAATGCGGCTGCACTTGCGAAAAAATATAATTTAGGCGGATATATTTTATTTGGAAGGGATTTTAAGGGCAAAACAAAAAATTCTGTAATAAAAAATATTCAAGAGTGCCAAAACGCTTCTAAGCTCGCTATGTTCATTGCTGTGGACGAAGAAGGCGGCACAGTCAATCGTGTGAGCACGAATAAAAATTTCAGAAAATATCCATTCGCCTCGCCGCAGTATCTGTATAAACATGGCAGCATGGATAGAATTAAGAAAGATACTAAAGAAAAATCAAATTTATTAAAAAGCATAGGAATAAATCTAAATTTTGCGCCAGTCGCAGACATTTCCACGAATAAAAATGATTTTATATACAAAAGAAGCTTTGCGAAGAGCCCAGCAGAAACCGCAGAATATGTAAAAAGCGTTGTAAACGTGATGAACGAAGTGCACATTGGCAGCGTCCTAAAACATTTTCCAGGCTATGGCAATAACAAAGATACCCACACAAATCTTGTTCGTGACAAAAGACCGATGGCAAAATTTGAAAAAGAAGATTTTATTCCATTCAAGGCAGGAATCGAGGCAAAAGCGCCTATGGTACTTGTCTCACACAACATAGTAGAGGCGATGGATAAGAATGCGCCGGCATCCATATCCCCAGCAGTTCATAAAATTTTAAGAGAAAAACTTGGTTTTGATGGCGTCATCATCACAGATGATTTGGCAATGCAAGGCGTGAAAAAATTTGTTGGCAAGAAGAATGCCGCAGTACTTGCGATTAAATCAGGCGCCGACATGCTTTGCGGGGCAGATTTTATTAATGACATCGCCGCCGTAAAAAAAGCTGTGGCAAATGGCGAGATAAATGAAAATGACTTGGACGAACACGTTTTGCGCGTATTAAGAGCAAAAATAAATTTAGAAATAATTAAATAAGCATATAAAAACGGACTGATTTTGATGTGTACCCAGAAAACTGGACACATTAATATTTAGTTTACACTATGGATGCTAACCTATACAAAGTAGGTGGCATCCATTTTGTTTTCTTCTGAATTCTTTCGTTATTATAGTAGTATATATATTCATCAATAGCTT